>CAYRXS010000384.1:0-5200 GCA_964428225.1 uncultured Planctomycetaceae bacterium
GAATCTCGCGCCTTCGATCCCGCTCATCTCCCCGAGCGGAAGGCCCGATCCTGACGGTAGAGCTCGAGGCGGGCGGCGATCTGCTCGGCCAGGTCCGGGTCCTGCCTCGCGGCGGCGAGCTCGAGGGCGTCGTGGGCGATTCGCATCGCGTCCTCGAAGCGCCCCACCGCCGCGTAGGCCGCGGCGAGGATGTCGAGGACGCGCGGATCCTCGCCCCCGGCGAGCGTGGCGGCTCTCTCGGCGAGCTGGACGGCCTCGTCCGGATCCCACAGAGCGAGATCGGGGTGCGTGGCGGCCGTCCACGCGAGCCACAGGAGCGAGGGACGGAACTCCGGATCGACGACCAGCGCGCGACGGTGCAGGGCCGCGGTCTCCGCGAGAGAGCCCTGCAGCTCGTGGATGAAGGCGAGGTTGCGGAGGGAGTCGAGGTGGTCGGGATCGAGCCCGAGGGCGCGCTCGAAGGCCTCGATCGCCTCGTCGAGGCGCCACCTCTGGGAGAGGGCCAGTCCCAGGTTGCCGTGGGTCCGGGGGTCGTCGGGATCGAGCGCGATCGACGCACGGAAGTGGGCGATGGCGGCGTCGAGCTCGCCGCGCTCGGCGTCGATCACCCCGAGCTGGTTCTCGACGTCGGCGCCGAAGCTCGGCTCGAGCCACCGCGAGCGCTCGAGGTGGATCTCGGCGCCGGCCGGCGCGTCGAGCTCCGCCAGGGAGAGCCCCAGGTTGAAGTGCGCGTTCGCGTTCTCGTCGTCCTCCTCCAGGGCTCTTCGCCCCCACTCCACGGCCTCCTCCGGGCGTCCCTCCCGACGCAGGGCGGCGGAGACGTTGGCGTAGGCGACGGCGGTCGGGCTCCCGCGCAGGTGGAAGGGCCAGCCGCCCGTCGGCCAGAAGGAGACGATCCCGCCGGCGAGCAGCAGGAGGAGACCGACCGAGAGCTCCCGCGCCCCGCTCCTCGACAGGCAGTCCTTGAAGCCGAGCACGCCCGCCCCGGCGAGCGGGGCCAGGAAGGGCACGAGCCCGAGGCGGAAGCGCGCGGTCACGAAGAAGAGGGTGATGCTCAGGGCCAGCGCCCCGGCCGCAACGGGTAGCAGCCAGCCGCTCCGCCAGCGGCGGCGCGCGAACCACGCGCCGGCGAGGGCCAGCGGCCCCAGCAGCCCGAAGTGCGCGAAGCGCGCCAGCAGATCCACCGTCACCGACTCCCGGCGGCAGGCCTCGAGGCTCTCCGCGTCCATGACCTCTCGACGGTTCCAGGTGAGAAGCCCCTTGCGAGCGAGGAGGCCCGCCCAGCGTCCGGGAGCGGCGCGGATGGAGGCGATCCCCTCGGCGAACCAGTAGCGGGAGACCTCCAGCGAGGAGAGCTCCCGGCCCTCCGCCGCCTCGGCGAGGCGGGTCGCGTCGACACGCTCGAAGTCCGGGTGCGCGCGCCCGGGGACCAGGGGCGTGTACAGGCCGTCGGAGCGCTCACCGTTCCCGATGTAGAAGTTCACGCCCGCGTTGTAGCTCGTCGGCAGGGGCTCTCCGCCGACGGCGAGGTTGCGCCCGGCGATGATTCCCAGCACGAGGGCCAGGCCGGCGAGGGCGCCGGCGCAGGTCCGGAAGCGGGCTCCGCGCGATCCTGCGCTCGGACCGAGCCACAGCCAGGCCAGCAGCACCGGGAGGAGGATCCCGGCGTTCTCGCGGGTCAGGACGAGCAGGCCGAGGACCGCGCCGCACGCGAAGGCACGAGCGCGCGAGACGCGTCCTTGCGCGGGGAGGAGGAGGACGAGCAGGAGCGAGGTCAGGAAGAGCCCCAGCGAGGCCTTGTGGATCGTCCCGTCCAGCCAGATGGCCGGGGCGTAGATCGCCAGCGCCATGCCCGCGACCCACCCGGCGAGAGGTGGGAGCCGCCGCGCGGTCGCGATGGCGACCAGGGAACAGGAGGCGGAGCCGAGCAGGATCTGGACGCCCCGGACCCACTGTGGATCCGCATCGAGGAGGCGATAGACCAGGCCCATGAAGTAGGGGTAGAGGGGCGCCTGGTAGAAGACCTCCTCGCCGAGCCAGTCCCCCGCGGCGATCGCCCTGGCCCACGCATCGAAGAGGGCGGCGTCCCCCACCAGGACGGAATGGAACGCCGAGTCCGCGATCTCGAGGAGGAAGACCGTTCGCAGGAGCAGGGCCACGAGAAAGACCGCCGCCCCCATGACCCACCGGCGGGGCCCATCGCTCGGTCTCGGGGAGGACATGCTCGTATCTTAGCCGTCCTCGTGCTCCGCGCGGGCACGGGGGCGGGCGCCGACCGTCGCGGCTCGACTACAGGATGTTCAGGACGCCGAATCCCTGGTGGTCGAAGAGGGTGACCGGGGCGGAGGTGTAGTCGAGCCCCACCGCGAGGACGGTGTTCCAGGGCATCTCGTCGGTGTCCGCGACGATCCCGAGGGCGACGGCGGCGAAGGCGCGGGCCTGGTCGGACAGTCGCTCCGTCTCGAGCATCGCCACGAGCGGGGTCACCGCACGGCGGTCGCCGATGCGTCCGAGGGCGCGCGCGATCGACGCCTGGGCGGACAGCGCCCGCGCGCGCTCGAGCTTGTCGAGCAGAAGGTCGACCGCGGTGCGATCCCCGAGCAGCCCGAGGGCGATCGCCAGCTCGCGGAGGAGGTCCGGACGGTACGTGGAGTCGTCGGCGAGCCGCTGGATCGGGACGAGCGAGTCGCGGTCGTTCAGGAGGCCGAGCCCGATCGCCGCGTGGCCGCGGGCCTTGTCCTCGCGCGTGCGCTGGAGCTTGTCCCTGAGGAGCTCCGACGACTCGACGTCGCGCAGCAGCCCGCACGCGATCGAGAAGGCCCCGACCTCGAGCGGCGTCCGCGCCGTCTTGAGCTCGTGGCGCAGGGCGCGAGTGATCGAGTCCGAGGGGATCTCGCCCCGCGCGGCTTCGCCCCGCCCGACCATGGCGAGGCCCAGGCCCGCCCAGTACTTCATGTCCCCCTTGGCGCCGGCGAGCCGACGCAGGAGGTGGCTGCGGAGCTCCGCGACTCCCACCGGCTCGCCGCGCCCGTCGCGCTCCGCGACCTGTCCCGCGGAGACCAGGGCATAGCGGTGAGACTGCCGATCGCTCGTGTGCGAGGAGATCCCGATCAGGGCGCGGCGGATCCTCACGTCGAGCTCGTCCGCGTCGGGATCGCCGATCGACCCCAGGCCGACCACGCAGGAGGCGAGCACGCCCGAATCCTCGTGCCGGCTCGCCACGAGCCGTCCGAGCAACGCCTCGGCCACGCGCGTCTTCACCTCGCTCCCGTCGAGCGCCGGCCCGGATGCGAGCAGGGCGAGGGACGTGGGCACGTGGGCCCGCGCGAGCCGCTTCAGCTTCCGGTCGTCGCGCAACAGCTCGAGCAGGAAGGCCACCTGGGCCTCCCGCGAGCCCGTGCTGGGAGTGACGACTCCGCGCTTCGCCTCGACGAACTCGCCGCACGACTCCAGCGGAACGCGACCGAGGGCGATGACGCAGGCCGCGGAGAGGTCGGCGGACGGCGTGTCGTCCTCCTCGATCCCGCGGGTGAGCACGTGGACGACGAAGCGACGAACGTCCTCGCGCTCGCTTTGCGCGCCGATGAGCGCGAGGGCGTAGGCCGCGAAGGCGCGCAGGCGATAGGAAACCTCCGTCTCCTTCACCGCCGCGCGTCCCGCCTTCGTGTCCCGGAGGATGTCGGAGAGCAGGAAGACGGAGGTCTCCCGACCGAGGATCCCGAGCGCGACCACCGCGGTCTCGGCCACCGTCCGGTCCATGTGGCCGAGGTATTCCCGGAGCACCGGCTCGAGCTCGGTCTCCGCCCCGAGCCGGTCCTCGCCGATCCGGGCGAGAGCGATCAGGCACGCGGTCAGGATGTCCTGGGAGCGCTCGTCCTCCATGGCCCGCAGGAGGGCGGGGACGATCTCGTCGCGGATCATGTCGGGAGTCGGGCTCACCCCGTCGTCGGAGCGCTGCTCCTGCGCCCCGCGCCCGAGGAAGAAGCCGTCGCTTCCGGACACGGCTCCCGTGTCCAGCAGCCGGGCGCGGAGTCGGAGGAAGGGCTCCTTGTTGAGCTCCCACCACCAGGACCACTCGGTCAGGTCGATCTGGAACAGGGCGGCGAGGGGAGTGAACGCACCGGTCCCCGTCAACCCGGGCGGCCTGGCGACCGGCGACCCCGCGGGAATGGTGGGGGGCGGCTGGCCCGCGCCGTAGGGATGGCTCGGGGCCTGGCCGGTCTTGTACCCGGTGAAGGTTCCCCCGTGGGCGAGGGCGGGCCCCGCGAGGATCGCAAGGGCGAGCAGGGGAGAGAGGGGAGTGGCGAATCGCATCGTCGACGCGGGGGCTCGTATTCTTCTAGGCGACCGGGAAAGGAATACCTACATCCCGCCCGAAAGCTTCTCGGAGCACCGTTCTAGCGCCCCGGGACCGATACCGCGACCCCCCACGGTGACCCCGTGCGAAAGAGGTGGTTTCGAGCTACGATCGAAGGGCGGGAATCCCCTCCCGCAGCCCCGAGCATGACGAAGACCGGACCCTCCGGACGGCGGAAGGACTCTGCCCACGATCCCTCGATCCTGAAGCCCGCGCCCCCGCTCTCCCCCGCGGCGCGCCGCCTCAAGGTGATCGGGAAGGAGCCGCTGGCAGCCGTCATCCACCTGGCCGTCTCGCGGACCTTGCGCAAGCGTCTGCGTACCTACGACGCGAAGACCGTCGAGATGATCCAGGAGGAGGTGCGGCGCGAGTTCCTCACCCTCCTGCGGGACAACGCCCGCAACGTGCGAGGCGTGACCCGCCAGCGCTTCATGGAGGAGCTCGAGCGGTCTCGCAACGAGATCCTCCGCGCGCGGAACGAGGCCCAGAAGGAGCTCGACGAGCTGATGAAGAAGCTCGACTTCTTCTCCAGCCTCCAGGAGATGGACGACGCTGTCGAGAAGGAGAGCGCTCGATCCTTCGACGAGATCCACCGCCACGACATGGCCGCCCGGGTGCAGGAGCTCCTGGCCCGGGCCGACCGGGGAGAGATCACCCCGGAGGAGCTGCAGAGCCTGCTCGTCGTCCTCACCACCCAGACCGTCGAGGACGACCGCCGGCGGGTCCAGGAGGAGCGGGCCGCCGCCTACCGCTCGAGGGTGGACAACTTCGAGCGGCGCATCGCCAAGCTGAACCGTGCCCTCGCGAATTCCGAGAAGGCCCTGACCAACCTGGCGAAGCGCA
>CAYRXS010000385.1:0-5193 GCA_964428225.1 uncultured Planctomycetaceae bacterium
AGAAAGTCGGCCCTCTGCCCCGTCCTCTCTCTAGAATCAAGCCCGAAGGAGACACCATGCGCCTGCTCGACCGCATCGAGGCCTTTCTGGAGGCGTTCTTCGAGGGCGCCTGGCTCCGGCCGAAGGCGGTGCTCGCCCGGCTCGACCGGCGGGTGATCCGGGAGGTGGATCGGAGCCGCCTCCGCATCGGCAACGATCTCTTCGCGGGCCACGAGGTCACGGTTCGCGTCCCCGCCAGCGAGGCGCGCCTGCGCGCGGTGCTTCGCGCCGCCGAGGAGAGCATCGCCGCCGCGGTGCGGGACCACGCGCGCGAGCGCGGCTACCGCACCGCGGGAGATCCCGTGGTGCGGATCGAGCTGTCGCACGGTCTCGAGCCCGATGCCATCGAGGTGGAGGTGGCCTACGGAGAGGGCGAGTTGGAGCCCGCCGCGGCCAGTCGGAGCGAGTCGATCCCCATCGCGCCTGAGGTCGAGGGCAAGCTGGGCAAGGCTGCCACTCTTGTGCCCGAGGCCACCATTGCCCTCACCGTTGTCGGCGAGTCGCTGCTCGGGAGCAGCAGGGGAGAGGATGCCAACGGCGTAGTGGCAGACATCGAGACTTCCTTCGGCAACCGCCCGATCGGCGGGAGCGAGCGCCTGCGGGTGGGCCGCGGCGCGGAATGTGAGATCGTGCTCAACAACCCCCGCGTCTCCCTCGACCACGCGGAGCTCTACGTCCGCAATGGCAGGGTTCGAGTGCGCGATCTCGGCAGCACCAACGGCACGCTGCTGAACGGCCGACGGGTTCGTGACGCAGAGCTCGACGATTGTGCGACAATCCGTTTCGGGGGAGAGGAGCTCCGGCTCCGCTACCGCATCGCCGAGCGGGGCCGGAGTCTCCAATCGCTCATTCCGGTCCCCGTTCGGCAACGGCGGCCACTCGCTTCGAGAGGAGAATGAAGATGAGACACTCGCTCCGGACCCTGAGCTTGATTCTGGTCGTTTGCCTCGGAAGCGGCGGCGCTACCGCGGCAGACTGGTGGGAGGAGCCCACAGCAGCGTCTGCGGTCGATCTGCGGGGCCAGCAGGCCAGCGCCAGTGGGATTCTCAGCCAGGCGTGGCGGCTCGACTGGGCCGGTGGCTCGATTCAGGTGATGGCTGGCGCCACCGCTGACCCGCGCGAGGTGATCAATTCCGCCCACGCTCGCTCGATTGCGGTGAAGACGGCGAGGCATCTGGCCTACGAGCGGCTCGCCGAGGTGGTCTCCGGAATCCGTATCGATGCGGACGCCACCTACGACCGCGAGTTGATGCTCGACGCGAATCTCCGCACCCGGGTATCGTCGCTGGTGCGTGGAGCCCAGGTGGTGGAGGAGCGGGTCACCAGCGACGCGGACGGCTCGATCTGGGCGGAGGTGATCCTCGAGCTTTCGCTGCACGGCGGGCCGACGGCCCTGGCCGGCCCCACCACGGAGTGGGTGCTCGAGAAGGGCAAGGTCGAGCGTAGGGCCACCGCGCCCTCCCTGGGTGGTGCCGCTGTCGCCGGTGGTGCGGAGCCGGCCTTCACCGGAATCGTGCTCGATGCCAGTGGCCTCGGTGGCGCCCCGGCGATGCTTCCCCGGATCCTCGACCCCGAAGGTCGCGTGGTGTACGGCGCAGGAGATGTTCCGAGCGACTATCTCGTCCGCCACGGGCTGATGGGCTACGCGCCCTCGGTTGCGGTCGCCCGCGAGGGCGAGCGTACCGGCGAGAGCCCGCTGGTGATCCGGGTGCTGCGTATGGATGGGCCGGACGCCGTGGTGAGCAGCGAGGACGCAGCGCGGCTGCTGGCCGAGAACGCGCGGTCGCGCCTGCTCGACAAGTGTCGCGTTACCCTGGTGCTCGATGGCGAGGAGGTGGAATGATGAGGACCCAAACGATCGTGCTGGCGCTCGTTCTCGTGGCCTTCGCAGGTGCCTGCGCAACCACACATCGGCCCGTCCCGCGGTCCGTCTCGAAGCAGTACACCGAGGAGTCGCAGAGCCCCATCACGCGCGCAGAGGCCGCGGATCTCCTGGTGCGCGGCCTCGACCTGCAGGTGCGTCTGGCCGCCACCGGCACGCCGGACTCTGCGCCTCCGCTTGCCCTTCCCACCGAGACGGGTCTGGTCGATCCGACCCCGTTTCCGCAAGATGCCGTGCATGACGCGAGGCTCGGGTCGATTGCCTTCGCCACGGGCATCCGTCTGCGCGGGCTCGAGATTCGCCCCGACGGGCGCTTCGAGCCAGACCGGGCGATCCTGCGGGCGGAGTGGGCGTTGGCTCTCGAAGATGTTCTCATGCGCGCGGGTGGAGGCGCTGCAGCGGAGGCCGCCGCGGTCGAGGCGCAGCCGGCGCCTCCCGATGTCCCCGCCGAACACTTCGCCCGCGGTGCTGCGCGGACGGCCATCGCCCTCGATCTGCTCGCCCTGAAGGAGAACGGCCGGTTCGATCTCGTGGGCCTGGTGACGCGGGGCGAGGCGCTCGTCTCCGTGAGCCGTCTGGGGAAGCTGCTCGAGGTCCGCTGATGGAGGCCGTGACGCGAGTGCTCGCAGTGTTGGTGCCATTCGCCCTCGCCGGAGCTGCGCTCGGCCAGCCCGCTCCCCCGCGGACCGTCCGGGTCGAAGGCTTCGGATCGGTGATCTCGGGAGATGTCGCGGCTGCGCGCGACGAGGCCATCGCCGACGCCCGACTGCGAGCGGTCGAGCAGGTGGCCGGTGTGCAGCTCGACGGGAGCGCCCTCGTCGCCAACGAGTTGCTGGTGGATTCAGTGGTCTCCTCCCGGACTCTCGGCCAGGTGAGCGCACTCGAAGTGCTGGAGGAGGGTCCGGTGGAGGGAGGGCTCTACCGCGTGCTCGCATCGGTGACCGTCGATCCTCCGGCTGAAGCTGCGCTCGCGCCCGGGCACGAGGTCTCGCTTCTCGTGGAGGGTGCGGACGCGGATCTGCGGGATGCGGTGGATGCGGCCCTGCGGACACGCCTGGCGAGCGAAGGGATCGCATCCGCTGACGAGGCGGCGCGGCGCATCGTGGTTCGGCTCGAGAGCAGCGGCGACGAGGAGCTCCACACCAATCTGCACGCGCGCCGTGTTCACGGTGCGGCGCGGGTCGATGGCCAGGGGGCGGGTGTCGCGGCCGAGGCTACCGGCTTTGGGCAGAACGCGCGGAAGGCGGCGGCGCAGGGCGCTGCCCAGCTGGCAGAACGCCTGGTCGAGGCCCTGCTCGCCGACACTCTGACGGGGTCTTCCCGCCGGGTCCGGGTGGAGATCACCGGCCTCCCGGATCTGGCTGCCTATCGCCGTGTCGCAGCCCTGCTTCGTGCCCTCCGCTGGACCACGGCGGTAGAGCCACATCCGGTCGGCTTCCAGGCGGGACGGGGGGTTTGGACGGTCCAATGCAGCCAGAAGGGTGCCCATCTTGCTACCCGGCTCGACCGGGAGCCGGATCTGGAGGTCGTCTCCTTCGATCCGCGGAGCGTACACGCGCGGTTGACGGCGCCTGTCCCCCAAGGGAGAATGGATCCATGAAGGCCACGAGGCTCTGCTACGCACTGGGGCTCCTTCTCGCCTTCACCGCTTGTCTTCCCGAGCTTCGGGAAGATGCGGCGGGCCAGGCGGCGGACCGCATGGCGGCGGCGATCCCGACCGATATTCACCTGCGCTTGCTGGCGGTTGCGCCAGTCGAGGGCGACACGGACGGGGCGGTGGAGCGCGCTCTCGTCTCCAGGCTCTCAGACGATCCCCGCTTCCGACTGGTGGAGCGGGAGCAGCAGGCGGCGCTCCTCGAGGAGCAGAGTCGTCAGCTCAGCGCGGCGGTAGAACCCGAGAGCCGGATCGAGCTCGGCCGGATGCTGGGCGCCGAAGGGCTCGTCCTGGTGCGGGTGCTCTCCTCGCGACCGGGGTTCCTGTCGGCTCGGCTGCAGGTTCACTTCCGCCTGGACGACCTGCAGCGCGGCACCATCGCGGCAGCCGAGCAGGAGATCACCGTGGAGGCGCCTCTGCCCTACCGGAGAGAGGCCGGCGGTGCTCTCGGCGTCCTGGGGTTGTGCGGAGCGGCCACGGGAGTGTGGGTGTCGCGCCGAGGAAAGAGCCGAGCGCGCAGAGAGCTGGCCCAGCAGGACCGGCTCGGGGATATCCGGCAAGAGCTCCGCGAGGCGCGACGCCGGATCGAAGAGGCCCGGAGCGGTGTGGTGGGAACAGGAGATAGCGCGCGAGCCATTCGAATCGACGACTCGGTCCGGGCACTGCGCGATCTGGAGCAACGCCTCGACCAGGTGCCGGCCGCAGTCCTGAAGAGGCGCCGTTCGGCGCTCGAGAAGGGCACGACCAAGGCCTCCGCGGCGGCGCGTGAGCTCGAACGCGCGATCGGCGAAGCGGAGCCGAGTGCCTTGGAACGGTGTGCCGCAGATGTGGAGCGCCTCGCAGCCGAGGCCGCTGGTTACACACGATAGAGGAGGCGGAGCATGTCGGTGACGCAATGCGCAGAGTGTGGGGCCCCGCTCGAATCGACGCACCGCTTCTGTGGTTCCTGTGGTGCGTCGGCGACGGAAGCGCCCGTGGTGTCGCAGGGTGGCTGGAGCCGTCGCCCCGGAGAGCTCGCGGCCCGGATCGGATCTGACGAGCTGGCGCGCATCGGCCGCGAGGGGTTCGAGGTGCCCCACGGTACCAAGGCCCTGCTTCTGGCCGGCGGAGAGCTCGTCTCCGAGCTTCCTGCCGGCCGGCTTACCGAGGCTCGCCTCAAGGAGCTGCTCGGTCGCTCTCCACGAGATGTCTCGCTGATCGTCTACGACGCCGGGGACATCTCCCTGGACCTCTCGGCGCGGGACGTCTTCACCCGCGATCCGGTTCGCCTCGACGTCGACTGCCGTGTCGTGGTGCGCATCGACGATGCGCGTCTCTTTGCGGTGAACGAGCTCAAGTCGCAGCTGCTGTATCGAGATGGCGACCTGCGAAGCCTCCTCTACGAAGAGCTTCACTCCGCCTTCCAGGAACAACTTCGCACCCGGGCAGCGGCCGATCTCTCCGGTGACCTCGACGCCAAGCGCGAGATCGAGGCCGCCATTCACCGCCATCTCGCCGAGACGCTTCGCCGAGACGGCCTCGACCTGGTTCAGCTCCGCACCCTTCGCTACCGCCACCAGCGGCTGGACCAGCAAGAGGGGATGCGAGAGGAGATCGTGCTCGCCGCCGCGGAGGCCGA
>CAYRXS010000386.1:0-5135 GCA_964428225.1 uncultured Planctomycetaceae bacterium
GCCGCTCTCGCGGATAATGACCGCTCTCCTCCCCGGGGCCCGCCGCCCCCGAAATCCCACCGATCCGATCGTGACCTCCTCGCAACCCTGGTATCGGGACGCCTTCGAGCACGGCTACCTCGAGGTCTACCCCCACCGCGACGCGGCCGCCGCGCGGGCCGAGGTCGAGGGGCTCGTGCGGGGAGGGCTCGAGGGGCGGGTTCTCGATCTGGGCTGCGGCTTCGGCCGGCACACCCTCGCCATGCGGCGGCAGGGGCTGAGCGCCGTCGGCCTCGACCTCTCCGCCGACCTGCTCGAGCGGGCCGAGGAACTCGAGGGCCGGCTCGTGCGAGGCGACATGCGCGCGCTCCCCTTCACCGACCGGGCCTTCGACGGCGTGACGATGCTGTTCTCCTCCTTCGGGTACTTCGACGAGAGAGAGAATGCGATGGTGCTCGACGAGCTGGCCCGCCTCCTGCGCCCGGGAGGCATGGTGGTCCTCGACCTGATGAACGCCGACCGCATCCGCGCCACACTCGTGCCCGAATCCCGCAAGGAACGCGACGGCCGCGTCCTGATCGAGCGGCGAAGCCTCGAGGAGTGGGGACGCCGCGTCACCAAGGCGGTGACCCTTCTCGAGCCGGACGGCTCCGAACGAAGCTGGAGAGAGGACGTGCGCCTGTACGGACCGGAGGAGCTCCGCGCCCTGCTCAACCCCCGTGGCCTCGACGTGGCCCGGGTCGAGGGCGACTTCGACGGCTCCGAGGCCACGCCGGACTCTCCCCGCCACATCGTCTGGGCCCGGCGTCGGTAGTCCGGCGCGAGGCAACTCCCCTTCTTCTCTTTGCGCCTCCGCGCCTTTGCGAGAGAATCCCTCCGGATCCGGCGAACCATGCCCCAACCGATCGGAAAACGCATCGGCTTCCTGGCGATCAAGGTCGCCGTCTCGCTGCTCGTGACCCTCGTGCTCCTCGAGGTCGCGCTCCACGTCTTCCCCAGCCTGATCCCCAACTCCTACCGCCGGCTCTATCCCCTCCATGGCGTCGGCTTCTTCGAGCCGGAGCTCCTGGATCGCACTCCCATCGACCAGGTGCCCCTGCCCCTCTACGTGGGCGACTACGTCGGACCGCCCCCGAGCGATCTCTCCGAGCACGGCATCGTCCCCGATGACGAGGACTCGGACGCCCGCCGCTTCCCGGAGGTCGAGCTGCGCGTCGACTCGCTCGGCCTGCCGAATCTCTCGATCCCCGAGCGGGCGGACGTGGTGCTCGTGGGCGACTCCTTCATGGTCTGCGCGGGAGGCGTCCGGCCACGCGGGCTGCAGTCGATGCTCGCCGAGGCTCTCGACAAGGTCGTCTACAACCTGGGCGTGGCCGCCACCGGACCGTTTCAGCAGCTCTGGCTGCTCGAGACCGAGGGACTCCCGAAACGTCCCGAGCTCGTGCTCTGGTTCTTCTTCGGAGGAAACGACCCCCTCGACACCGCAACGATGCTCCGACACAAGAACCGGGGCGAGGACACCTACGGCAAGGTCCACGCGGGGCGCGAGCCTCCGACCTTTCGTCTCCCGAGCATCGTGCGCCACCTTGTGGGCAGCAAGCGCGCGAGACGCCGGATCGAGCCTCATCCCGGACTCTCCCTCACTCAGCCCGGCGGAAGCACGCAGCTCCTCTGGATGCTCCCGGACTACGTGTGGATCCTGAGCTGGACGGCCGAGCAGTGGGAGGGCTACCCCGGCTGGACGGGATCGAAGGACGCGCTCCGCCAGGCGCGCGATCTGACCGAGGAGGCGGGCGCGCGCTTCCTGGTGGTCTACCTGCCCTCGAAGGCCGAGGTCTACCTCCCCTACGTGGACCAGGACGCCGAGCTGATCGCCCGCATGGCGGACTTCGGCCGGCCGAAGCCCGTGACCCCGGCGCCGGAGCTCTTCCTCGAGATGGCTCTGCGGCACCGCGGAGATCTCGAGCTCCTGCTGCGCGACTTCTGCGAGGCCGAGGATATCGCCTACCTCTCCGCGACGTCCTGCCTCGAGGAGGTGGCGCAGAGGGGAGCGATGTGCTTCCTCGCCGCGGACACGCACTGGGATTCGTACGGGCAGGAAGCCCTCGTGCCCGAGCTCCTGGAGGAGCTCGGGAAGTAGCTACTTCCTCAGACTCTCCCCGTCCCGAAAGCGCTGCAGGTCTTCCTCCAGCTCCCCCTTCCATTCCTCCGGAGCGAGATCGATCGCCATCGCCTGCCACTCGATGGCGGCCTCGAAGGCTCCGGTGGCGGCGTGGGCCGCGGCGAGGGTTCGAAGGTGCCTGGGATTCTCTCCGGACGAGAGCCGCGCGCACTCCTCCGCCAGCCGCAAGGCCTCCTCACCGTCGCGGAGCTCGGGATCGGGGCACGTGGCGAGGATCCACGCGAGGTTGTTCAGCGTGCTCGGCGACGTGAGTCCGGCGGTGAGCTTTTCGCGGTAGCGCGCGACGGCGCCGCGGAGGTCGCCGAGGCGATGCAACGTGATGCCGAGGTTGTGCAGCGCGTCCCCGTCCTCGGGGGCGAGCGCCAGCACGGCCTCGAGCTCGATTCTCCCCGGGCCGAGCTCGCCCCGCTCGATCAGGAGGATGGCCGCGTTCTTGCGGGCCTCGAGGAGACCGGGCGAGAGACGAATTGCCTCGCGATAGTGCTCGAGGGCGAGGTCCGGCTCGGAGAGGTTCTCGAGGGCGAACCCGAGCTCGTTGTGACCTTCCGGATGATCGGGATCGAGGCGCAGCCCTCTCTCGAGCGCCTCGCGGGCTCGCGCGTACTCGCCGGTCCTCGACAGGACCATGCCGAGGTTCACGTAGGCGTCGACGAGGTTCGGGCGAAGGCGGATCGCCTCCGCGAAGTGCTCGATCGCCTCCGGCTCGCGCCCCCGAAGGACGAGGACGCTTCCCAGGTTGTTGTGGGCGAAGGGGTTCGGGGGATGGAACTCCAGCGAGAGCTCGTAGTGCCTCATCGCCTCGTCTTCCTCGCCGCGCTCGGCGAGGGCGGCGCCCAGGTTCAGGTGCGCCATGTAGTTGCGCTCCGTGACCTCGACGGCCCGCGAGAACAGGGCCTCGCTGCTCCGCCAGTGGCCGATCTGCACCCACGTGCCGATCGCGCACCCCGCGAGCACCAGGACGGCGGCCGCCCGCAAGAAGGGTCGAAGGCGGGGTCGTGCGCGAACGAGATCGCGGAATCCCCAGACCGCGACCAGGTACACGCCGATGATCGGCAGGTAGGTGTAGCGATCGGCGCGTGCCTGCATCCCCACCTGCAGCAGACCGATCACCGGCAGGAGCGTGCCGAGGTACCACAGCCAGCCGACCAGCGCGTAGGGACGCCGGGCCCGACCGCGGACGACCAGGGCGGTGACGAGTGCCAGGAACGCTCCGGCGGCGATCGCGGGGACGCCGAGAGCCGCGAGCTCGCCCGGCCGGACGATCGCCGCGTGCGGGTAGAAGCACGCCAGCCCCATCGGCCACACCGTCATCCACAGATAGGCCGCGCCGGTCACGAGCGCGTTCGCGCCCCGGGCTCCCAGCGAGATGGTCTCGAGCATGCCGATCGCTCCCCCCGCCCTCTGGCTGATCACCGTCACCACTCCCGCCGCGATCGCGAGCGCCAGGAGCGGCGCCTTCTCGAGGAGGAGGCGAGAGAGGGGAACGCCCGTTCCCGCCGTCTCGCCCCGTCCGAGGCGCCAGCGCCCCAGGGGCCAGACGTCGAGCAGGAGCAGCACGAAGGGCAGCGTGACGAGCATCGACTTCGCCATCAGCCCGAGGGCGAAGGCGAGGACCAGCCCCGCATAGCGGACGGCGCCCGGCCGGCGCGCGTAGCCCGCGTAGGCGAGGATGGTGAGCATCCAGAAGACCCCGGAGAGCACGTCCTTGCGCTCGGCCGTCCACGCGACCGACTCCACTCGCAGGGGATGCAGGGCGAACAGCGCGGCGACGAACAGGCTCGGTCCGACTTCCCGCGTCATCGCGCACAGGGCCAGGAAGAGCAAGGCCGCGGCGAGCGCGTGGAACCCGACGTTCATCAGGTGGTGCCCGGCCGGCTCGAGCCCGAAGAGCTCGCAGTCGAGCATGTGCGAGAGCCAGGTCAGCGGGTGCCAGTTCGAGGCGTGGCCGGTGGTGAAGGCCCACGCCACCCCCTCTCCCGTCAGCCCCGCCGTCACCCGCGGGTTCTCGACGACGTACGTCGGATCGTCGAGGTGGACGAAGTCGTTCCCCGCCACTCGGCCGAACGCGCCGAAGGTGAGCGCCACGAGGACGAGGGCGCCAAGGACCCGCACGGTGGGGGAGGGGCGAGGGCGGGATTCCGGGTGCATGGCTGCAACACCCTAACTCCATCCGCCTCCCGATTCCCCGCCCGAGCCTCTCCCCGCCTCTCGCCGTCGGGACCGATCCCTCCGATCGCGGGCCGCTTCCGGATACGGTCGGGGGGGTGCGGGGGATATACTCGCGCGCTCGAATCCGTCGGAAACCGCGGTCTTCGGAGGCCTGCCCGCCCCCCCCAGTTCCGACCCAGCCCCAGGATCTCTCCATGCTTCACGACATCCGCTTCTCGGAGCAGGCCCTCGAGCAGAAGGCCATCGCCCGGAAGATCGCCGACGAGCACGTCCGGCCCCTCGCGGGCAAGTACGACCGGGCCCAGGAGTACAACTACGAGGCGGCGAAGGCGGTGGCCGATGCCGGCCTCTACCGGACCTTCGTCCCCGAGGAATACGGCGGCAACGGCAGCGGCCTCATTGCCCTCGCCCTGGTCACCGAGGAGCTCGCCAAGGCGGACGCGGGCTTCGGGGTCGCCTACGCAGTGAACGCGCTGGGCGCCTTCCCGGTCATCCTCGGGGGCACCGACGAGCAGAAGCAGCGCATCCTCCCCGACGTCGCCGCGGGGAAGGCGGGCATGGCCTTCTGCCTCTCCGAGAAGCTCGCGGGATCCGACGCGGGAGGGCTCGCGGTCACCGCCGAGCTCGACGGGGACGAGTACGTCATCCGCGGGGAGAAGAAGTGGACGACCAACGGGGGAGTCGCCAAGTACTACTCGGTGTTCGCGGTGACGGATCCGACGTCGAAGTCGCGCCGGATCAGCGCGATCATCGTCGAGAAGGACCGCCCCGGCTTCTCGGTGAAGAAGGTCGAGGACAAGATGGG
>CAYRXS010000387.1:0-5128 GCA_964428225.1 uncultured Planctomycetaceae bacterium
ATGATTGACGGAGAACGCGATCGCCTCCACGTCGAAGCGGTCGCCCTCCGATCTCCGAATCCACTTCGGATAGGGGATCTCGACGAAGCCGCTCGCTCCGCTCGTCTCGATCACCGGCTCACCGCGCCACGAGAGCCAGTCGCCGCGGTGCTCGAACGTGCGGAGCCCCGTCGCGGTGACCGTGGCGTCGGCGATCGGAAGGTGATCCCGGTCCACGACGCGAAGCGTGAGCCGGGAGCGCTCACCCTCCATGGGCATCGCCGTGCCGGAGGCCGGATCCTCCGCGACGGAGCCCTCGATCGTGGTCGGACGCGAGGTCTCCACGATGGAGCGCTCGATCGTGGACTCATCGGCATCCTCGACCTCCGTCAGCCGGTGCGGGTCGGTCGACGCGACATGGCTTCCGGGATCGAGCACGGGCTGTTCGTCGTTTCCCCCGCGAAGGATCCACGTGGCGGCGATCGCGATCAGACCGACGGCGGCGGCGCTTCCGAGGATCAGGTAGCGGGCGGGGAGCGCCGTGCTCCAGCCGGGCCCCGGGGAGCCCTTCGGCGTGACGTCGACGGGCCGTGAGGCTTCGCCCTCTCCCGCGGCGAGCCGACCCAGTGCGGCGAGATAGGCTGCCCGATCGTCGCCGAGCTGGCCGCGGAGCCGGTCGCGCAACCGATCGAGACCGCGACGCATGCGCGTGCGCACCGTCGCCTCGGGGAGGCCCGCCGACCGGGCGATCTCCGCCGCGCTCTCCCCCCGGAAGTAGCGGCGCAGGAGCACCTCGCGATACGCCTCGGGGAGGTCGAGCGCGGCGCCGACGACCTTCTGGTGCAGCTCCATGCGCTCCACGAGGTCGGTGGTGTCCGACTGCGTCTCGACCCCGGTCGTCGCCTCCTCCCGATCCCGTCGGCGGGTGTCCCGCCGGTGGCGCAGCGCGGCCCGGTTGCGCAGGACCCGGGCGAGCCACGCGCGCATGCCGCTTCCCGCGGCCGGGCTTCCCTCGAGCGCCGCGAGCCACGTCTCCTGCGCGAGGTCCTCCGCTCCCGCCTCGTCCCGGGCGAGCCGGCGCGCGAGGCGTTGCACGAAGTCCGCGTGCTGCAGGAGCTCCGCCGTGTTCCATGTGGATTGAAAATCGCTCATGGCCTTCACCCCCGCAATTGCCGGGCGGCCCCTCGACGATTCACGATTCTCGGGAAAACCCGCGAGGAGTCACGAGATCGTAGCGCGAACACGCGCGGACCGCCGGCGACGAGGCGAAGTCGCTACCAGTCGAGGGGATCCCGTCCCGTGCGAACCGCCGCGATCTTGTCGCTCCACTCGCCGTCCCTCGGATCGAGGTCGGAAGCGCGCCGCCAGGCGTTCAGGGCGTCCTCGTGGCGGCCTGCTCGCCAGTAGGCGTCGCCCAGGCTGCCCAGGATCTCGTCGTTGTCGTTCGCGCGCGAGCGACGTTCGAGCAGGGGAACGATGCGCTCGGGAGCGTGCTGGCGCAGGTAGTCGACGTGCGTGTCGGGATCCTCGGATTCCGCGAGGATCGCGCGACCCCAGGCTTCCACTGCACGCTCCTCGTCGCCTTGCTCCCATAGCGCCTCGCCGAGGTTTCCCCACCGATCGGCATCCTCCTGGCGCACTCGATCCTCCGGGAGCGACGCGGTGAGGTGCTCGTAGGCCCGGGCAGGGGCGACTCCGGCCAGCTCGTCGTACAGCACGTCGACCGTCTCGACGTCGGAAGGAACGCTCGCGATCTGCCGCAGGAGGAGATTCGCCGCCTCCTCCGGGCGGCCCTGGTTCGCGAGCAGGTCGGCGAGCTGGCAGTACTGTTCCACGTCTCCCGTCTCCTCGGCCAGCGTGTAGAGCCGTCGCTCCGCGTCCTGCGGATCCAGCTCGCCGAGCAGACCGAGCAGGCGCCAGTCGGTTTCGTCTCGGGCCAACGCGTCGAGGACGACGCGGTGCGCTCCCGCGAGATCGCCCGTGGCCTGGAGCGCCTCCGCGAGGTTGGCCTCGATCTGGTCCTTGCCGTGCACCGGCCCGTCGGGAAGCGCGGCCCGGAGCGTCTCGATGACCAGTTGCGGGTCGAGCTCCAGCAGCTCGCGTGCGGGCCTCCAGTCCCTCGGATCGAGGGCGAGCGCCTGGTGATAGGCGAGAGCGGCGGCCCCGTCGTCTCCCGCGTCGCGCAGCGCGTCGGCCACCCTCCGATGCAGGAACGAGAAGGGGTATTCGTACGCTTCGAGGGCGCGATGCGCCGCGTGCGGATCGCCCTCCTTCAGGTAGGCGACCACCACGAGCTTGACGACCTCGGTTCGCTCGACACTCCCTCGAGACGCCATCAGGGCGAGCAGCTCGAGCCCGAGGTCGTCCCGCAGCGTCGCGAGGAGCTCCTCCGGGATCCGGGGCTCGGTTTCCTCGGGGGCTCCGACGGCGGTGCGATGGGGCGCGACGCTCTCGGAGGTCGCCGGTCGGAGCTCCGCGTTGTCTCGGGCCGACGAGCCGCCCTCGAGCCGAGAAGGATCGCCCGGAGGAGCCGGCGCGAGGACGTGGTCCGGAGGGGGAGCGCCGGCGAGCCGATAGCCGAGTCCCGTTCCCAGGACCAGCCCCGTGAGCGCCGCCACCACCGGTACGAGAATCGCGCGCCTGCTCATCCTTGGTGTCCTATCTCCCGATTCCGAGGAGGATACTCTTGTCCCGCGTCCCCGGTCACGCTCGACCCCGGCCGACGTATTCTGCTGGACCCGCTCGCCCGCGCGGGAGGCCCGGCCTCGCGCCGCCGAGAACGGGAATCCGCGCCTCGCCACCATCCCCGCAGTTCGTAGCAGAGAGACTGGAACGATGCCCCGACCCGAAAGACACGTATTCGTCTGCATCCAGAACCGCCCGGAGACCCATCCCAAGGGATGTTGCTCGGCCCGCGGCGGCGGAGAGGTGATCCAGGAGTTCGCGACGCAGCTCGACGAGCTCGGCCTTCGCGGCCGCATGGCCCTGACCTCGACCGGGTGCATGGGCCCCTGTGAGCTCGGGCCGAACGTCCTGGTCTACCCCGAGGGCGTGATGTACTCCGGCGTCAAGAAGGACGACGTGGGAGCGATCATCGAAGAGCACCTCCTCGGCGGCAAGCCCGTCGAGCGCCTGCTGACTCCGGCCGAGCTCTGGAGCTGACCTCGGGCCGGACCTACTCCGTGTCCGCGGCGAGGAGCTTCCGGACCTCTTCGGTGACCTTCGCACCCTTGGTCTCCAGAGTGGAGACGAGCCGCTTCCACCCCGCGAGCCCGGCGAGCCAGATCCGCCCGGCGGAGCCGTCCTTGCGCACGATCTCGATGCCCGCGCCGCCGCCCTGTTCGAGGATGAGGGCGGGGACGAGGCCGCGCCAGGAGAGCAGGAAGCCGAGCCATCCGAAGGCCTTCAGCCAGCCCGGGGTGCTCCAGGTGGCGGCGCGCACGGAGTCGATCTCGTCGAAGGCGATGGTCGCGCGGCCGTTCCATCGGCGGATGCGAAGGGCGTCGTCGTCGAGCTCGGCGGAGAAGGACTCGTTCTTCGCGGTGATTGCGTAGATCACGAGGGGAGCGAGGAGGAGGATCCAGAAGACCAGGACCGGTATCCACGCCCCGCTGAGCTCGAGCACCGATCCTCCCCACTGCCCCATCACCAGGAGCGGCAGGGCGAAGAAGACCACCAGCAGCATGGTCGCGAGCACGTCCGGCATCACGATCGCCTGCATGCGCCCGTAGCGAAGCGCGCCCTCGCGCCGGCGGCGGCGCGGCAGCAGCACGTAGCACGCGAGCCCGCCCGCGAGCAGCCAGGGCGCGAGAGAGCGGAAGGGCCGCAGGATCCAGTCCGGCGCCCAACCCGCGGCCACGTCGGGTTCGAGCTCGTTGAAGGTGAGGGTGGGCGCGTGGGGTCCGACCTCCTCGTCGCTCGCGGCGAGGGCCACGTAGAGCAGGCCGGGGCGGCTGCCGAACGCTTCGAACGCCTCGGCGACGCGCGGGTGGTCGGGGAGGTAGAAGAGCTCTCGATCACGGTAGGAGCTCCCCAGCCGCGCGAGGGTCTCCTCGTCCCCCCGCTCCTCGATCACCGCCCCCCGCCTCGTCGGCGGGTACCTCGGGTCGCTCGGCGGGATCCTCGCCGCCGCCGCACCCGGGCGCTGCGACGACCAGACAACCAAGGAGCATGCCGAGAGACAGGGAACGATGAATGCGAGTTGCCTTCATGGATGATCTCCGGTTCTGAGCAGGGGATTCGGATGGTCGTCGGGGCATTCGACGGACCACAACATGACCCGGAACCGCCCGGCGGGCCGCGCACCGGCAGCGGTTACCATGGGTGCCGTCGGTAGGGCTCGCTCACCATCCCACTTGCACCTCGTCCGGCTCGCGCCGATGGGAGAGAAGACAGTCATGCGACACGGCATCGCCGACCGTACCACGCTTCCCCGATGGCTTCCGCGGGTCGTCACCCCGAGCGCTCGGCCCTCATGGCCGGGGCGATGGATCGTCGCGTCCTGCGTGCTCGCCCTGGTGGCGGGTTGCGGAGGCGAGAAGCCCGTCACTGCCGGCGCCGCGACCGAAGACGAGATACCGGCGCTGCCGGACGATCCTCCGGCCGAAACGATGTACGAGATCGAGGACATGTACCTGGGCATTCGAGGAATACCGCTCGAGATGCTGGGCGCGGAGGACCGCGATCGCGCGAACCGGGAGTCGTGGATCCTCCTCACGGAAATCGGCGACACCGAGGGGATCGTGACGATCGTCGCCGCGGGGGATCGAGGCGCGAGCCTCTACTTCAGCGGCGGCGGAGCTCTCCTCGGCGAGGGGCTGGCCCACGAGGAGATCGGCGCGAAGGCCGTCGAGCTCGTGGCGCTCGCGGCCGAGCTGGGCGAGTGGGGGACCGCCACGAGCGAGTTCCCGCTTCCCGAGCGAGACCGCGTGCGCTTCCACTTCGCGGGCCCGGGAGCGAGCCGGACGTGCGACGCCCCGCTCGACGAGCTGGACGCCGGCGACCACGAGCTCTCCCCCCTGTTCGCCGCCGCCGTGGAGCTCGCGTCGATGATCTCGAATGCCGCCCCTCCGGCTCCCGGGGCCGCCGGGGACGGCTAGCCCAACCTGAAGGGTTCAGAATTCCGTTTCTGGACTTACGTCGATCTCGG
>CAYRXS010000388.1:0-5125 GCA_964428225.1 uncultured Planctomycetaceae bacterium
ATCGCATCGAGGAGCGCGGCGAGCTGCTCTTCCGTGAGCATCGAGCACTCGTCGATGATCACGGTCTTGTAGTCGCCGCAACGACTAGGATCCCCTGTCACGCGGTACGCACCCGTCCGGTGGTCGTAGCGCCCTCCCAATCGCATGAGGAACTGGGCGATGGTCTGCCCCTTCCCTGCCTGGCCCGTCTTGCGCTCGAGCTGCACTCGGGCCTTGCCCGTCGGTGCGAGGAGGAGGATCCCTCCAGCGACGACAGGCTCAAGCTGGAAGAGCATCTTGAGCAAGGTGGTCTTCCCCGTTCCGGCCGCGCCGATGAGAACGGAGAGCCGCGAGGAGGCGAGCTCTTCCAGCGCTGCCGCCTTCTCGGTTCGGGCCGCCTCTTCGGCTTCCCGGTCAGGACCGTCCGCCGGCATGCTCCCGAGGACCTCGTCGACCTGGTCTCGCCAGTCCATCGAGAAGGCGTGGCGACGACTACGAGACCCGATCCGCTTCTCCACGGTCCTCCGAATCAGGTCCCGCGTGCCGACGTAGCGATCCAGCTGATACGCCGGGCTGCCGTCAGCCATCGACACCTCGGAAACGATCGGGGCGAATAGCTCACCCATCCCCGCCAGGACGTCCACGCCGACGGGACAGGGCGTGTCCAGCGGCATCGCCGCGACTCTCTCGGTCAGCCACCCTCGGGGGAGCAGCGTGTGCCCCTCCCCTGACGCCGCCTCAAGAGCGGCCACCACCAACGCCCGCACGCGACGCGGATCGACTCTGTCCTGCAGACGTGAGGTCTCCGGCAGCGGATGTGCCTCGAGGATCGCGGACGACGGCAGGAGTCCCCTGTCGATGGCCTCGACCGTGATGGGCTCCTCCGAGGAGCGATCCAGCTCGTACAGCACGTACGGGTTGGCCAGGATGGCGGCGTCGTCGAGCCCCCCAGGCCTGTGATCGGGATCGAAGAACCGCTTCGCTTGATCCGCCGAGAGCGAGAACCTGCTGAGGAGTTTCAGGAGCGCCTTCCGCTCCGCAGGCATGGCCGCCCACGCCCGTTCGTAGCCCTCGCCGATCACCTCCGTGATGGCCTCACCAGCCTGGTCGGGCGCGCGCATGACGGCCTCGAACTCGGGCCACGGATCGACGCCTCCCTCCGCCTTGCCCTGCGCCGCCCTACCGGCGACCTCATAGGCCACGAGATTCCCGCCCGGACCGAGGAACGCGGCCAGGGCAGACCCAAAGCCCGGGAAGGGTCCTCGAAGGCGCCAGAGCCTGTTCAGCTCCTCGTCGAGCCAGTGTCGGACCCGCTGCCATGGCCCCTCGTGGACCTCGGCGATCCGTTCCAGCGCCCGAACGCAGCTCAGGATCGATGCGATCGCGTGGTCGTGGGAGAGGTGCTCGGAAGCGAACGAGTAGCTCCCGAACGCCTCATCCGGCGCGAAGGCCACGAACTGCTCTGGATCCTCCCCCTTCTCGAGCGCGTGGTCCAGGAGCTCCGCATAGGGGAACAGGAACCCGTCGCTGAAGTCCTCCCGAATGGAATGGGCGACGTTCCGCTCCCAAAGCACACACCGGAGCCCCCGATGATCCGGCTTGTCGTACTCGTACTCGACGGGCGCCCCGACCGAGAGCACGCGGCCAATCCCGAGGATGACACGACGGCCGCTTGAAGAGAGCGGAGTGTCCTTTGCGTAGAAGAAGCACAGCGACTTCTTGGGCTCGATCGCTCCGAAGAACGTGTCGAGCATGACGAGCTGGTTCTTCCGCTCCTGGATCCACGAGCTCTTGAAGTCGAGCGCGGGTTCGCGCTCCTCCTGGAAGTCGAGGCTCAGATCCTCCGAGAATTGGGCCGCGTTCTCGGAGAGCATCCAGCGGAAGGGCACACAGGCCGCGCTGTGGGGCTGGGTCGTGTAGGGAGTCTCCCGGAAGTGCCCGTACAGGTCCGGATTCTGGGCGGCGTAGGGGTGGGTCTTCCTCAGTGTGAGTGGGAAGGGGGCCATAAGGAACGCCCGCTCATCGACGCAAGGGGGATGCTGCTTCCTGTCCAAGTCCTCTAGCGACCGACCGGCCACGGACTCTTCTGCCGCATCATCTTTCTCCTCGGCGATGCGGCCCAGCGCTCGGCAGGCTCCGTTCAGGTCGGGACGATTGCAGACGGTTCCCCTCCAACCGCCGTCGTGCCACGGAGCCCGGATCGAAAGGTGTTGGGTGGGTAGCTTGCGCGCGCCAGAGATCACTCGTGTCCTCCCTCTTGCGAATCATGCATCGATTGTCGCTCCGCGTCGGAGATCCCCGGCTCGCCTGACTCGAGCGCGTCCTCCGCACCGAGGCGCTGTGCGATGACGACATTGGCCATGCTGCGCACGCACGGAGCCATCGACCTGACCTGCACCTTGTCTCCCAGCACTCCTTCGCCGAGCTCCTCCATTAGCCGGCCGAGCAGTTCGTCCAGAAAGCTGCTCGATGCGCGCTCTACTCCCGCGAAGCTCAGAACCAACGGACCGTCCATCTCGGGGAGTAGCGCGAGAATCTTCCGCCGCAGCATGGCCGCCGGTGTACGCGTGCCCGTGTGCAGGCATGCTGTGGCGACGTCGATGCCTCCGGCGCTGCCGACTCGCTCCGCCTCGGCGTTGATGTAGGACCAGTCTCCGCCGGCGATCCAGGTGCTCGAGAGATCGACCGGCCGGCGGGTATCCAGCGAGAGGAGGACGCCGGTGCCGGGGACCTCGGGGATCTGGACGAAACCTCGCTCTTGGCCGCCCTCCAAGCGATAGACGACGTTGCCGGTCCAGACGTGGAACCGGCCGCCGTTGTGCCTGGCGATCTCGAGCGAGCCGGCCATGCCGTTGCCCTGGCCTACGTTGCGGTCCCGCGTCACGCCGCGCTGAAGCGCCGTCGTGACAGCGTCGCCGTGGCTCCGGAGCTTGCGAGTAGTACCGAGGGTTCGCAGGATCCCACGGCCGAGGTCGGAGATCCCGATGTCCAGGCGATGCTGCTTGGGGAAATGCTGTGCACAAACCGCACCGGGCACAGGCGTCTCGGCGTGCAGCAGGATGTTGTCGATGAGCTCGTTGACCGCCCACTCCATCGCGGGCAGGAACTCGCCGGCGTTGTCGAACTGGTGCAGGACGAGATCGCAGATCGCGTTCACGGTCGAGAAGACGTCCCCGTCACTCTGGATCTGCTTTAGCGGCAGGAAGCGCCCCGATTCGTCTCGCCGCTCGCCAGGGTCGTAGTCGAGCCCCACGTGCTCGTGGAGATCCATGCGGGCGAGGTATCGAAGTGTATCGGGATCGCCGCGCAGGTGGATGCGCCGACCGTCCCGGCTCTTGCTGCCCGCCCAGGAACAGAGGAAGGCCATCGCGCCGACGTCGACGAAAGCCTCCCGCGGAACCTGCAGGACGAGGGCGGGCCATTCACCGCTCAGGGCCCCTTCGTCAGAGAGGGACTCTACGAGGCCTGTCAGGTCGCAGTCCTTGGGCAGGCGGGCGCTGGGCATGGCTCATCCGTCCCCACGGACGGATTCGGGCTGTGGGTCCGTAGAGCTGGAGACCGCGGAGTCCGTCTGCCCATCAGTAGACTGGGTACCAGCTCCGGCAGCGGCTCCGGCTCGGCGGTCGAAGGCCTCCAGGATGAGCAACTTGGTTCGGTAGTCCCCAAACGCCTTGATGTCCCGCTTCTTGACTACGGGGAAGGTCTCGAGCACGTCCCCAAGCTCATCGCGGGTCAAGCGGTAGACGTCGTGGGCCACGACGGCGTCGAGGTCCGCGCGCGCTACTGCTCTTTCCGACTCCTCCAGGAGAGCTTCGGGAGGAACAGCGCCCTCGGGAGCCGGCTCGCAGAGGCCATACGTCGCCATGCGGTTCCAGAACGGGGTCATACCCGGCGTGGTGCAGACGAGTCTCAATACGAGCGGAGCTGCGTGCTGCACCCACGGTTCATCCACCGTTGGCCGAGGGAATGGCAGCGTGTCCATGATGAAGAACTTCAGGTGGGGCGAGCTGAGCTTCTTCCTGACGAACCAGTCCATCACGAAGGAATTCGCAACCGCTAGCCATGGCAGGTAGCCCCACTCATCTTCCGGATCGAAGATCATCGTTGGGACGGTATCGCCACAGATGACTCCCGGCAGAACCAGGGTGGCGTAGAAGCTACGAGCGTTCCGTGGGTTCGCCACGTCCCCCCACACGATCCGAAACCGCTCGCACCGATCCCCGAGCTTGTCGGGCACCAGGTCGGGAATGACCCTCCACTGAGGCACGATCGCCTTCTCCGGGTCTCCGAATGGCCGCTCGATCCATTTGGAACTATTCCCGTGACCCGAGTCGTAGGTCTTCGCGCGGTGGTCGAAGTTGCTGATCATGCGTCCCTCGTAGACCGGCAGGCCGCGGGGGTCCGTGGTGAAGCGATCACTGTCATTGCCCATGTGCAACTCAGCTTGGTAGTGTCGCCGCGGAGGCCCGGCGCTCTCGTCGCCGAAGGCTGAGTAGGCATTGACCATCTTCTCAGAGACCGTGATATCCGCTGCACTTCGCACCTCGGGGATGGCGTAGGTGTTGGGGGCAGCTTCACGAATCGTGTCCGCCAACATTTGCAGGGCAGAGGCCATTCGCTCTTGCACTTGGTCAGGTGCCGCTGCGCCGAACGACAGCTGGAAGCGATCGCTCCGACCTCCAATCTGAGCCGAGTAGACCGCGAACCAGGTCTGTGGATGGACTCCAGGGAAGAACTTCGCGCCCTTGTTCTCGCACTCGAGGAAGAAGCGTAGGCGGCAGTTGTCGAACACATGATGGCGGATAGCGCTGGCGTTGGCTCCCCCATAGAAGTTCGCGGGTACGACCTGAGCCGCGAATCCGTCTACACGCACGTAACGCAACGCAAGCTCCACGAACATCCGGTAGACGTTGAAGTCGCCCTTTCCGAGGTTCCCCTTGGCATAGAGCGTGAAGCGTCCGCTCTTCTTGAGGAAGTGCACGAGCCCAAAGAGCTCAAGCTGGTTGCGCTCCCAAGCTGCAGCGATGGTCGCGTCCGTGACCAGCTCCTCGATGATCGCGTCCTGTTCCTTCGGCGCGAGCGAGCGCATCCCGGGTTGGTACTGGCTGAAGAACTCCCGCCGATCCGGGCTGAGCGTGTCCCAGGG
>CAYRXS010000389.1:0-5091 GCA_964428225.1 uncultured Planctomycetaceae bacterium
CCTTCTCGCCTTTGGTGGGCTGCTCTTCGCCACGAGATTCGCGTGGCATGGCCGTCTGTCGGTGCGCCCCTATCTGGCCATCGTCTATGTCCTGGCCGTGACCGCGACCTTCGGCCTCTGCGCCTCGGGGGAGGAGGGCGGCTTCTCCCTGGTGGAATCCGTGCACCAGTTCGCGTACTCCACCGACGCTCACGACTTCGAAGGCCCGGCGGACGTACTGGCCAGCTACAACGCGAGCTACCCCGACCTGCTGCCACACTCGCGAACCCATCCGCCGGGGCCGATTCTGTTCTTCACGGCCACCAACGCGGCGGCGGCGGGGGTGGCCGGGCTGTTCCCCGACCACGCGGGCTTCTCGGACCGCGGCGTGCTCACCTTCGCCCTGGAGGGCAATCTCGGGGGGATCCTCGTCGTTCTCCTCGCGTGGCTCTGGATCTTCCCCCTGTTCGGCTTTGCGAGGGGGCTCGTGGACGACCAGGAGCCGAGCCACGTTCCGGGAGCGCCCTCCCGATCGATCCGGGCCGGACTGCTCGCGGTGGCCTTCGGCGCGTCCTGCCTGAACATCCTCCTCTTCGCGCCGGCGTTCGATGTCCTGCACCCACTCCTGGCGATCGGCGCGGCCTGGTCGCTGCAGCGCGGCATCGCCCGGGAGCAGCTCGCCTGGTGCTTGATCGCCGGGCTGATCCTCGGGATTCTGCTCCTCGCGTCCTACGGGAACCTGATGCTGATTCCCCTCTTGGCGTGGCTCGGCTTCGGGTTCGAGCGAAGGTCCCTCGGTCTCTGGCCCGTGTTTCGAGGAATCCTGGGACTCCTGTGCGGCGTACTTCTCGTTGCCGCCTTGCTGCGCGGCCTCGGCTACGACTACGTGAGGGGCTTCGAGCTCGCCCTGACCCACCACGGACGAGGAGTGAACGCCGTGCGCGGCTACCTCCCCTTCTTGTTCAGGAGTCCCTACGTCTTCTTCCTCTGGATCGGTGCTCCGGTTCTGGTGGGCGCCCTGATCGGCCTGACCGGACCCTGGTTCAAGATACGGAGCCATCGAGAGAAGCTCAGCCGCGGATTGCTCGGCTTGTTCGTGGTGTTGACGTTCAGTGGAATATCCCGCGGGGAGACCGAGCGACTGTGGCTGGCCTTGGTGCCCTTCTTCGTGGCGCTGGCGGCTTCCGGCTGGACCACTCTGTTCTCCGCCTACTGGAAGGCCTGCCTCCTCCTCGGCACGGGGTTCTCCGGAGTCCTGGCGATGTTCCTTCTTGCGCAATCGCAGAGGTAGAGTCGGTGACGGCCACCGAGCGTGGCGGCGGTTTCGTCGACTCGCCGCGACCGTGTCCTGCTCGAGCAACGGGTAGGAAACGGGCCGGGATGCCGGCGAGATGATTGATGATCTTGGGGGCTGGCCCTACGCTTCTTGGCGCGGAGGTCGACCATCCTCTTCCGCTTCGATTCGCCCGAGTCGACCTCCGTTCACGCAATGACCGATTCCACCATTCACTGGGGAGTTCTGCCGGCGGCGGGGCGCGGGGTTCGCGCCTATCCGCGGACGGCCTACGTGCCGAAGGTCATGCTGGAGGTTGCGGACAAGCCGCTGCTGCTGCGCAACCTAGAAATCCTGCGCGATCGCCTCGGGATCGAGAAGATCGTCGTGCTCGTGGGCCACCTCGCGGAGCAGATCCGCGAGTTCCTCGGTGATGGCGCTCGATACGGAGTGCACATCCGGTACGTCACCGTACCCGATCCCGACGTGGGGCTGGCGAAAGGGCTGTGCCTGTGCAAGGACCTGCTGCGGGAGCCGTTCGTTACCATCCTCGCGGACGAGCTGTACCTGGATTCCAATCACGAGCAGTTCCTTCCGCTCGAGGAGCCCTGGGAAGCGGCGTGTGCCGTGCTCGAGACCGATGACCTGCAGAGCATCCGCAAGAACTACTCCCTCACGATGGCGAACGGTCTCGTCACCGGGTTGGAGGAGAAGCCGCGGAAGGTCGACAATCCCTATCTCGGCTGCGGCACCTACGCGTTCCGCCCGTCGATCTTCGACGCCATCGAGAGGACTCCCCCGAGCCCGCGCAGTGGACGGGTCGAGCTGACCGACGCCATTCGCCGCCTGATCGAGGACGGGCGGCCAGTCCGAGCGTTCATGCTGGCCGGAGACTACCTCAACATCAACGCCCTCGAGGATCGGAACCACGCCAACTACCGGATTCGCTGCCGCGAATACGACTCCTACAAGATCAGCGTCGTCATTCCCGCGTGGAACGAGGAGGGATCGATCGGCCCCGTGGTCAAGGACTTCCTCCCGCACGTGCACGAGATTGTCGTCGCCGACAACAACTCGACCGACGATACGGCGCGCATCGCCACCGACGCCGGCGCCAAGGTCCACACCACGAGCCTGAAGGGGTACGGCCACGCGCTGATCCACGGCATGGACCAGACCGAGGGCGATATCCTGGTGCTCGTGGAGGCGGATCACTCGTTCCGCGCCCAGGACCTGGGCAAGATCCTCGAGTACATGAAGGACGCCGACATGGTGATCGGCACGCGCACCACCCGCCAGCTCGTCGAGCAGGGCACCAATATGCGGGGCCTCGTGCGCTGGGCGAACGTGGTCGTGGGCAAGATCATCGAGATCCTGTGGTGGGGGCAGGAGCCGCGCTTCACCGATGTGGGCTGCACCTACCGCGCGATCTGGAAGGACACGTACCGAAAGGTCCGGAGTCGTCTCGAGGGAGTGGGTCCGGAATTCTCGCCGGAGATGATGATCGAAGTGCTTCGCGACCAACGTCGCGTCATCGAGATCCCCGTTTCGTACTACCCGCGGGTCGCCGGGGACTCGAAGCACTCCGCGGACTTCTTTCACCTGGCGAAGACGGCCCTGAAGATGCTCCGGATGATCCTGCGGAAGCGACTCTCCCGACGGTGAGGCAGGAGCCCGATCCGTCACGTTCCGGCGAGCGACGAGCCCGCGCCCTTGACCGCGACCCGGGCCACGCAGCTCTGCGCGCCCCCAGAGCGCGGGAATCCCGTTGACAACTGGCGGAGATCGCCGTACGTACCCCGCCTGGAATCGTCCACTCACCGACCACGGAGTACGTCATGACCCTCTCCGAGCCCTACAAGATCAAGGAAGTCAAGCACCTGCCCCAGCTCGAGCCCCACGAGCGCTGGAACGTCCTGAAGGGCGCCGGATTCAACCTGCTGAACGTGGGATCGGACGCGGTGACCTTCGACCTGGTGGCGCGGGGGATGTCCTCGTGGTCGCACTTCCAGAAGGCCGGGTTCATGATCGGGGACGAGGCCTACGCGGGGAGTCAGAACTACAACCGGCTGCTGAAGGTCGCCGACGAGGTGCTCGGGCTGCCGCGGCTCGTGCCGACCCACAACGGGCTCGGGGCCGAGAAGCTGCTCGCCACGACCATGCTGCGCGACGGACAGGTCGTGCCCCACAACCGCGGGCGGTGTGAGGGGCTCGTACCGTCGCTGGGAGGGACGAGCGTCGACGTGACCGCGGAGAAGGCGCATCGCTTCGACGACCCCTCGACCTTCGGGGCGGACGTCGACCTCGTGGCGCTCGAGGCGCTCATCGTCGAGCGCGGGGCCGAGAACGTGGCCTACGTGCACCTCGCCACCTGCCCCGACGCCTGGAACGGGCAGCCCCTCTCGCTCGAGAACCTCGAGAAGGTCCACGCGATCGGGGGCAAGCACGGCGTGCCCGTCGTGCTCGACGTCTCCAACGTGCTCGAGAACGCCCTGTGGGTGAACCGGGCGTTGGGCCGACTGCGCGGCTCAACGCACTGCCGCTGCAACGGACGGACTGCGTCCGCCGCTGAGCGGCAGATCGGCGAGACGGATCTCATGAAGACCGTGCGCCGCATGATCTCGCTCGCGGACGTCGTGATCATGGACGCGGCGCAGGACTGCCGCTCGGACGTCGGCGGCTTCGTCACCAGCTTCCACGACGAGATCTACGAGAAGCTGCGCAACCAGGTCGTCGTCTTCGAGGGGCTGCACACCTACGGCGGCATGACCGGACGGGCGATGGAGGTCTTCGCGATCGGCATCGAGGAGATGCAGGTGCCGGAGTACACCGAGTGGTACGACGCGCAGGTCGAGCTCCTGTGCTCGCTCATCCGCGACAAGGGCGTCCCCGTCTACCGCGGCACGAAGGCGGTCGGGCTCGACGTCGGAGCCTCCCTGCCCCATCTACGTCCCGAGGAGCACCCGAAGTTCGCGCTCTCCGCGAGCCTCTACATCGCGGGCGGTATCCGCGCCCGGGTCGTGGGAGGGGCTCCGTTCCACCTCGAGGGCGAGGGACGCCGCGTCCTGACCCTCGAGCTGCCGCGCCACGCCTACACGCGCAACCACATCGAGGCGATCGCGGACACCGTGGCCACCGTCCACGAAAGCCGCGACCGGATCAGCGGGCTGAGCCTCCTGACCGAGGACGCCGAGTTCGTCGACCAGCTCGTGTTCCAGCCCGCGAACCACCGGCTCTTCGTGACCATGCCGAAGAGCGAGAAAGCCGCCAACAAGGTCTTCGAGCCCCACAAGATCGCGATCTTCGAGCCGATCAAGGTGCTCGACAAGGAGCAGCGCAAGGAGGCGATCGGGCGCGCGGGCTACAACACCTTCCTGCTCGACTCCGAGGACGTCTACATCGACCTCTTGACCGACAGCGGCACGACGGCGATGAGCTGCTACCAGTGGGAGGGGATGACGAACTCCACGGACACCGCGTACAGCAGCCGCCACTACGACGACCTCGTCGACGATTTCCGCGAGATCCTCGGCTTCGAGCACATCATCCCCACGCACCAGGGACGCGCCGCCGAGCACATCATGTCCCAGGTGATGATCGAGCCCGGCCAGCTCGTGCCCGGGAACATGTACTTCACCACCACCAAGCTCCACCAGGAGATGGCGGGCGGCGTGTTCTGCGACGTGATCGTGGACGAGGCGCACGATGCCAACAGCGACTTCCCGTGGAAGGGCAACATCGACGTCGCCAAGCTGAGGGCCGAGATCGACCGCGTGGGGGGCAAGGGCGTCGCCTACGTCTCCTACGAGATGTCCGTGAACATGGCCGGGGGCCAGCCC
>CAYRXS010000390.1:0-5087 GCA_964428225.1 uncultured Planctomycetaceae bacterium
GCAACATCACCCTGACCTTCCACCCGGCCCGGGCGATCCCCTACGCGATGATCGCCGTCGCCTACGTCAGCCTGATCATCGGCCGCCCCGAGGACTTCGGCCTCGACACGCGCGAGGAGATCGAGCGCGCACGGATGTTGCTCGACGAGCTCTGCAGCGAGACGAAGCTGCTCGTGGCGAGCATCCGCAACCCCCACCACCTCGTCGAGGCCACGCTGGGCGGCGCCGACGTGATCACGGTGCCGCCGTCCACCTGGGACCTGGTGTGGCAGAACCCGTTGTCGCTGGGAGGTCTCGACGACTTCCGCAACGCGTGGGAGAAGCTCCCCGCGGAGATGCGGCGGAGCTACGAGAGCCTGGGCACCTAGCGAATCCCCCACGACGGGGGGATCGTTACGCGGACGGAACGCGCGCGCGGACGAAGGCCGGGCAGGGCCCTCTTCGGGACCCGGTACGCCGTTTGCCTGACGAGGTCCATGAAGACCATCGCTCGCCTCGGCCGGGGGATCCTCGTCCTCGTCGGCCTCGTCACCGTCGTGGACGCCCACGGCGGTCAGTACTGAAGACACCCGGACTGGCCGAAGCCGTGTCGCCTCGGCAGGGACTGGAGAGAGCCCACCTTCGAGACCTGGGTCCGGCTCGGTTGGGCGCGCGAGCAGGAGCTGCGCCTGCTCCGATCGATCCGCGATGAGGGGGGCGGCTTCGGAGAGCGCCCCGATCCCGCTCGCGTCCGCGACGAGGTCGGGCCCGCGCTCCTGCGCGTCCTCCTGTCGACCGAGGGAGCGCGCGGACGCCGCGAGAGCCTGCTCGCGCTGGGCCGGATCGGGGCGGCGGAGGGCGGAATCGCCTCGGCCCTACGGAACGAGCTGCTCGACGAGGAGAGCCGCACGACCGCGATCCTCGCCCTCGGTCTGCACGGCGACGCGGCGGCGGTGCCCCAGCTCTGCGCCGTCCTCCGGGACGACGAGACGGGACGCGTGCTCCTCGGAGTCTCGCCTGTCCCCCACCGGAGCCGAGAGGCGGCGGCGGTGGCCCTCGGTCTCGCGGGCCGGCGCACCGCGCGCGACGACGAGCGGACGCAGGCCGTTCGAGGGCTGCTCGCGGGAGTGCGGGAGGCGGGAGCGAAGGGCAACTGGGAGCTCCAGGTGGCCTGCGCGATCGCGCTGCGCCTCGTGAGCGCGTCGGCGGACGAGATCGAGATCCTCCTGGAGTGCCTCGCGTCGAACGAGATGACGACGGAGGCCACCGTGCACGCGCCGCTCACCCTGGCGCGGCTGCTCACTCGCCTTCCCCACGCCGAGCGACGTGAGCGACTCCGCACGCGACTCGTGGATCTGCTCGCGAAGCGCCTCACCGACAAGAGGGAGCCGGCGGAGTTCCGCGAGGGGGTCATCCTCGCCCTCGGCGAGCTCGGGGGCGTCGGCGACACTCTGCTCGACGCGAGGATCCGCTCGCTCTTGCGAGGGCTCGCCTCCGGGGGATCGTTCAGCTCCCGGCGGATCGCCCTGCGCGCCCTTGCGAACACGGCGCGCGATCTCGATCCCGCGGCCCCGCGGCCGGACGGACTGCTCGAGATCGCGGGCGCGTTCCGGGAGGAGCTCCTCGACGGAGAGCCGCTCCTGCGACGCGATGCGATCCTCGCCGCCGGTCTCTTCCTGCAACACCTCCCGCGACGCGTGGACCTCCGCGCGTGCCGCCCCACCGTCCGCCGCGCGCTCGACGTCGCCCTCCTCGACCTGCTCGCCGAGCCGGACGCCCTGACCGCCGCGGCTGCGGGGGGTCCGCACGGGCCCGGATTCCCCCCCGCCCCGCCCGGCGGGCCGGGGCCGGGAGCCACGCCCGGTCCTCCGGGTCCCTCCGGTCCGCCCACTCCGCCGGGGCCGTCTCCGCCGGGACGTCGCGACGTCGGCGACGCCTCGCGGGGGCCCTACGGCGCGATCGCCCTGGGCGGCGGCGGCACCCGGGACGTCTCGCTCCTCGCCGCGCTGCGACGGGGAATCCTGCCCGGCGATGCCGCGATCGAGGGGGACGCGATGCTCGCGCTCGGACTCACGGGGGACTTCTCGACGGCGGATCGGATGTGGGCGGTCCTCGTGGACGACGCCGCGGATCCCCTCCACCACACGTCCCGGGCCGCGATCACCCTCGCCCTCCTCGGGGAGCCCGGCTTGCAGGACGCGCTGGTCGACCTCGTCGCCCGCTCCGGGGATCTCAAGCGAGCCGCGATGGCCGCCGGGATCCTCGAGGTGCTCGGGGGCGAGCCCGCGGTGGATCCGCTCCTGCGCGTCCTCCGCGATCCGCGCGCGGGGGACGTCGCGCGCGCCGGGGCCTGCCGTGCCCTCGGGGGAATCTGCGACGCCCGGGAAGAGCCCTGGCGGGAGGAGCTCCTCCGGAACCTCGATCACCGGGCGATCACGGTCGGACTCCGGGAGATCCTCCTCGGCCTCGACTGATCGGCGTCGGCACCTAGGAGCGACCGAGCAACCGCTCCGCGAGGGCCGTCGATCCCTCGCCCAGCCCCTCGATCCGAGGCAGCTCGCGGTCGGCGAGGGTCGCGAATCCTTCGCGCAGGACGCTCCGCAGGACGGCGTCGCGGAGCTCGTCGACGACGCCCACCGGCAGGTGGGGGCTGTGCGCGGCGTACCAGGCCATCGCCTCGCGGTCCTGGACGTAGTCCGCGAGGATCAAGGCCGGCGTGCCGAGGAATGCCAGCTCGTAGAGGGTCGTGCCGAGCGCGGTGAGCGCCGTGCGGCTGCGCGCCATCCAGGGGGCGAGGCGGGCGCCCGTGGGGAGGACGAGCGCGCCGGGGAGGTCGCGCGCGATCTCCTCGATCCACGCGCGGCGCTCGGCCATGAGGGGGCCGATCGAGATCGCGACGTGGCGCTCCTCGCCGCGCAGGGCCACGAGCACGCGCTCGGTCGAGTGGAGGGGATCGCTGCCGCCGAAGGTGACCAGCACGTCGACGTCGCGCTCGCCGTCGCGCGGCGTCTCCCGCACGTCCCGGGCGAGGGGAATCCACCGCGCGCCCCCGAGCACGCGGTCGGCGTGCGCCTCGTCCCACGCGTCGGGGACGTGGTGGAGGGCGGGGTACACGACGCGGTGGCTGAGCTCGCGGGCCGCGGTGCGGTTCTCGACGAGGAAGCTCGGCGTCCCCGCGGTGCGCAGGGCGCGCACGTCCTCGCTCCAGTCGCCGAAGCCGTCGAGCCACGCTCCGGTCGCAGGCCGGCTCGCCCAGTCCGGATCGTCCGCGACCGCGCGGGCATCGAGACCCTCCTCGGCGAGGAAGGACGCGGTCCCCTCGTCGTCGAGCACGAACCGCGGATGCCCGCCGAGCTCGGCCACCGCCTCCCCCACCGAGCGCGCGCGCATCGCGTGCCCGATGCCGACGCCGGAGCCGCTCGCCGCGCGGAAGAGAACGAGCTCGCTCACGGCCACCGCCCCACGAGGGGAACCTCGGGCTCGCGGGTCAGCCGACGCAGGGCGCGGTTGTCCGCGCTCTCGTCGACCCGCTCGTTGATCGCGCGCACCTCGGGGTGCTCGTCCAGCCAGCGGACGACCTCCGCGAGCGAGGGATGGCCCCCGTCCGCGGGAGCGAAGCGCGCGAAGATCGTGCGCAGGAGCTCGAGGTCGCTCGGCTCGTCCACCTGCAGGCGCAGCCCCTCGCGGCGGTAGACGGGATCCACCTCGAGCCCGACCCAGCGGAAGCGGTTGCGGTTCGCCTGGAACCAGAAGCTCGCCACGTGCTCGCGGTCGCGCGGATCGTCCGACTCGCGCGCCTGGAGGAACGCGCGCGTGGAGAGGGCCGCCTGCCCCCCGAGGGTGCCGTCGATCCCGGAGCGCTCCACCCAGGTGAAGTCGCCGTCGTGGGCCTCGAGGGCGGCGAGCTGGGCGTCGATGAAGCCCGGCTCGATCAGGGGGCAGTCCCCGGTGATCCGGACGAGGAAGCGCGGCTCGAGCTCCTCGACGAGGGCGAGGTAGCGCGCGTACACGTCGTCGAGCGGGCCCCGGCGGTAGGGAATCGCGAGCTCCTCGAGGGCGGCGGCGAGCTCGTCGTCGCTCGCCTCCACCGAGGTCAGCACGAACACCTCGTCCACGCGCTCCGCGGCGCGCGCGCGCTCCACGACCCGCTGGATCAGGGGCTTGCCCCCGAGGTCCGCGAGCACCTTCCGCGGAAGGCGCGTGGAGCCCGTGCGGGCCTGGATGCCGGCGACGGAGCGCAGCACGCCGCGAGGGGCCTCCGTCACCCGCGCGCCCAGGCGTTGAGCGCTTCGATCACGTGGTTCTGCTCCTCCCCCAGGAGCCCCGTGTGGATCGGCAGGCTGAGGGCGGTCCTCGCGTGCGTCTCCGCGTTCGGGAAGCTCAGCGTTCCGAGGCGGTCGCGGAAGTACGGCTGCAGCGGAACGGGGTAGTAGTGGAGCTGGGTGAAGATCTCGCGCTCGGCGAGGTGGGCCATCAGCCGGTCGCGGCTCTCGTCCACGTGGACGACGAAGAGGTGCCACGCGTGCTCGCGGGCGGCGTTGCCACGGTAGGGCAGGCGGAAGCCCTCGAGCCGCTCGCGGTAGATCGACGCGATCTCCCGGCGGCGGGTGAGGAAGGCGCGGAGCTTGGGGAGCTGGCTCACGCCGAGCGCCGCGTGCAACTCGCTCATCCGGTAGTTGAAACCGAGCTCGACCATCGGCCGGTACCAGGGGGGCCGTGGCCCGCTCCCGCCGGGGGGCGGCCCGTCGGCGAGGGGATCCATGCCGTGGGCGCGCAGCCGGCGCATGCGGCGCGCCAGCTCCTCGTTCGACGTGAGGGCCGCGCCCCCCTCGCCGGTGGTGACGTGCTTGACCGGATGGAAGGAGAGGCAGGAGGCGTCGATCTCGGGGTGCTCGCCGACGCGCCACAGGCGGTCCTCGATCCGGTAGCGCGCGCCCAGGGCGTGGGCCGCGTCCTCCACGAGCAGGAAGCCGTGGCGTCGCTTGAGCGCGATCACCCGCTCCATGTCCACGGGCAGACCCGCGAAGTGCACGATGGTCACCGCGCGCGGCACGGGCCCCGCCTCGAGCCGCGCCTCGAGGGCGTCGAGGGACATGTTCCCGCTGGCG
>CAYRXS010000391.1:0-5062 GCA_964428225.1 uncultured Planctomycetaceae bacterium
CTGGACGAGCTGCACGCCGACCCGACGACGGTCCACCAGGTGCAGAACCCGCGCACGCGCGAGTGGAGGGATCTCGAGAAGCGCGACGCGGACGACGAGCTCACCGGCGAGTTCTGGACGGTCGGGGAGGTCTGGGACCTGATCATCGACCACGCGTGGCACACCGGCGAGCCGGGAGTCGTGTTCATCGATCGCGTCAACGAGAAGAACCCCATCAAGAACGTCGGCCTGATCGAGGCGACGAATCCCTGCGGAGAGCAGCCTCTCCACCCCTACGACTCCTGCAACCTCGGCTCGATCAACCTCGGGGAGTTCGTCCGCGACGGGAAGGGAGGCCGCTCCTTCGACTGGCAGGAGTACCGCGCGGTCATCCACACCTCCACGCGCTTCCTTGACAACGTCATCGAGGTGAACCGCTATCCCCTGCCCCAGATCGACCAGATGTCGAAGACCACGCGCCGCGTCGGTCTGGGCGTGATGGGATTCGCGGACGCGCTGTACAAGCTGGGCATCCCGTACAACTCCGAGGAGGGGTGCGACTTCGGCGAGGAGGTCATGCGCGTCCTCAACGAGGAATCCCACCTCGCCAGCGAAGCCCTCGCGGAGTCGCGGGGCGTCTTCCCGGCCTGGGACGGCTCCGAGTGGCAGGCGGCGGGCCGCCGGCTGCGGAACTCCTACACGACGACCGTGGCCCCCACCGGCACCATCTCCATCATCGCCGGGTGCTCGGGAGGCATCGAGCCCATGTTCAGCCTGGCCTTCTTCCGCCAGGTGATGAAGGACGCCGAGGGCAATCCCACGGTCATGACCGAGGTGAACCACGTGTTCGAGCGAGAGGCGCGAGAGCAGGGCCTCTTCTCGGACAAGCTCGTGGATCGCATCGCCACCGACGGAACGCTCGAGAACATCGAGGAGGTGTCCGAGGATCTGAAACGGATCTTCGTCACCGCCCACGACATCTCCCCGCACTGGCACATGCGGATGCAGGGCGCCTTCCAGCGCCACTGCGATTCGTCGATCTCCAAGACGATCAACTTCCCGCACGATGCCAAGGCGGAAGACGTGCGGGAGATCTACGACCTCGCCGTCGACCTGGACGTCAAGGGCGTGACCGTCTACCGCGACGGGTGCCGCGAGATGCAACCGATGGCGCTCAAGGGCTCCACGAGTCCGACACCGGAGGAGATCGAAGCGGCGCGGGACGTGAATCCCGACGACCTGGTCGTCGTTCGCCTTCCGGAGATCATGCCGTCGCTGCGTATCCGGCAGCTGACCCCCTTCGGCAACATGCACGTGAAGGTGGCGGTGGATCCGCGGACGGGTCGCGAGCGAGAGGTTTTCGCCCAGCTCGGCAAGGGCGGCGACGTCGCCAACTCCGACCTCGAGGCGATCTGCCGGCTGCTCTCCTTGTGGCTGCGTGCCAACGGGAGCCTGGTCGCCGCACTGAAGCAACTCGCCGGCATCGGCTCCAGCCTGACCGTGCCCACGAAGGACGGTCGCATCATGTCTCTCGCCGACGGGCTGGCGCGGGCCCTGCACCGCTATCACACGGCGAAGACGGAGCACGGGCTCGAGGCGCTCCTGCTCGGCCGCATTCCCGAGGGCGCGTTGTCCGAGACGTCGTTCACCCGCCGGGACACCATGCTCGAGAACGGAGGATCGGCCCAGTACAAGCTGAAGTGTCCGAGCTGCAGCACGGTGCTCGCCTTCGAGGAAGGGTGCGTCAAGTGCTACGGCTGCGGATACAGCCAGTGCTGATCGCTACCGATCGTCCGTCCAGCGCTCGTCGTCGACGAAGTCCCCGCTGCGCAGGCGGGTCAGGCGGTCGATCGACTTCTGGCTGAACTCGCCGCGCTCGAGCTTGCGGAACCGGAACGTTCGCCCATCCATCCGCGTCAGGCCGAGCTCGTCGTTGGCCACCGTGATGCGATACTCGTGGGGATCGAGAGGGGCCTGGAAGTCGAGCCGGCGTTGCTCGTTCGCGTTCGTGAAGCCCACCATCCCGACGGTCTGCAGGTGGACGCCGTCCACGATCCGGTAGCGATAGGCGCCGGACTGGAACGTGTATTCCACCGCGTCCCCGAAGAAGCCCGCGACGTCCTCGCGCGCCTGCATCGTCAGGGTCATGTAGCCGTCGCGGAACATGATGAAGCCGCGAACGTCCTCGGGGTCGATGACGAAGGCGGTGGTCTGGTAGTCCATCAGCATCCACGCCCCCTGGATCTCCTTCTCGAGACGAGCCGACTCCTCCTCCTGGAAGGCGGTGAAGGGATTGCGGGGTTCCTGCTTCGTCACCTCCTCTTCGTCTTGGATGGCGAAGGGAAGGAGAGGGATGCCGACGAAGATAGCGAGGATCGCGATGCGCATGGTGGTGTCCTCCTGCGGGACCGGAGCCGTACACTCAGCATGACATATCGGACGGAAAACGGATTCACGGGAATCCGGGGTCGTGGGGAGCTACGGTGGACCAGGCCATGAGCGGGACGGACCAGAGGCGAGACGAGGCGGCGCGGGCGGAGCAAGTCCTGCGCCTGGGATTGGCGGGCAACACCGCCCTGGCGGTCCTCAAGCTCGCGGTGGGCTGGGTCACGGGCTCCCGGGCCCTGGTGGCCGACGGCTGGCACTCGCTCTCCGACATCCTGACGAACGCCGGCGTGCTGCTCGCCCACCGCTGGGCGAAGACGCCGCCCGACGAGGACCACCACTACGGCCACGGCAACACCGAGGCCCTGGCGGGCGTGGTCGTGGGTCTGATTCTCATGGGCGGGGGCGTCGGCGTGGCGTGGTCCGCTCTCACCTCCGACGCGCGGCTGTCGGAAGGAGCAGGGATCTGGGCGGCCCTGGGGATGGCCGTGCTCTCGATCGTGACCAACCTCGGCCTCGCCGTGATCACCCGCCGGGCGGCACGCGACGTGGGGAGCCACGGGATGGCGGCCCTGGCGCGGGACAACGCCTCCGACGCGCTCGCCGGGGTGCTGGTGATCCTCGGGATCCTGGGCGCCCGCACGGGCTTCACCTGGGCGGAGCCGGCGGTGGCCGTGGTGATCGGGGCCCTGATCGTCTTCATGGGCTTCACCTCGGTGCGCGACGGGATCGGGGTCCTGATGGATCGGGTGGCGGATCCCGAGCTCCGCGAGCGCCTGCGAGAGACCGTCCTGGCCGTCGACGGGGTCCGGGAAGTCGCCGCGATCCGGGTCCACCCGCTCGGGCCCGAGGTCCGGGTGGACATGGAAATCGCCGTCGACGGACAGCTCACAGTCGCCCAGGGGCACGAAATCGCCCATTTTGCAGAACGCGAAGTCACCCGCGCTCACTCACGCGTAAAGGCAGTGCACGTTCACGTGAATCCGGTGACGCCAACAACTGCTGACGATTCGGTGTAATACCCGCATGCCTACGATCCTTCGCGCTCTCGCCACCCTGCTCCTCGTCGCCCCCCTGGCCGCCCAGGACGTTCAGTCCACGCTCTACACCCGCACGGAGGGAGACACGATCCGCGCGGCGATCGAGGTGGCGGTCGAGGAGGGCTGGCACATCTACGACCCCGAGATCGGCCACCCCGACGCGGCGGCCTTGCCCACGTCGGTGGAGCTCTCGGGAACCGGGATCACCTGGGGGCCGGTGGTCTTCCCCGAGCCGCACCAGGACTACCAGGGGATCACGAACAGCGCGGGAGAGGACGTGTGGGCCTGGATCCACGAGGGCACGATCGTGCTCTACGCGGAGGGCGAGCTCGCCGCGGGAGCCGACGGATCCGACGCGGCCGCGACGCTGGACGGGCTCGTCTGCATGGAGAGCTGCCTGCCCTGGGACAACGAGGTCTCGACCTCGGGTCCCGGTCCCGACGACCTGTTCGCCGCCTTCCCGGCGGCGGGCGAAGGGGAGCCCGAGAAGACGACGTCGATCGTCGCCCCGCCCGCGAACACGGAGGACGCGGCCACGGAAGAGCAGGACCCCCTCTGGGGATTCCTCCTGTTGTGCATCGGCGGCGGGCTCTTCGCCCTGCTCATGCCCTGCACGTACCCGATGATCCCGATCACCGTCTCGTTCTTCACGAAGCAGGCGGACGCGCGCAAGGGCAACGTGCTGTCCCTCGCCCTGACCTACGGCGCGGGGATCGTGCTCATCTTCATCCTGATCGGAGTGACCATCGGGCCGCCGATCATCCAGTTCGCGGTTCACCAGGTCACGAACATCGTGATCGGAGCGCTGTTCCTCTACTTCGCCTTCGTGCTGTTCGGCGTGATCAACATGCAGCCCCCGCGGTTCCTGATGGCGGCCGCGGGCAAGGCGCAGACGACGGGGGGTTTGCTCGGGGTCTTCCTGATGGGGGCCACTCTCGTGGTCACGTCCTTCACATGTACCGCTCCCATCATGGGGGCGATCCTCGCGTACGGAGGCACCGAAGGAGACCTGCTCCGTCTCGTCCTGGGCATGGGGGTCTTCGGGCTGACGATGGCCGTGCCGTTCGTGGTTCTGTCGCTCATCCCCGGGCGCATCCAGGCGATGCCGAAGAGCGGGGAGTGGATGAACTCCCTGAAGTTCTTCCTGGGCTTCGTGGAGGTGGCGGCCTCGTTCAAGTTCTTCTCGAACGCGGACGTGAAGATCTTCGAGGGGCCCAAGCTCTTGCCCCGCGAGCCGTTCCTGTTGCTCTGGGGGATCATCTTCCTGCTCGCGGGCCTCTTCCTGTTCGGTTTCATCTTCCGCCACGGGGGATCGAAGCCCGGGCCGAGAAGGCTGGTGGCCGGTGTGCTCGTCGTGATCTTCGCGGGCTATAGCTTCTACGGCGCGACGGGACGGCCGCTCGACAAGATCATGACCGCCATCGCCCCTCCGTTCGGCGAGGAGGAACGAGAGAGCTTCACGACGTGGACTCTGATCGAGGACGACTACGATCAGGCGCTCGAGGTCGCGCGGAGGGACGAGAAGCTGCTCTTCGTGAACTTCACCGGCCACACATGAGTGAACTGCCGCCTGATGGAAGAGAACGTCTTCCCGCAGCCGGCGGTCGCCGGCATCCTCGAGAGCAAGTACGTGGAAGTGCGCCTCCACACCGATGGCA
>CAYRXS010000392.1:0-5023 GCA_964428225.1 uncultured Planctomycetaceae bacterium
CTTAGTGTCGCCCCGTTGGGCCCGAATACCGTCCGTCATGAATAAGACGGGGTCAGATACCTACGGATCCTGGGTATGCTCTCCCGATCCCCCTCGAACCGATGCACCCCGACGATCGCGATCCCCCGACGGATGCCTCCCGGCTGCTCGCCGATCTCCAGGCGAATCGAGCCGGGGCGGAGGAGGCACTGCTGCCCGTGCTCTATGACGAGCTGCGGGCCCTGGCGCGTCGTCAGATGGGGGGGGAGCGGGCCGGACACACGCTGCAGACCACGGCGCTGGTCCACGAGGCCTACCTGCGCCTCTGTGGGAGCATGCAGGCGAGCTGGGAGGACAAGTCCCACTTCCTTCGCGTCGCGGCCCGGGCGATGCGCCGGATTCTCGTGGACCACGCGCGTCGCAAGCGAGCCGACAAGAAGGGCGGTGATTGGGGGCGCATACCGCTCGACTCGGTCACCGACCTGATGGAGGAGGCCTCGCGGGATCTCGTCTTCGTCGACGAGGCTCTGGAGCGGCTCGCCAAGTTCGACGCGCGCATGGCGCAGATGGTCGAGCTGCGGTTCTTCGCGGGGTTGACCGTCGACGAAGCCGCGCGGGTGCTAGGCGTGTCGCGGGGCACGGTCAAGAACGACTGGCTGCTCGCCAAGGCCTGGCTCAAGGAGCAGATGCCGTAGCGTTCCTACGAGGGAAGGTCAGCCCTCCAGTAGAGCCCTCCACTCGGCCTCCTTCTCGGCGCGCTCCCAGTCCCGATAGAGCCGGATCAGTCCCTTGATCGCGTTGTGCGTCCGGCGGTGGGCGGAGCCGCGAATGCGTAGAGTGAGCTCGTAGCACGCGAGGAGGTGCTCCTCGGCCACCTCGAAGAGCTCCAGGCGCGTCTCGCAGTCACCGAGGGCCAGGTGAAACTCGGCTCGTAGCGGGTGGTCGGGCGAGAGGCTCTCCAGGACGAGCTCGAGACCATCGACGAGCAACACCTCGGCCTCCTCGAGCTCGCCGGCCTTGATCAACACCCGGGCGAGCAGCTCCCGATCCTGCAAGGTCTCGATGTTGTCCTCGCCGTACTTCCGCGTGTTCATCTCGAGGGCCTCGCGCACGAGCTCCTCGGCCTCGCCGAGCTGATCGAGCTCGAACAACACGTTGGCCAGCCCCGTCATGGCACTCAGCGTATGGGGGTGCGTCGGGCCGCTGACGCGCCGACGCAGATCGAGGGCCTCCCGGAACACGGCCTCGGCTTCTTCGAATTCGTAGTCCGCCAACAACCGGTTCGCGTAGTTGGTCATCGCTCCGATCGTATAGCTGTGCTCCGGACCTTGGACCCGTAGCCGCGACTCCAACACCCGCTCACAGATCTCGCGAGCCTCCGCCGACTTGTCCTGATGACCCAGAACGACGCCGAGGTTGTTCAAGTACGAGAGGGTCTGGGGATGGTCCGGTCCGCGAATCCGCTCCGTTGCCTGGGCACACCTCCGGAGTATCTCCTCCGCCTCGGCCATCTTCCCCTGTTCGGAGAGCGCGATGGCGAGGGCATCCATGATGTCGATCGTGTGGGGATGCTCGTCACTGAGTTGTTCCTCGTAGTATTCGAGGACCTCGTGTGCGAGCGCCTCGGCCTCACGGTCTCGATTGAGATGGTGCAGCCGACGAACCTGAGCCCTCATGTAGCCGATGGTCTCCGGATCCCTCGGTCCCAGGGCCTCCCGCGCGAGCTCGATCACCTCTCGACCGAGCTCCTCCGCCTCGGCGAAGCGTCCTTGGCGCACCCAGGCGCCGCCCAGCGAATCCGCCGTATACAGGGTGTTTCGGTGGTGGGGACCGAGGACGCGGCGCTGCGCGGCGAGGGTCTCCCGTAGCAGCGGCTCCGCCTCCTCCAGCTCGTTCTGGCGCGACAGGCACTCACCGAGGGCTCCCTTGGAGAAGAGCGTGTCCTGGTGATCCGGTCCCAGGCTCCGCTCGAGCACCGGGATCGCCTCCCGGAGGAGCCTCTCGGCTTCCTCGTATTCGGGAAGGTTGAGCAGGGCATCCGCGAGGCGACCCCGGATCTTGTGGGCCTGCCAGCTATCCTCCTCGTAGGCCCGGAGACAGGCGGCGAGCGATTGCCGCCATTGCTCCACGGTGTCCCCGTACTGGCCCAAGTTGTCGTAGGTCCAGGCGAGAGTGGCTCGAAGCTCCAGCTCGACTTCGGGCGCCTCGGCATAGGTCTCGGCGAGCCCCTCGGCCGCCTCGTCGAGCAGGTCGATGACGCGGGCCTTGTGCCCCTGCTGGTAAGTGCGAGGGGCGCTCAGCGTGCGCTTCAGGAACTCGCCGACCACTCGGCTCACGCGTTCGTTCCTCTCCGCGGTAGCCTTGGCCTCTTCGGCCTCTTTCGCACTCTGCACCGCCTCGACTCGAGCGTCCTCTGCCTCCTGCTGCTTCGTGGCCGCGATCTCGCTCTGCTGACGAATCCGGGGCAGGGACACGAAGTTCACGTAGGCGCTGAAGCCGATGATGGAGAGGAAGGCGACGATCGACGCCGCACGAGCCGCGGGATTGCGCTGGATCCGTCTTCCGAAGCGCGTCACCGGTCCCACCGGGCGGGCGTGGATCTCGTCGCCCCGGAGGTGCCGGTCGATGTCCGCCACGAAGAGGCCGACCGCCTGGTAGCGTCGTAGTCGTTCCTTCTCGAGCGCCTTGAGCACGATCGTCTCGATGTCCCCGCGCAGGCGGCGGTGGATCGTGGACGGGCGCCTCGGCGGCGTCTCCTGCACGATGCGAACGGCCTCGAGGATGGCGCCCTGATGCACCTCGTAGGGAAGGGCCTCGCAGAGCAGCTCGTACAGCACGACTCCCAGGGAGTAGACGTCGCTCCGCGTATCGAGGTTCTCCGAATCGGCCTCGCATTGCTCCGGAGACATGTACTGCACGGTGCCGACGAGCTGGCCCACGTCGGTGAGCGCCGTCGTTCGTCTCAGGTCCGCATCCGTGGCGCGCGCGACCCCGAAGTCGATGACCTTCACCTGGCCGGACGCGTCCACGAGGATGTTCGCGGGTTTCAGGTCGCGGTGGATGACCCCCTTCTGATGTCCGTGCGCCACTGCTTCGCAGGCCTGGCGGAACAGGTGCAGCCGCTGGCGCATGGATAGCCGGTTCCCCCAGGCGTATTCGGTGATCGGCTTCGCCTCGGGCACGTACTCCATCACGAAGTACGGCAGCCCCTGGCCGGCGCCGTGCGGTCGATGCGTTCCCGCCTCGATCACCTGGGCGATGTTCGGGTGGGTCAGATGGGCGAGCACGTGGGCCTCGTACTCGAACCGACGCACGGCCGCGGGGGACGCCAGCCCCTCCCGCATGACCTTCACCGCCACCGTGCGAGCCGGATTCTCCTGGCGAGCCCGATAGACCGTGCCCATCCCTCCCGCGGAGATGACGTCCTCCACGAGGAAGTGGCCGATGCGCGTGCCGATGAGCTCGCGTCCGACGTTGTCCGCGAGCGAGCTCGCCCCGTCGGGTAGCTCGAGGAACGTGTCGGTCTCCTCGTGGGCGGCGAGCAGTCCCTGCACCCTCTCCATGAGATCCGCGTCGCCGTCACAGGCCTCGACCAGCAGGGCGCTCCGTTCCGAAGGCTCCTGGCGAATCGAGGATTCGAAGAGCTCCTTGACGCGGTTCCAACGTTGGGGATCCATCATTCCTCTCGGAGATCGACTCCATCCTGGACGGTAGGAATTCTAGTGTGCAACCTCCCCGAGGGGGATGGAATCGACCCATCCTTCCTTGCCGCGCCGAGGAACGGCCCGCGCCTCCGGATCGGGGACGCGGGCCCGAGGATTCGCCGAAGAGTCGATGCCAAGGCTCTAGTAGTCGGCCCTGATCATCACCGCGTTGGAGGCGTAGTCCCAGGGACTCATCACCGAGTAGGCGTAGTGCATGATCTGACCGGGGAGGAGCCCGACGTCCGCGGGGATGTCGATCTGGGCCAGGGCCGTACCGGCGGCGTCGAGTGTTCCGATGAAGTCGACGAACACCGGGGCGCCCATGGCGAGGCAGAGCCAGGAGAGGACGTCGATGTTGAGGGGGAGCTTGACGAGTCCGCCGGGGAGCCACGTGCCGGGATCGGTGCCGGCGAAGGTGCCGGTCAGGATGTAGAGCCTCCCCGCGTTCGCGACGCCCGCGTTCAAGTGCAGGTCCACGGTGGACGGGGCATCGAGATAGACCATGCGCCGGGAGGACATCAGGCCCGTGTTGCCTTCGAAGTCCGCGAAGGTGTCGTAGTTACCCAGGCCACCGTCACGAAAGTCCGCCCAGGCGATGCAGGCGCGGTCGGTACTCCAATTGCTCGCGATACCCTTCCGAGCGCGGGAGCTCTGGGCGCTGGCGGTGCCCATGTCGTCCACGATCCACGGCCCGCTCTGGAAGACCGAGCTCAGGTCCTGCGGCCGGTGGACGTAGCGGACACTCTGGTCCCGGGCACTGGTGAAGGCCAGATGCCAGCTCTCCCCACCCTCGTTGGCCGTCAGGGCCGCGGCGAAGTCGTCGTACTCGGAACAGCCGGGTAGGACCCAGAAAAACGACCACGTGGCCCCAGCATCCATCGAGTAGCTGTAGCCAATGTTGTCTCCGCTCCCTCCGGGGCTGCTGCCCGCCGTGCATACCATCATCACGTGGTCGTGATCGATCGCGGCCGCGATCTCGGGATCCGTGTCGTTGAGGGGCACTACGGCCTGGGTGGCCACGGGTACCGTGGCGTTCCAGGTGACCGCGAAGTCGCTGCTCGACCTGGTGTAGATCGTGTAGTCGTCTTCGCGGTACGTGACGAGGAATGGACGCTCGAGCGTCGTTCCGTAGCTGATGTCCGGGTCGACCCAGGCGAAGCCGTCGGAAGATCCGAAGGGAATGTTCACGTCGCCCCACGTCACCGCGCCGTCCGAGCTGCGCCAGGTGCAGACGTTGACGTTGTCGACGCTGGAATCGAAGATCCCTTCGCAGGTGAGGTAGGCGTACCAACTCGACCATTTGCAGGAATCGGTGGTCACCACCGGCCTGTCATAGCCCT
>CAYRXS010000393.1:0-5016 GCA_964428225.1 uncultured Planctomycetaceae bacterium
GGCTGTGCCCGATGCGCCGCCCTACCAGCCACTCTGCTACCGGTCGGTGGGCACTCTGGAGCGCTATGAAGAGGCCCTGGGCGATCGGGGCGTGGTGGTGGAGACGGACCACCTCACGGTCTTCGCCCCGCGCAAGAAAGCCGGTGATGCGCGCAAGCTGGCCACCTTCCTCGAAGAGGCGTACGCGGTGATGGCGGAGATCTACGGCCGCGACACCGACTTCCGTTTCTCGGTGGAACACCATGTCCCCGGTCACGAGCTCGGCTGGGGTGGGATCAGCGGCGCGGCGACCATCGGGTACACCACCGAGGCCCTGGCGGCGTTTGCCCAGATGGGGCGTCGGGACGTGCGCGGGTTTGCCGGGTACACCGAGGAGATGTCACACGGCTTCAAGGACGTCTACCGGTGCGGGGGCACGTACGAAGCCCTGGGGGTCGCGGTCCAGGAGGACGTGGTGCGGCGCCTCGCCTCGGAGCGCGCCGCCGACGCCTACTGGGGCTGGCGCCACGAGCTCTGCGCCGAGACGGCCGATGCCTACGTGGAGGCGGGCTTCGAGAATCCCGATCCGGAGCGCTTCCCCTGGAACGTCCTCTTCACGCGGATCCTCAACCACCTCTTTCTCGAGCTTCGTCTGGAGTACGGCGAAGAGATGTGGCCGCATTTCTTCCAGGTGATCCGACAGATGGACTACCCCCTACACCGCGCCGCCAAGACGGAACGCATGGGGATCTACATCGCGATCTTCTCCACGCTCTTCGGCCGCGACGTGCGCCCGGGGTTCGAGAAGTACGGCATCGATCCCGAGGCCGATCCCCCCTGGGGTTGGGAGACGTACGAGAAGTGATTGGCGACTGCGGCGTGGCTCTGCGCCGCCCCGGTGGGGGAACGGTGTGTCGCGCGATCGGCTATAATGACGCGCCAGCTCGCACTTCCTGCCGATTCACAGGCGGGGCTCGCGACGCTCCGCGAGAGCCGGTTCTTCTTCCCGTTTCCCATACTCGGTCATGAAAGCGGCATACGCTTCCCTTCCTGCTCTGATCCTCGCCCTCGGCTCCTGCTGGAGCGATAGCGGTACCACCGGGTTGGCGCCTCCCGGACAGAGTCCGGATCCGGTGACCTTCGTCGCCGCGGAACGCTTCGCGGTGCCGGGATCTCCCGGGGCCTGTACCGTCGCCGACTTCGACGGGGACGGCATCCTGGACGTGGTGACGGTCGTGGATCGAGACGGGCTGACCATCCTGTCGGGGACGGCGAGCGGCGAGCTCGTCGCCGGCAAGGTCCTCGACGTGGGAAGAGGAGCGAGCGCTCTCGCGGTGGGGGACGTCGACGGGGACGGGGATCCGGACCTCGCCGTCGCCCTCGACGACAACGACGCGGTGGCGATCGTGCTCAACACCGCGGGCGACTTGATCGTGGACGCTCTCTACCCGGGCGGGAGTGGCCCCCGGGACGTCGTTCTGGCCGACGTGAACCACGACGGAGCCCTGGACGTCGTTTGCGCCCCGGGCTGGTCGGAGGAGATCGTCATCCTCCTCGGTACGGGGGACGGTACGTTCACCGTCGGGCCGACGGTCACCGCTTCCGATGATCCGGAAGGACTTGCCGTCGACGACTTCGACGGAGACGGACTCGCAGACGTCGCGGCGACCATCGGGTACTCGAGTCTCGAGATCTTCCTCGGCAACGGAGACGGGAGCTTCACCGCCGGGGACGTGATCTCCACGGGCGCCCTCCCCGCAGGAGTCGAGGCCGTCGAGGTCAACGGGGACGGGAACGTCGACCTGATCGTGGGGTGCGGCAACGCCCACGACCTGCGGGTCTACGCCGGGCAGGGGGACGGGAGCTTCCTGGAGATCTTCACGTACGAAACCGGCTCCTTCCCCATGATCTTCGAGGTGGTCGACCTGACCCAGGACGGGATCGAGGACATCGCCGTGACCCTCGACTACTACGGCGAAGTCATGGTGCTGCGGGGTCTCGGCACCGGGGAGTTCGAGCCCTTGTGGCACTATCCGATCGGGGGCTCCGTCTTCGCGATCGCCGCAGCGGATCTGGACGGAGACGGGGACCAGGACCTGGCCGTTCCGGACGGCAACGAAGGAGAGCTGGTCGTCCTGTGGGGATACCCGTGGGGCGAGCTCGCGGGCGTTCGCTCCTACCCCTCGGGAGAGGGCAACTACGCCACCCAGGTCGGCGACCTGAACGGGGACGGGATCGTAGACCTCGTCGCGAGCAGCCACTACTCCGGGGCGGTCGTGGTCCTGATGGGGCTCGGAGGCGGAGAGTTCGCACCGGGAACGAGCTACCCGGCCGGCGGCGCGCCGCACCGTCTGGATGTCGCCGACCTGGACGACGACGGGGCGCTCGACGTGGTGGTCGCCGAATACGGTGGATCGATCCAGGTCCTCCTCGGTAATGGGAACGGAAGCCTCCAGCCCCCCGTCGAGTTCGACTCGGGAGGCCGGGAGACCGAGTGGATCCGGCTCATCGACCTGAACGGCGACGGGTGGGAGGACGCTGCGGTCACGAACGTCCGTTCGGGGACGATCGGAGTCCTCCTCGGCACGGGAGACGGCGGATTCGGCTCGCCGGCCCTGTATGCGCTCGGCGATTCACCCCGGGGGCTCTTCGCCGGCGACCTCGACGGCAACGGGACGGTCGATCTGGCCGCCGCCTGCTACTGGAATCCCGACATGCGGGGAGAGGTTCGCGTCCTCCTCGGCGACGGGACCGGCGACTTCACGGCTCATCCGGACGTCTACGTGGTCCCCCACGGCGCCACGGGGATCGACGGCGGTGACGTCGACGGCGACGGCCGTGTCGATCTGGTCGCGGCCTGCGTGGGAGACTACGGCGGCATTCCCGGGGCAGCGCTCCTGATCGGAATGGGAGACGGCTCGTTCCTGGATCCCACGATCCTGGACGTAGGCGAGGTGCCCTTCGACGTCTGCCTCGACGATGCGAATCTGGACGGCACCCTGGACATCATCGTGGCCGACCTCGGCGATTCACGGGTGAACATCGCCCTCGGCTACGGTGACGGCGGATTCGACGCGGTGCAATCCGTGCCCGTGGCCTCGAGCCCCCTGTCGGTGGTCAGCCGTGACCTGGACGGCAACGGCCGCCCGGACCTGGTGGCGGGGTGTCTCGGCGCTTCCGGACGGGTGTCGGTCGCCCTTGCCGCGGACGTGACCATCGACTGACGTGACCGATGCCCTTCGTGGTCATGGAGCCGGCTGGCGCATCCTCGGGAGCCGGAGGTAGCTTGCCGCGCGCCACAGCCATTCCACGGGACCGAAGCGGAAGTGGCGGAGCCAGAGGGGTGACACCACGAGCTGGAAGATCCAGATCCCGAGCACGACTCCGATCAGCGCGGTGCGGTCGAGCTTCCCGAACAGGCCGAATCCGTGCCCGTAGAAGAGAGTCGTGCAGATGACCGTCTGCAGCAGGTAGTTCGACAGCGCCATCCGCCCGACGGCGGCCAGGGGGGCGGTCACGACCCTGGAGCGCGCGCTCTTGCAGAGGAGCATGATGGCCGCGATCCACGCGGCCGCCATCGGCAGGACGGCGAAGTTGTTGTACTGCGCCCCGGTGTATCTCGAGTACTCCACGGCCCATCCCGCCTGGTCGTTCTGGTGCACGCCGTAGAGACTGAGCGGCACTCCCACGAGCAGGCCGATCGCGAGCATGCTCGCGTAGAACTTGCGGGAGCGGGAGGCACTCAGGACGCCCAGCTTGTGGAGCGCCATCCCGAAGCACATCAGGGAGAGGGCCAGCCAGAGCCCGCGGGTCGGCAGGGCCCGGAAATGCAGGTGAAAGGACACCCGCACGCGATAGATGATCTGGTCCAACAGGGCGCCCCGATGTTGCAGCGCCTCCTGTTCGACCATCTCGGCCGTCGGCGTCCATCCGACGGCCGCGCGCTCCAGCTCCTCCGCGGAAAGCGAGGCCAGCTCGTGGCCGGACCGGATGGCCAGCAGCGCCACGAGAACGAAGAGCAGCACGCCGATGACGAGGAGGATCGCCGGGTGCAGCCTGCGCAGCAGGAAGAGGATCAGCCCGGCCACGGCATAGGCGTGAAGGATGTCGCCGTACCACAAGACGTAGGCGTGCAGCAATCCGATCGCGAGCAGCACCCCCATGCGTCGGTAGTGCAACCCGGCCGCGCCCAGTCCGGCCGCGCGCCGTCGCTCCGCCATCAGGACGACGCCCGCCCCGAAGAGCATCGCGAAGATCGCCCAGAACCGACCCGCGGCCAGGACGTATCCCCCGAGCCACACCCAGTGATCGGAGCCCTCCAGCACGCCAAGCGCGTGGGGATGGCGGAACGTCGATCCGGCCAGCGCGAACACCTGGATGTTGATGACCAGGATCCCCAGCACCGCCAGTCCGCGCAGCACGTCGAGGGAAGCGATCCGCTCGCGGCCCAGGACGGGGCCGGGGGACGCGGCGGACATGGTCGACGGTTCCTTCATCCGCAGGGTGCGGGGCCTCCATGGGGTCCCCGTGACCGAGAGGATCCTCTTTTCACCGTGGAGAACGAAGCACTTGTCGAACTCCTCTTCGATGTTCCTCCGTGCCGCCGCCGATGCGCCATGCCGCCAGGCCCTGACCATCCGGGCTCGGGGAGGGGCGAGCTCCCCCCGCGGAGTCGGGAAGTATGGCAAGGGCGGATTCGATGCTGCATCGCGCTGCTGCTTCTCCGCCGAACAAATCCGGAATCACTGTCACATTGCCGCCACCGGGGGGATGGGTTGGCAGGTGCTCGGCGTGCTGGACCGCCGAGGGCCGGTGATTCCAATGAACGCGGCCCATTCTAGTTCAAGGAGCAGTTCCGATGACCAACTCACTCCCGCGTTTCCCTTTTGCCTTTGCCCTCTTGGCGGTGTTCGCCGCGACCTTCCCCGGTGTGCTTGCTCACGCCTCCGAAGTCAAGCTCACGGCGGGACTAGACGGTGGGTCTGGTGACAATTTCGGCTGGTCGGTGTCGATCTCGGGCGACTATGCGATCGTGGG
>CAYRXS010000394.1:0-4979 GCA_964428225.1 uncultured Planctomycetaceae bacterium
TGCTTCCGCAGCTCGTGCCAGACGCCGTGGAAGTACATGCTCCGCTCGTCCCATTCCCACGGGCCGGCGAGGAGGTCGAGATCCACGGCCACCGGCTGAGTCCCGTAGTTGCGAAGGCCGACGGTCGCCTTCTTCCCGAAGGGCATCGTCCAGCGCGCCACCATGCGTCCCTCCTCGGTTCGCCCCGTGAACAGGGTCCGGTGAGGCACGGGGCTGTGGCCGACGCCGAAGAATGCACCGACCGGACACCACAGCGTCGTCCGACCATCGAAGCTCAGCTCGAGCACCGTGGAGCGCAGAGCCTGCTCGACGTCAGGGGCGGACAGTGACAGCTCGATGCGACGAATGCACGAAGGGCCCTCGAGCTTCGTGGCCAGGCTCTGCCCCGGCTGAATCGTCGAGTCCGAAACCGGGATCGTCCGTCCCGTCGGCTCTCCTCTCGGATCACCGAGGAGGATCTCCCCCACGTTGGTGAGACGAAGGATGGAACGAGCGGAGCCGAGCTGATCGGGGTCGAAGGTGACGACCTCCGTGCCCTCGGCATAGAGACGGCAGTTGATCTGGTAGTAGAACCCTGCCCAATCCGCCTCGTCGCGGCTGGCGGTGTCGTCCATGGTGATCTTGCAGTGCTTGGCAAACGGTATCGGCAGCCAGAGGTTCCGCCCTCGCCAGCCGAGGTTCGTGCTCTCGTCGGACGCCAGGTAGGAGAAGGGCCCGCCCGCGAGACCCGATCCGCCGACGAGGTCCTTGACGGTCATCTCGATCGCGGGCTCGTCCGCGCCGTCGAGGTAGACCCGCACGATGCAGTCGTGGTTCCAGCACCTCCCCCCCAGCGCGCTCCAGATGCGGACGATGGCGCCGGGGCCGTCCTGGTCGACCATGACGTGCTCCGTCCGGCCGTCTCGCTCTTCGTCCCGGAGGAAGTTGTAGAAGTCGTGGTTGGCGAACCAGCCCGTGCCCCAGTCGCGGCCGGACTCGGGGCGGAAGCTGCCGTCGTCCGGCGCGCGGTCGTGCGCCTCGCGGTCGTAGCTGGAGAACTGCACGCACCGGTACTCGGGATCCGGCCAGCGGGCGAGCCAATCGCGGGCGACCATCTCCGCCAGCAGGCTCCGTAGCGTCACCGCGGACGGCGGAGGCGGATGCGGGGCCGGCGCTTTCTCGGCGTTCGGATTCGGGGTCGGAAGGCGAGCGCCGACGCTCTCGCGCCACGCCGCGAGTTGCCGCGCGAACTCGACGACGAGAGCCTCGTTCTCGCCCGCGACGTCGTGCTGCTCGCCGGTGTCGTCGTAGAGGTCGAAGAGCTCGAGGCGGCCGTCCTCGAAGTGCTCGATCAGCTTCCAGCGTCCCGCGCGCAGCGCGCTTCCCGGGCGGCCACCCTGGTTGCTGTAGTGCGGGTAGTGCCAGAAGAGGGTGCGGGGGGCGAGCCCGCCCCCGCCGGCGAGTAGGGGGACGAGGCTGACGCCGTCCGCGTGCTGCTCCGGGCGCGTGCCGAGCCCCGCCATCTCCAGGATCGTCGGGTAGAAGTCGTTCGAGATCACCGGCGTCGAGCACACGCTGCCTGGCGCGGTCCGTCCCGGCCAGCGCACGATGCAGGGCTCGCGCACGCCTCCTTCGTAGAGCCAGCCCTTGCCCGCGCGCAGCGGCAGGTTGCTCGTGGGGTGTCCCTCGGACGTCGACAGGCCGCCGTTGTCCGAGAAGAAGACGACGGCCGTGTTCTCCTGGAATCCGTTCGCCTCGAGCGCGTCGAGGATGCGGCCCACGCTCTCGTCCATCGCGTGCACCATCGCCGCGTAGACCGCGTGTTCCTGGACCTGCCGGCAGTCGCGGTCTCCTTCCTTGGCGAAGAGCTGCGCATCGGGATCGAGGCCCTCCTTCTTCTCGCGATAGTGCTCCACGAGCTCCGGTCGTCCCTGCAGCGGCGTGTGCACCGTGTAGTAGGAGAGGTAGAGCAGGAAGGGCTTGTGCTCCTCGCCCTCCCGCTTCCCCATGCGTCCGAGGAAGTCCACCGCCTCGTCGGTGAGGCGCGTCGTCAGGTACTCTCCATCCGGCCCGTCCTCGAGGTTGGGGAAGCCGTAGGGCGAGAAGTACCCCTTGTAGGGATGCCCGGCCCGGTGCCCGCCGTGGTTCTCGTCGAAGCCCTGGTCCTCGGGAAAGTGCCCTTCGGTCCCGAGGTGCCACTTGCCCGCGAAGAACGTGACGTAGCCCGCCTCGCGCAGGGCCTCGGCCAGAGTCGTCTCCTCGAGCACCATCCGCTGGACGTAGGGCGCGGGGAGGAGCGGCCTCTTGCCCTTGACGGCTCGTTTCGGTTGCGGTCCCCCGATCCACTGCGTCAGCCCGAGCCGCGCGGGATACTTGCCGGTGAGGATGCTCGCCCGGGTGGGGCTGCAGACCGGACAGGCGGCGTACGCATCCGTGAAGCGCATCCCCGACGCCGCGAGCCGTTCGACGTTCGGCGTCTCGTAGAAGGTGTCGGGCCTGTTCGGCGAAACGTCCGCCCAGCCGAGGTCGTCGACGAGGAGGAAGACGACGTTCAGGGGTTGATCCTCGTTCGCGGAGGCAGCTGCCGCAAATGAGGCAAGGAGGACGAGGGCGGACGCGAAGAAGAGACCGGGGAATCGATGGAGGCGGTTCATGACCGCCGCATCCTACCGGGGGAGCCCGGTCAGAAGCGAACCACGAGCTCCTCGTCCCCCTGGGCGACGAGGTCCACGTCGATCGTACGGGTGGGCGCCCCGTCGGGAGGCGTCAGCTCGAGGCGCACGACGCCGATCGGCAGGCTCTCGAACCAGCAGCGGCCGTCCCAGCCCGTCTTGGGCAGAGTGTGGTGGATCTCGAGCCTCGGATCGGTGTCGTCGTAGGAGAGGAGGCGGCCGTTGAGGTCGTGGGGCAGGACGGTGACGCCGGCCACGGGACGATCCTCGGCATCGACGGTGCGAAGCCGCAGGGGAACGGGGCGGTGCAGGCGCAGCTCGATCTCGTGGATGCCGGCGGGATACTCACGCATCGGAACGTGCACTGCCGCGTACTCGGGGCTCCGCCGGCCGATAGGGTCACCTCGCACCCTGATGTGGTATGGCCCGGGGATTCGGGGTCGGGGCTCCCACCATCCGTCGGGAGCGTCGACGCTCCCGCCTCCTCCCCCTTGCGGGTTGAGCACGCTTCCGACGAAGCGTTGGATCGGCTGGCCGGTCTCTTCGTCCACCACTCGGATTCGGAACCGCACGAGACCGGCCTCCTCCGCATCGAGGCGGAGCACGAGGTCGGTGCTTCCGGAACGCACGCGGTGACCCCGGAACGGCGAGCCGACGCCTTCTCGCACGAGAAGCAAGAGCTCGCCCTCCGCCAGCGATCCGATCCGGAACCGGCCCTCCTCGTCCGTGTCGTGGAACCTGTTGTCCCCCCAGGCCGCGCTGTCCATGCCCGGCCAGACCTCGAGGTCGGAGTTGAGCCAGACATCGGCATCCGGAACGGGACGGTCCTCGGCATCGAGGACGACTCCCGCCAGCTCGCGCTCCGGCTCGAGGACGATCTCGAGGTGGTTGTCGCCCGGGGAGAGGTGGAGGTGCTGGATCCGACGGGGGGCACGGCCCTTCGCGAAGACGAACACGTTCGGTTCGCGCACGGGGTCGAAGTCGGGATCCAGCACCAGATGGCCGGACGTCTTGAACTCGCCGGCCGCGTTCGTCTTCAGATGCGGCGACGTCGTCGGGAGGTCGACTCGAACGCGGGCGCCGGGTACCGGCTCCCCTATGGAGTCCCGCACCACCCCGGTGATGCGAAGTCGCTCGTGTTCCGGTCCTAGTCGTACGTTCCAGACGTCCGCGGCCGCGGGCACGTCCGCGACGCGGAAGAAATGGCGCTCGGGGCGGATTTCGAGCTGCACCGGAACCCGGGGCAGACCGGCGAGAACGTAGGCGCCGCTCGCATCGCTGATCCCTTCGCCCTCGTACCCGAGCGGCTTCGAGAATCCGAGGCTGACGCCTCGTCCCGGATCGGGGATCCCGGCGTAGACGCGTACCCCCTCGACGGGCTCGCCGGAGGCATCGGTGATTGTCCCGTGCAGGTCGCGGACGGGCACGACCACGAGGAGGAGGTGGTCGAGCGATTCGCCGGGGGCGACATCGCCCTCGATGCGACAGAGGCCACGGTGGCCGGGGAGCCTCGGCTCGAGCCGGAAGTGGCCGGTCACGTCCCGCACCTCGAAGTGCCCGTCGAGCCCGCTCCGGGTGACGAGGCGCAGGGGCGGGAAGTGGCGGCGGCGGCCGTGGGCGAAGTGCTTCGCGAAGCCATGCACTTCGCAGTCGGGGACGCCGACGCCGTCGAGGTCGACGACGCGACCGCGCAGGGTGCCGAGGGCGGGCAGCGCGATGCGCACCTCCAGCGGCGCGTCGGCGCGGAGCTTGCCGTCCACCGTGTGATCGACGGCCAGGTGCTCGGCGGCCCAGGCCCGGACGACGCGAAGACCCGCCCCGTCCTCGGCGTCCAGCCGCACGGAGCCGTCCGCCCCCGTCGTTCCGATCGGAAAACCCGTCTCGGGTTTTCTCCCGAGCACGAGCTCGCACTCGATCCCGGGTACCGGTTCGCCGTCACGGTCGTCGACGACGTGCACCGTCACGCGAGCGAGCGGCGGCTCGATCGGCTCTTCGGCCTCCTCGACGGCTCCCCGTTCTCCATCCGTTCCGAGATCCGGAGCGAGGAGCGATTCCACGACCTCGCCCCGCTCGAGATCCCCGGGGGCGGCCGCGACGTCGGTCTCGTCCGCATCGGACGGGAAGAAGAGCCAACCGATCCAGACCGCCCCGACAAGAGCGGCGATCAGGACCAGCAGCCCGAGCCCGAAACGAAGCGCCGGAGCTCGCCGCGTACCGCCGACCTTCGTGGCGGACCGGGGCGAGCTCCGGCGGAACATGGTGAGAGACTCCCTGCTAGCCCAACTTGAAAGGTTACGAAGCCAAACCGGCCCTGGCGGCTTCGCCAGG
>CAYRXS010000395.1:0-4905 GCA_964428225.1 uncultured Planctomycetaceae bacterium
TGGAATGCGCGTATTCGTTTGCCCGCCAAAGACTTCCCGTCTCGTGGACGGGAACAAGCTAACTCACCGGACCTATACGCAGGCCTCTTGTTTGAGCTGGATGCCCCTCGCTGGCGGATACTCACCAGTCTCCAGGGCCGCCGCGCTCAAATCTCAGGGGACGTCAACTGGGCCATTTGAATCTGCTCCAGAAGAGAGCGTAGACCGGCCTCACCGGCGAACCACCTCAGCATCTCGTTTCGCGGAGGCCTCACGCTTCTTGCGAGCTAACTCCCAGGACCGCATCGAGTTCTTCTCTCGCTCGTGGTCGATGTACCTGGGTGTCTTCGGGGGAGGCGCGCCGGGGTCGGGCGCAATGCCGCGCTCTCGCAGCCAGGCATCGCAGCGCTGCTCCCAGCGGGGACCATGATCGTGGACCCCATCACAATCCATCGATCGCAGGAGCGAGATGCCGATGGCAGCCTCGAAGAGTCGATGTCGGGTCGGTCCTGTGGCCCGGAATAGTCGGAGTCCGCTCCCCCCTCCGCGGAACTCCTGGACTGCCAGCCACTCGCCGAGATCGAAGATCCCCAACTCGGTCAGGTGATGCTCAGGTGTCCGGTCCTGCTTCAACGTCGTGACCTCACCGCTATCGAGCCTCCGGAACTCGGAGGAGAACAGCCGATGAGTTGCTGGAGGGAGGACGATGCGAAGCTGGCTGAACTGCCGCTGATAGCGCTCCCAGAAGCGAACCCGCGAACGCAGCTTGTAGACCCCGTTCATCTCGACGAGTCCCAGCGCGGAAGCCATAACTGGCGTCCACATCTGTTCTGCAACACGCTCAAAGTCGCGATACCGGAGGGACCCGGTCCATGCGCGGAGCGCCACCTTTCCCTCGACCGATAGGCTCTCCCAGCGCGCCTTTCCCCGAGTCGGGCCAAACCAGCGCTCCAGCCAGTTCGCCAGCTTCTTGTAAGACTTACCAGCCAGCTCCGGGGGAATCGTGGTGAGGATGTGGTCGACCGCGGTGACCTGTGGAGTGAAGGTCAGGTCGAGAAGACAGGACACGAGCCAGTCCGTCTTCGTCGCGAGCGGTGCCCCGCCCTGCACGAACAAGCGCGCGCACTCCTCGGTTGCCTGGTCCACCGCAGCACCCCAGGGTGGGAGGTCCACGTCCTGGAGGAGCTCGGCCGGCGTCAGGGTCTTCTGAAGTGCCTTGCGGGCGAATCCCCTCGGGCCATCGAGCAGGGCCGCGAGAACGTCCGCCTCTCGGCGGCCTTCACCGCTGAACGCCTTGACCACCTCCGGGAACGTGGTCCGAAGGCTATCGGGCAGCACTTCCGGGCGGCCGGATGCGGCCAGCGCCAACCGCCAGTGCAGGAGTCTGCGCAGGCTCGGGCTCTTGGTTGCGAACCGCCACACCGTCTGGGCCGCCTCCTTGCCTCCGTCGAGCTGCGCGGCGTCCCAGCCCGGCTTGGTCTTCAGGAAGAAGACCCACTCCATCAACGAGATCTCCTCCCCTCGCCCCCCCTTCACCGTGGACAGCACCTCTTCGATCGGTCGAGGCGGGAACCGCGGCGCCTCGGGGAGTCGGGCGAGGATGCCCGCTTCTCCTTCGGCGAAGAGCGAAGCGACAAGACCCACGGTGAGCGGTGCCGTCCAAGGTCCCGGGTTGGCAAGAGTCAGGGTCACTTGGCCGCCTCCGAGCCGCCCCGCGCCCACTCCTGGAAGGTCTGCCCCCGGAACTGGAAGCGGAACACGACCCGCCGATCTCCAGGAGCGTCGGTCTCCTGGTGCGCCTCGATCTCGCCCCGGCCCGCCGCCATGAGCTTCCCTGTGAAGTCGACCTGGTTGGGAAAATCGAGGTCACCGATGATGTAGCCGGCAACGCTGTTCGCTCGGTCCAGGCTCAGCTTCATGTTGAAGCTGTCGCTGCCGGCGGAACTTGTATGCCCTTCGACGATGACGCGGACGACCTCCTCCTCGATGTCGGGTGACGAGAAGATCACCTGGCTGTAGACGGGGATGAACACGTCGAGGAACTCGCGGCCCTTCGTCTTCAGCTCGGCCCTCCCTTCGTCGAAGAGCACCGAGTCCATGATGCTGATGTCGCCGGTCTCGGCGTCGAGTTCGGCCTTGATGTCGCGCTCGCTGAGCTGCTCCTTGAGGGCCATGATGATCATGATCCGCCGCTCCTGAGCCTGCTCGATGTAGGTCTGGAGCTGGATCACGGCAGCTACGAAGAGCAGCACGAAGATCAGCAAGAGACCGCTCATCAAGTCCCCGATCGAGAGCCAGATCCCCGACTCGTCGCCGCCGGACTCCTCGGTCTCGACCACGAGCGAGTCCACGGCCGCTACTCCTCGACCTTCGCGGGAGGCTCGGAGAGCTGCCTCTGGTGCTCGGCGGCGACGAGGTACTCGGCGGCACTGGCGAGAACCCCGACGACCTTGGTGGCGGCCTCATCCAGCTGGCCGAAGAACACCCCGCTGTGCTGGTTCGTCTTCTCCGCGTACTCCCGCAGGGCGGCGTGTCCGGTCTCGGTCATCATCTGGAACTGGGAGTCCAAATCCCGGTACTGCCGCTCCAGCTTGCTCACCTGGCCGCCCACCGACCGGGCCAGCGCCTCCAGCTGGTTGAACTTGGCGGAGTTGGTCAGCCCGACGGCTTCGGCAAGCTCCTGTACGACGGCGATGGTTCTGGCGGCCTCCCCGAGTGTCTCCTGCACACTCAGGCCGAGCTCCTTGCGCCGTTCGTACTCCTCGAGGAACACCGCGCTGAGGGACGTGACAACCTCCGCTAGCCCCTCGCGCTGCGCTCCGAGCGTGCCCTCGAGAAGCTCGTTCTGCTGCCGGAAGAAGGAGTCGAGCCGCTCCTGGTAAGAGATCCGAAATGCCTCGAGTTGTCCTTCGACCGCGTCGCAAGTGTTCCGCAGCGCTGCGTCGATTCCCTGCAATGCCGCGACCAACTGCTCCCGGGCGCTGTCCATCAGCTGGGCCGACTCCCTTCCGACCGCTGCGAGTACGCCCGACTGCTGTTCGAAGGACTTCTCGGCATCGGTGAGGATCTGGTGCACGCCCGCGCGAGTCTCCTCGAGCATCTCCGCTTCCGTCTTGGCTCGCGCGATGAGCGCGTGTTCGAGATCTTCTCGAATCCCGCGAAAGGTCTCGCTGGCCTGGACCGCGCTGGCCTCAAACGCGGCCCGCTGCGCCGTCATTCCCGCGATGCTCTCCTGAACGGCAGCCTTGACCGACTCAGACACCTCGCCGAGGACGCCCGCGGTCTCGTCGCGGAACTTGTCGAGGATCCCTTGGAGCCCACCCGAGAACTCCAACAGCTTCTCGAGCGTCTCCGTCTGGAATCGCTCGATGGTTGCGACGGCTCCTCCGAGCTCCTTCTGGAGTGCCTGCACGGACTCGGCCGCGGACCGAGTGATCGCAGCGCTTTGGTCCAACCGTTCCGTGATGGGGTCGAAGACCTGGACTCGCATCTCGCCGAGGATCCCTCGGATCAGCTCCTCGTTCCGTTCGACGAGACGCTTCTGGATTTCATGCAGTTCCTGCCGCATCCCTTCGAAGGTCGGTTGGAGCGACCGCTCCAGTGCCTCGCCGACCCGCTGGCCGATGAGGTCCGCGTCGAGGGCCTGCAAGGCGGTGCCCATCTTCTCGACGCCGGCGACCATCGAGGCCGCTGCGTTCTTGAGCTCCTCCGCCGACTCTCGCTGGAGTTCGTCGAGTCTCGTGCGGTCCGTCGACGCGAGCTGCCGCAACGCTGCGAGCGGAGTGTCGAGCTCTGCCACGGAGTCCAGCTTGGTCCGAGCAGCCTGCCGGATTCCCCTTCTAAGGAAGGATACGAACGCGAGGATCGACATGGAGAGTGCGGCTAGGCCGAGACCCCACAGGGAGGTGTCGAAGGCCGTCTGCATCCCCTCGATGAGACCCCAAATCGAGGTCATCAACTGGCTGGTGTCCTGGCCGATCTTGGCTTGCTCGAGGGACTGCAAGCCGGCAGCGATGCCGTAGAAGGTCCCCAGCACTCCCAGGGCGGTCAGGAAGGCCGGTGCGAACGAGACCTGGCTCCGAGGCGGCTGCGCGTACAACTCTGCGGGGTACTCCCGGAGGAGCATGCGCCCGCCCTTGACCCGGCGGGCGGGCCGAAACTCTTTGCTGTCGACCAAACCGGAGAGGTGCCGGTCGATCCACAAAATGAGGTGCTTGTCGTCGGGCATCGGAAACGACTCATCCTTGCCGAACCTCGTGAGGTAGTCGATAGCTCGCCGGTGCCGACCCACTCGGCGCCGAAACACCCGGACGGAATTGAGGTCGATCAGGACGAAGGACACCCCGAAAATCAAGATTGCGGCAATCCAAATCTGCAGAATGGTGGGGGCCATCAGGACCTCACTGCCTTCTGGAGTTCCCCTGGTGTCAGCAGCTCGCGGGCGACGTCGACCGGCATGTGCTCCGCGTCCTGACGCCGTACCCCGCTCGGGAGCCTGACTTCGCGGCCGAGACGGACGCTGAACAGCTCTCGCCCCTCGGCCTCCTGGTCGAGTCGGAGCCACACCTGTTCCGGCCACAGGCGGAGCAGATCAGCCTGGAGCGAGCTTTTCCGCTGGCGGAGGGCCAATGAAATCGCGCTCTGGTTGCCCCAGCGCTCGATCGCGAGCTTCCACCCGTGGTTGATTGCCACGATCTGCCCTACTAGTTCTTCAATTGACGGCGACATGCCCCCTCCTCACTCGCTCTCAGCGTATAGGTCCGATAAGAGGCGTTATGTTAACTCCGCTGAGGTAAGGGGTGTAGACTTCGACGGAAGAGGCAACGATGGCAGACAAGGACAGCACTCCTGGTGAAGGGCTCGAAGCGATAGAGCGGATAGGCCATTCAAACCGGGTTTTCGTCTTTCGCGAAGTCTGAGATCGAG
>CAYRXS010000396.1:0-4837 GCA_964428225.1 uncultured Planctomycetaceae bacterium
CCCGTGATCACGAATCGACCTCGGAGATGTTGGTGCCTTCTCTCGCAACAGAAGGATCTTCCTCCTCGACGGGGAGTCCTTCCCTGTGACTCGGCCCCCTGCAAGTCCCCGGAGGAATCTCCCTTCGCCGCCTCACAGTCGGAAGAGGACCCAGACGCCCACCGCGATGATCAGCAGTCCCGCCAGGCGGCGCATGACGTCGATGCCCCGGTTCCACCCCTTGGAGTCCGCCATCTTCTGCACCAGCCCCATCGACGTTCCTCCCACGAGCACGAGCCCGCAGTGCCCGATGCTGTAGGCGACGAGGAGCGTCACCCCGAACAGGACGCCCTTCAGGGGCACGACCGCGAGGAGCGCGATCAGAACGGGCCCGGCGCAGGGGAGCGAGACGAGGCCGAAGAGCAGGCCCAGGAGCAGCGCTCCCGCGAAGCCCTTCCGCTTCGGCTGAACCCCCGAAGGCGCGGGAAGGCGCAGGTCGATCACGCCGAGCAGGTGCAGCCCCATCACGAGACAGACGCCCCCCGCCACGTAGGTCCACCAGGAAGCCTGGAGGAAGGAGCTCGCGGCCCAGGTCGCGAGAAACAGGAGGCCGAAGGTGACGGTCAGCCCGACGGAGAAGGTCAGGGAGAGGAGGAACGAATGGCCCACGCGCCGCTTGCCCTCGACCTGCTGGCCCGCCACGTAGCCGACCATCAGGGGAACCATCGCGATCACGCACGGGTTCGCCGCGGTCAGGAGCCCGCCGAGGAAGGCGGCCAGGGGCGCCAGCCACGGATTGCCCTGCACGGCCTCCGCGAGGTTCTCCGTGAGGTTCTCGAACATCTACTCCACGCCGACCTTCTGGGCGAACACGGCTTTCAGGTCTTCCTTGGAGATGAAGCCCTCGTGCTCCCAGACTCGATTGCCCTCCGCGTCGATGAGGACCTGCTTGGGAATGACGATGACGTCGTACTCGTCCTGCGCCGCGGGATGCTCGAAGACGTCGATGAACTCGACGATCAGGCGACCTTCGTACTCCTCGCGCAGCTCCTCGAGGATCGGAGCGAGCTCCTTGCAGGCGTCGCACTCCGTGGAGCCGATGTCGACGAGGCGGGGCAGCTTGGCATCTGCCCCCGTCGTCGGCAGATCGCCGCTCCTGCACCAGGTGGCGCAGGCGACGACGACCGCCACGCCGGCGAGGGCGAGGACGTTCCGGAGGCTGCGACCGCTCATGACCCTGCCTCCTGGAGGATCTTCGTCAGCTCCCCCTCCGTGGCCAGACGTCCGGTCAGCTTGACGACCCCGTCGACCACCAGGGCCGGCGGGAGCATCACGCCGTAGGACGCGAACTTCGCCAGCTCGGTGACCTTGACCAGCTCGTATTCGATTCCGAGCGAATCCGCCGCCGCGCGGGTGGTTTTCTCGAGCGCGTCGCACTTCGCGCATCCCGTTCCGAGTATTTCGAGCTTCACGCCTTTCTCCGTTTCCTTTCGTTCGAGACCAAGTCTATCCGAATCGTCCGAAGACCAGACCCGTGATCGTTGCGGCCACCACGATGAGCACCGAGAACGCCGCCGTCTTCTTCACCCCCATGACCCGGACGAGAACGAACATGTTCGGCAGCGAGAGGGCTGGTCCGGCCAGGAGCAGGGCCAGGGCCGGACCGCGCGCCATCCCGTGCTCCATCAGGGCCTGGGTGATCGGAACCTCGGTGAGAGTGGCGAAGTAGAACAGGGCCCCAACGACCGAGCCGACGAAGTTGGCGGAGAGCCCGTTGTCTCCCACCAGCTTCGCGACCTGCTCGCTCGGCAGCAGCGCCGAGATGACGCCGACGACGAAGACTCCGCCGAACAGCAGCGGAATCAGGAGCTTCGCGAAGTGCCACGTGTTCAGCATCCACGCCCCGAATTCCTCGCGCTCCACCCACCTCCAGGTCATCCCCGCCACGAGGAGCCCCATGATCCCCGCAAGGAGCCAGCGAATGCGGAAGACGTCCATCACCCAGCTCTCGGCTTGTTCGATCTCCAGGATCTCGCCTTTCGAGAGCACGAGCCGATCGCCGGCGCGCACCTCGCCGATGGTCTCCTGCACCTGGACCATGACCTCGTCCTGCATCTCCTGGAGCACGACGCACCGGATCTCCGTCCCATCCGCGCGGTGCACGACGGCATCCCCGGGGCTGAACCAGTCGCTGAAGATCAGGAAGCCGAGCATCCCTCCGAGCAGCAGGGCATTCTTCCAGAGGCGCCGTGCGCGGGGAGCTTCGGGCACGTCCGCGATCGCCGCCGTGTCCTTGCGCTCGTCGCGGCGGAACAGGAAGGCCATGCCCAGGCCGACGAGGACCGCGAACGCGATCGCTCCCAGCGCTCGCCACAGCCCGATGTCGAACCCCAGCACGCGCGCCGTGAGGAAGATCGCGAGCACGTTGATCGCGGGACCCGAGTAGAGGAACGCCGACGCGGGCCCGACGCCCGCTCCGAGGTTGTAGATGCCCGCGAACATGGGCAGCACGCTGCACGAGCAGACCGCGAGCACGATTCCCGCAACGGAGGCCACCGAGTAGGCGGTGATCCGATTCGCGTTCGGCCCGAGGTAGCGGATCACCGCGGCCGGCGACAGGAAGGTCGTGATTCCGCCCGCGATGAACAGAGCGGGCACGACGCACGCCAGCGTATGGTTGCGGACGTACCACTGCAGCAGCTTGAGCCCCTCGACGAGAGCTCCGGAAACCCGAGGATCGCCGAGGGGGGCGAAATAGGCGGCGAGGAAGATCGCGACGAAGGCGGCGAGAACCTTCCACTCCTTCATCAGGTCACTGGCCGAGCGCGGTTTGTTGTGCCTTCAGGTTCTCCTCGAGCACGGTCTCGATGCACTGCCAGAACCCGCTCAGGCACCCGACCTTCAGGCGGTACATCACCATCGTGCCTTCCCGCCGGTCCTGGACGAGCCCCGCCTGCTTCAGCACTCCGAGGTGTTTCGACACCGTGGACTGATCCGCCCCGACGAGCTCGGTCAGCTCGCACACGCACAGCTCGCCCTCCGCGAGCGCGTCGAGCATGAGCTGACGACTGGGGTGGGCGAGCGCCTTGGCGATCCGCGCGCGGGCCTCGTAGCGCTCCATCGGGAGGCGGGATCTCTTCTTCATGGCTATATGGCCATTGTGCCATATATAGACCGGACTTCGTCAAGGCCGCGTCGAGCGTGGCGGGGAAGGCACCGGAGGCGGATCCGGGTGCGGGGCGATCGGATGCCGGATACGCTGTGTCCGACCATGGGAGGTCACGCCATGAGCTCTCTGATGCGCGTTGCTTTCGCGGTGCTCCTCCTGGGATCCCTGGCCGAGGGGCAGGAGCCCAACCGCGCGAGGATCACCGGGCTATTCGTCGACCGGCAGGGCAACGGCGTGCCCGACGCGCGCGTCCTGCACCGGGTCTGGCCGGGAACCGAGTTCCCCGGTCGAACGGACGAGGAGGGGAGGTTCGAGGGGATCGTCGAGTGGCCCGCGCACCACCGGGACACATGGTACGAGTGCTCGGTGGTGAAGCTGGGCTTCGCGCGCTGGGAGCTCGACGACGATCTCCAGCCCGGGGACGAGCGGGACCTGGGCACGGTCACGCTCGAGCCCGGAGGGGGAGTCACGGGTCTCCTTCGCGGCGAGGACGGACCGCTCGTCGACGGCCTCGTCGTCGTCGTTCCGGCGGAGCAGATTCCCGAATCTCCGGTGACGGATGGGGAGGGCGGGCCCGAGTGGAGGCAGGTCGTAGCGAGGGGCCGAACCGATGCGCAGGGTCGCTTCCGAGTGGAGGGGCTGCCGCTCGGCAATTGGGGACTCTGGGGATACCACGAGACGACCTGGTGGGCCTCGGGAGCCGTCTTCGAGGTACGCGAGGGCGAGCTCGCCATGAGCCCGGATCTCGTGCTTCGAGCTCTTCCCCCGGAGCATCGGATCGAGGGGGTGGTCGTGGGACCGGATGGAGAGGCCGTCGCGGGTGCGGAGGTCAAGACCCGTATCCCGATGGAGCGTTACAGTCTCGCCGTCACCTCGCTCTCGGACGCCGATGGCCGATTCACGCTGTACCTTCCTTCCCTGCCGTCCGAGCCCCAGGACTTGAGGGTCGAGCCCGCCACGGACGACTACTGGAGGGCGAGCCTCCCGTATGTCGAGGCCGGAGCCCGCGACGTGCTCGTGCGGCTCCCCCGCACGATCGAGCTCGACGTGCGCGTCGTCGAACCGGACGGCGCTCCCGTCGAGTCGTATGGCTGGGGTCTGACCGTGAACGAGGCGCACTACGCCACGAGCCAGGGCGCGAGGCAGGAGCCTCGTCCCGGGGGACGCGCCTCGATACGCGTTCCCGAGGGTCTGGAGATCGAGCTCGAGATCCGCTCCGATGCGCACGAGAGGGTCGACGCCGACCTGACCGGGTGGGACGGCGGGGAGATCCTCGTCGAACTGACGCCCCTCCCGATAGTCGCCGGCTTTGTCACCTTCGACGGCCAGCCGGTTCCGGGTGCGCACGTGGACCTGGTCAACCGCAACGCAGACTACCTGCACGGTCTGCTGCCGAATGGCTGGGACGGACTCTACTACGCGGGGGCGCGCCTTTGCGCGGAGACTGATGGCGACGGCCGATTCCGCATCCCCAACGAGTGGGCGTACTTCGACTGCGCGCGCGCGTGGGCCGACGGGTATGCCCCCACCATGGTCGAGGACGTGCACGTCGGGAACGTCGTCTTCATCGAGCTCAGCGTCGGTGGGAGCCTCGCCGGGCACGTGCGCCTGCCGCGCGGCTCGGACCCTCACGGTCTAGTGTCCCGTACCTGAAGTTCGTAGGCAGAATCGACGAACACTCTCAAGGAT
>CAYRXS010000397.1:0-4836 GCA_964428225.1 uncultured Planctomycetaceae bacterium
TGCAGAAGGCCAGAGAGACGACAGCCGGGACTTGACAGCCCGGCCCTCATATCAGTAGCCGGCGGCGTGGCCGTCCTTGCGGGACTCGGAGGCGCCGAAGTAGACGCCTTTCTCGGCATCGCGGCGGATCGCCTGGTAGCCGCCGAAGATCCCCTTGGCGTCGCCGATCTCGTGGCCGCGCTCCCTCAGCGCTTCCATCACCGCGGGATCGAAGCCGCTCTCGAGCGAGATCACGCCGCCGTCGGTCATGCGGCTGCCGGTGGGCTGGGACGAGCCGGCATGGCTGATGCGGGGGGCGTCGCCGGCCTCCTGGAGGTTCATGCCGAAGTCGATCAGGTTGACGAGGATCTGCACGTGGCCCTGGGGCTGGAAGCCTCCGCCCATGACGCCGAAGCTGAGCCACGGCTCGCCGTCCTTCGTCACGAAGGCGGGGATGATCGTGTGGAAGGGGCGCTTGCCGGGGGCGTAGGTGTTGAACCGGCCGGGGGTCAGGTCGAACAGCTCGCCGCGGTCCTGCAGGATGAAGCCGAGCTTCGCGGGGGCCATTCCCGAGCCCATGCCGCGGTAGTTGCTCTGGATGAGCGAGACCATGTTCCCCGCGGAGTCCGCCACCGTCAGGTAGATCGTGTCGCCCTCCTCGAGGGCGGGGTTGCCGGCGTCGTAGCTCGCGGCGGCCTTCTCCATGTCGATCAGGGCGCGACGCTTCGCGGCGTACTCCTTGGAGACGAGCTCCGCCACCGGGATGTCCTGGAAGGCGGGGTCCGCGTAGAACCTCGCCCGGTCCTCGAAGGCGAGCTTCTTCGCCTCGGTGAAGACGTGCAGGTGATCGACGCTGCCGAAGCCCATCGACTTCAGGTCGTAGGCCTCGAGGACGTTGAGCATCTGCAGCGCGGCGATGCCCTGGCCGTTGGGGGGGAGCTCCCAGACGGTGTAGCCGCGATAGGTCGTGGACACCGGCTCGACCCACTCCGAGGTGTGGGCGGCCAGATCTTCGTAGGAGAGGAAGCCGCCGTTCTCGATCATGTACGCGTCGATCTCCTGCGCGATCTCGCCCTCGTAGAAGACATCGCGTCCCCCCTCGGCGATCCGCTCGAGGGTGCGGGCCAGGTTCGAGTTGCGGAAGATCTCCCCCTTCGCGGGGCCGCGACCGTCGATCGTGAACTGCTCGGCGAAGCCCGGATAGCGGCTGAGGCGGCGCGCGCTCGACCGCCAGTAGTAGGAGATCAGCTCGCTCACCGGGAAGCCGTCCCGCGCGTAGCCGATCGCGGGGGCGAGCACTTTCCTCATCGGGAGCTCGCCGAACTTCCCGTGCAGCTCGAACCACCCGTCGACGCAGCCGGGCACCGACACGGGCAACGGACCGTAGGCGGGGATCCTGTCGAGGCCGAGCTCCTGGAGGTGCTCGAGAGTCAGAGACTTCGGCGAGCGTCCGCTCGCGTTGAGGCCGTGTAGCTTCTTGGCCTTCGCGTCCCACACGATCGCGAAGAGGTCGCCGCCGATGCCGTTGCCCGTCGGCTCGACGAGACCGAGCATCGCGTTGGCGGCGATGGCCGCGTCCACCGCGCTGCCTCCGGCCTTCAGGACGTCGAGGGCGACCTCGGTGGCGAGCGGCTGGCTGGTGGCGGCCATGCCGTGCTCGGCGATCACCTCGGAGCGGGTGGCGAAGGGCAGGCCGGTGATGCGATCACCGCCGCCGGTCTGGGAGGGAAGCAGCATGAGGACGAAACCGATGGAGAGGATGCCGGACATGATCTTCCACGCTCTGCGGTAGGCCTCCGCGGTCCGCTCGACCGCGCCTGATCGTCGATAGAGAATATGCCCGGTGCGGGGCGTGGAGCGCTCGGCAATCCTCGCCTAAACTGATCCGTGGGGGAATCTCGCCCTCCTCGCGCCATGGGCACTCTCGGTTCGCTCCGCATCGGCCGGCGTCCGGTCGGCTGTCGCATCCTCGTCCTCTATCGCGTCGCTCCCGAGGTGGCGCGGAAGCTCCTGCCCGGCGGGCTCCGCCCCGTGCTCGAAGGGGGATACGCGGTCGCCGGGCTCTGCTACACGAGGCTCGGGTCCATCCGGAGCCGGTGGATCCCCCGCCGGCTCGGGTCGACCTCGGATCACCTCGCGGTGCGGATCGCCGCGGAGTTCGACGGGCGGAAGACCCCGAGACGGGGGACGTGGATCCTGCGGCGTCAGAAGTCCTCCTGGATCGAGGCGCGCTGCGGGGACAAGCTCCTCCGCGGCGACTACCGCAGGGCCGTGTTCGATCTCGAGGAGAACCCGTTCGGCCTGACCCTGAGCGTGCGAAACGGCGAGCGCGAGGAGCTCTTCCTTCGCGCGGAGGTCGCGGACGGATTGGGCGGGTCCCTGTTCTCCGGCCCGCGCCACGCCGAGGAGTTCCTCGCCGAGACCGAGGGGGCTCGTCCTCACGACATCTTCGCGCCGGAGGCCGACGACCTCGAGATCCGCACCGGGGCCTTCGCGCCCGAGCCCTTGTCGGTCCTGGAGGTGCGCTCCGCCTTCTTCGAGGATTCGGACCTGTTCCCCCCGGGAGCCGTCCGACTCGACTGCGCGCTCCGCTTCGGCGCGAGGCGGCTCGTCGGCGCACGCGAGCGGGTCACCTCCCGCCGGCGCGACGCCATCATCGACTCCGGCGGAGCGGCCCCGGCGCTTCCCATTCCCTGAAACCGGCCGCGGGCCGCTCGATGTCATGAACGAAATGCGGATGCCTGGATGGACTTCTCTCGCCCTGGTCGGATGCCTGCTGGCGACTCCGTCCTTCGCCGACGAGTCGGTGTACCAGAAGGACGTCGAGTACGCCCTCGAGCAGATCGAGGAGAAGGCGGGACGGTTCTTCGACCTCAAGGACATCGACTGGAAGAAGGTCACGAAGGAGTTCCGCAAGCTCGCGAAGGACGTGAAGAGCGATGCGGAGCACCTCGAGCTGCTCGTGCGACTGCTCGCGCGGGTGCGGGATGGCCATGCGGAGGTGCGTCGGCTGGACAAGGGCAAGGACGTGGCCCTTCCGGAGCGGCCGGAGGAGACGGGTCCCGGGCTGTTCCTGTGCCGGATCGGGACCAAGATTCACGTGAAGAACGCCTGGAGCGGAGCGGCGGAGCTCGGGATCGAGGCGGGCATGCGCGTGGAGAAGATCGACGACGAGAAGGCGGCGAAGTGGCTCGAGAACCGCATCGCCGAGCTGCGCGATTTCCGCAGCTATTCCACCGAGAACCAGGCGTTCTTCCACGCGTGCCACTGGGGGCTCGCACAGCCGGTGGGCACGCGGATGAAGCTCGAGCTCAAGACGCTCGACGGGAAGAAGCGCAAGCGCACGATCACCTACGAGAGGGCGGGAGTGGTCCCCGAGGGCCCGGCGTTCCTGCCGAAGGGGCTGAAGGTCGTGGGGCGCGGACAGAAGTACGGCCTGACCGAGGACGGTTGGGGCTACATCCACGTGCGACGCACGCCGGGCACGCTCCCCAAGGAGATGGACGAGATGCTGGCCGGACTCGGCCACGTCCCCGGCCTGATCCTCGACTTCCGCGGCAACTCCGGCGGCGGCACGGACCACGACGCGCTGTTCGGACGGTTCATCCCGAAGGACCACCGGTTCGAGCGCCCGCAGGCCTATCCCCTGCCGAGCGTCGGACCGAATCCCTACGGCGGGCCGATCGTCGTCATCGTCGACGGCACCGTCCGCTCGAGCGGAGAGACCGCCGGCGGCATGTTCAAGGAGGACGGCCGCGCCTACATGATCGGGGAGAGTCCCACCGCGGGGATGTCCTCGTCCAAGGAGATCATCGAGCTGCCCTCGGGTCTCTTCGCCCTGCGCGTGTCCGTCGCCTCGAACAAGGCGCGGTTCAACAAGGGCCGCGGCATCGAGGGGATCGGGGTCATCCCCCACGAGATCGTCGAGTACGATCCCGAAGACCTCGCCGCGGGCGTGGACACGTTGATCCGGCGAGCGGAGGCGCTCCTGGACAAGTTCCCCCAGAAGAAGGTCCGCTACGATCCGAAGGACTTCGGCTGGACGGCCCGGAAGAAGTGACGAGAGGAGCTCACGACATGCGCATCCCGATCTACCAGGTGGACGCCTTCACCGACCGCGTGTTCGGCGGGAATCCCGCGGCGGTCTGTCCGCTCGAGCGCTGGCTCACCGACGAGGTGCTCCAGGCGATCGGCCTGGAGAACAACCTCTCCGAGACGGCGTTTTTCGTCCCGACGAGAGGCGGCGAGTTCGAGCTGCGCTGGTTCACCCCGGCCACCGAGGTGGACCTGTGCGGACACGCGACGCTCGCCACGGCGCACGTGATCTTCGAGCGGCTCGAGTCCGGCCTTTCCGAGGTACGCTTCCGGACGAAGAGCGGGACGGTCGGCGTGAAGCGCAAGGGGGATCTCCTCGAGCTCGACTTCCCCGCCTATCCGCCGAGCCCCGCTCCGGCGAATCCCGCACTGTTCGAGGCGCTCGGGGGTGAGCCGCTGGAGCAGCTCCATCACGAGCAGTACGTCACGGTGCGCTACGCGACCGAGGCCGAGATCCGGGAGCTCTCCCCTCGCATGGATGCCCTGATCGAATTCGGCACTCCGGTCCTGGTCACCGCTCCGGGCGACGAGGTCGACTTCGTATCGCGCTTCTTCGCGCCGAGCTTCGGAATCCCGGAGGATCCGGTCACGGGCTCCGCCCACTGCATTTCGGCTCCCTACTGGGCGAAGGTCCTCGGTCGCAATCCGCTTCGGGCCCGTCAGATCTCCCCGCGGGGCGGCGAGCTCGTCTGCGAGGTGCGGGGGGCTTCCAGGTATGCAGGTGTAACCTGAATGCTAATGCTGATTTGATTTGCATCAGCG
>CAYRXS010000398.1:0-4797 GCA_964428225.1 uncultured Planctomycetaceae bacterium
ACACCCTGCCGAGCACATGAGCCCCCTGCTATCCGGTCTCGCGACGACCGCCCTGCTCTGCGTCCTCTCCCCCCTCGCTCCCGCCAGCCGGACCGGCCCGGCCGCGCCGAGCCCCTCGCCCCCGGCGGGGCTGGTTGGAGTCCTCGCCGCGGAGGTCCCGAGCGATCCGGTCTTCGTCCTCCACGGCACCCTGGCCATCCCCACGCGGCCCTTCCAGCGCAAGAACTGCACCCTGCAGGTCATCGCCCCGGACGGCACGCCCCTGAACACCCAGTGGGAGCTCGTGGCGGAGCTCTCGGGCCAGATCGTCGTCGAGCTGCGGGCCCTCGTCCACAACCGCTGGTCGGGCCGGAAGCTCTTCCCGGTGGTCGACGGGTCGAACACCTTCGCGCTCACCGACTTCGACGCCGAGGCCGCCGAGCTCGTTGCCAACGCGGGACGGGTGAACCTGGTGGTCCAGGACCAGGACATGAACCTGCACGTCGTGTCGCTCTCCGGGCCCGGCTCCCACCTCGAGCTGTTCCGCTACGGTCCGAACACGATCACCGTGCGCCGCCACCTCGTCACGGACTTCGGAGGGATCCACGTCTGGTTCACCGTCGACGCCGCGTCGAAGCAGGTGGAGCTCGTGATCAACTGGCACGATGGGGGCCTGCCGGCCCGGCCGGACGTCTACTTCCGCTCCGCGACCCTGCTCCTCGAGCAGGGGTGGGGCTGGACCTCGCTGCTCCCCGATCCCGCGGGCGGCCCGTGGTACCTCGTCCGCCCCGACGCCCACATCATTCCCCAGCGGATGGAGCGCTCGTTCCGCCTGGTCCTGCACCCGCTGGACGAGATCCCGGACCTCGACCTGGGCGGCTGGGCGGCCGGTAACTGGTCGTTCGGCGGCTACCTGGCCCAGAACTACCCCCTCCCGGACCTCGACCACACCAACGTCGACCTCTCCACCTGGAAGGACACCGACTACGGGCTGCTCGCGGCCTGCGAGGCCACGGTCCCCGGAGACAAGCCCGTCTCGTGTCTGTGGCCCGCGCAGGGCGTGCGGTACGGGGGGATGACCGGCGGCATCGACATCCACCAGGTCCCCGGGGTGCCGACGGTGGCCACCGCCCAGGCGGACGGCCTCCTGTCGCTCTACGTGGAGCAACTCCGCTACGCCTCGCGCCAGATGGGGTGCATCTACGAGCCGGACGGACACCCCCTCGAGCTGGAGGACTACCTGGATCCCGACGGGACGACGCCCTGGACGATCTTCAACAACGTCTTCCAGGGAGGCGGCGCCCCGCCGCACGACGAGCCCTTCCTGTTCAGCGAGACCGGCCCCGGGAACGGCAGCGCAAGCTACGATCCCCTCGTCTTCGATCCCATGGACTCGCAGCACCTGGTGCGTCGCACGAAGGCCAACAAGGCGCTCGCGTGGCTCGACAACGATCCGCTCGCCCGCCAGTACCTGACGATGGACGCCGAGCTGCAGCGGATGTGCTACTTCGAGGGGAACGACGGCCGGATGAAGGGGCTGCCCGATCCCCAGCAGGGGACGTGGTGGGGCCGGGGCGAGGCCTGGGTCGGGGACCTGATGGCCACGGTCCACGCGATCTCGAAGTGGCGCTGGCGCAACCGCAACGCGGAGTGGTTCCAGGTGTTCGTCGACCACCTCGCGCGTGCGCAGATGCCGAACGACCTCTTCGGAGCCTCCGACTTCGGCAAGATGGCGAAGGACCCGCCCTACGGGGACGGGACGACCCCCAACTACTGGGTCCACCGATCGAACGAGCAGGTCTACCTCATGCTCGCCCTGCGCGGCATCCAGGAGACGGTCGGCATCCCCGCCCACGACCAGATCCGGCGCTGCGCCAAGGGGATCTGGCGGTTCGCGTGGAAGGATGGCTCCGACGGCCCCCTCGACCGCTACCCCGCGGGACCGATCGGCGGGCCCCGCTACTCACGGCGCGACCAGATCCCTCCCGGGTTGACCGACACGGTCTACCCGGACAGCTACCACGTCGCCGGCGCGCTGGCCGTGGGGGCCCTGGAGGGAGCGGACGTGTTCCCCGCCCTGTTCGCGCACACCGGGGAGACCAGCCTCGTCGGCGTCCTGACGACCTTCGAGAACTGGGGAGTCGACAACATCGGCAATCGCGCCGTGATGCTCCGCCTCCTCCAGTACATCCTCCCCTAGACGTACGGTACCGTACGTCAGAATCCGAGCTGCGCGTCGCAGGCGTTCGTCAGCGACGCGCCGTTGCCGAAGCACAGGGCCTGCGTGTAGATCCACCACCCGCAGAAGGTCAGGTCGATCGGCACCGCCAGGTCGAAGGTCGCGGGCTCGGAATACGAGGTCGGAGTCGCGAGCATCTCCCCTCCGGGATCGTCGAAGTCGACGAGGATCACTCCCGCGGGGGCGACGAGCTCGAGCGACGCCGCGTAGCCCGCGAACAGCACCGCGAGGTGGGGACCCCGCGTGGCGCTGCCCGTGAACCGATCCCCGAGGACCGGAGGCGTACACGCGTACACGCGCGGGTTCGTGTCCCCGGAGTCGTTGCGGATCACGCTCGTGGCGAACGGCCCGGCCGAGGCGTCGGCGGTGAAGATCGCCATGTACCACGACGCGAAGTCGTAGGGAGCGCCCCCGAAGTTCCAGGTCCCGTCGTACGTCCCGAGCGTGTCGGGCAGCCAGATGTCGAAGAAGTCCACCTGCCCGTTCGCGTCCGGTCCCCCCGCGCCGTCGCCCGCCTGGCAGAGCAGCGGCCCCGTCCGGCTGTGCCCCGCCGTGTCGTCGTCGTCACCGGTCAGGCTGAATCCGAGGGCCCCGCCGGCGGCGAGGAACTCCGAGCCCCCCGTGAGGTCGAGGTCGAGCACCCACCACACCGGGTTGATCCCGTCGGGAGATCCCGGCAGGCCCGTCAGGTGGAAGACCGCGTCCGCGGCCAGGCCGCCGTCCATCCCTCCGCCGACGGCGCCGTCGTAGAAGCGCATGGTCAGCGCCGCCCCCGGTCCTCCCAGGCTCGGGTCCAGGGCCGACGTCCCGTAGCCGAACTGGATCGCCCCCACGATGCGCGATCCGGTCGAGGCCGACACGATCCCCCAGTCGAGCCACTCGTCCGTCGGCCCCGCGCCGCAGGGCGCGTAGAAGCCGGCGAAGTCCGTGTTGGCCCAGCAGACCGCGAGCCCCGCGGCGCGGAGGGAGTCGGGGCTCCGCCTGCTTCGGACCAGCTCCCCGGTCGCCAGGCGCAGGCTCGCGCGTTGCGGGGGCCCGGACGCGCGGCGGAGCTCGGCCGCGGTCCCCGTCTGCGACGATCCCGCGGTCCCGAGGAGGACGAGCGCCGAGACCAGGGCGATCCCGTGGGATGCGAGAGCTTGGATCGATCGAGGCATTAATCCCTCCCGGCCGCGTCGCCGGGGCCACCCGGCCCTCGTGGCGAGTCGAGGCCACGGGCAACCTAGGCGACGAGGTCGCCGGAGTGAAGGGGAAGCACGGCGGGAACCCCGCGAGCGGAGGGCGAGAGCCCGCCGCTCCCGCGGGGACGCCCCTCTCCGCCCTAGTTCGTAGTCCGCGGCTCGTTTCCGCATCTCGATGGAAGGTGAGAGGTGGCGGCGCGCGTGGGGCTCGGCCTACTCGGTTCGCGTCCAGGGAGCCCCGGAACCCCTCCCGGTCTTTGACATGGAGGCGCGAATTGCGCAATCTGGTCGCCCCCAAATCGGTACGTACGGCCTCATATCGACGTAGACAAGACAAGGAGCTCGAAGTGGTAACGCTGCAAGACAGATTGACGGAACTCATCCCCCAGTGGCGGCAGGAACGCGTGAAGCTCATCAAGGAGAAGGGTGACGTCGTGCTCACCTCGGCGACCGTCGCTCAGGCCTTCGGCGGCATGCGCGGCATCAAGGGGATGATCTGCGACACATCGGTGGTCGAGCCCGACAAGGGGCTGTTCATCCGGGGCCGCCACCTGCTCGACATCATGGACCTCTGGCCCGAGCAGACCTTCGTCCTCCTCCTGACGGGCGAGATCCACGACCTCGACAGCGATGTCATCAAGGCCTACCAGACCGAGATGGACAACCGCGCCGAGCTGCCGGATTACCTGTACAAGGTGCTCGAAGCCATGCCCAAGGACAGCCATCCGATGTGCATGCTCGACACCGGCATCCTGGTGCTGGAGCGCGAGAGCGTGTTCCGCAAGTCCTACGACGAGGGCATGACCAAGGCGGACTACTGGGTGCCCACCCTCGAGGACTCGCTCAACCTGCTCGCCAAGCTCCCCGGCATCGCCGCCGCGGTCTACCGCGTGCGCTACGGCAAGGGCGACTACATCCCCTGGACGAAGGGCCTCGACTGGGGCGCCAACTACGCGAAGATGCTCGGTCTCGACGATCCGACCGGCGACTTCGCCAAGCTGATGCGCCTGTACCTGCACTTCCACTCGGATCACGAGGGAGGCAACGTCAGCGCGAACACGTGCCACACGGTGGGCTCGGCTCTCTCCGACGCCTACTACGCCGTCTCGGCCGGCCTCAACGGCCTCGCCGGTCCGCTCCACGGTCTCGCCAACCAGGAGTGCCTGGGCTGGATCATCGAGACGATCGAGAAGTTCGGCGGCCCGCCCACGGAAGAGCAGGTCCGCGACTACGCCTTCGAGACGCTTCGCGGCGGCAAGGTCATCCCCGGCTACGGTCACGCGGTGCTCCGCGTCACCGACCCGCGCTTCACCGGCTTCAACAAGTTCGGCAAGGAGTACCTGCCCGACGACCCGGTCTTCAAGACCGTCGACACCGTGTTCAACGTGGTGCCGAAGG
>CAYRXS010000399.1:0-4794 GCA_964428225.1 uncultured Planctomycetaceae bacterium
CACGAGGGTCGCTGGCAGCTCATGATCAACGGTGAGTCCTACAAGATCATCGTTGCCGAAGCCGCCAAGAACGCCCTCGGCGTCGACAACGTCTACGAGCGCGTGTTCATCACGCACCCGTTGATGGACGGCGACAAGTGCATCGGCGCTTGTGGGTTCTCGGTTCGCGAGAACGCCTTCTACGTCTTCAAGGCGCGCGCCACCCTGTGCGCCATGGGCGGCGCAGTCGGCGTGTTCAAGCCGCGTTCCTCCGGTGAAGGTGCGGGCCGTGCGTGGTATCCGCCCTTCAACTCGGGCGCGTCCGCGTACTTCACGATTCAGGCCGGCGCGGAGATGACCTGCCAGGAAGTGCGGTTCATCCCCGTCCGCTTCAAGGACGCCTACGGTCCGGTCGGCGCCTGGTTCCTGCTCTTCAAGTCGGCGGCCACCAACGCCCTCGGCGAGAACTACATGCAGACCCGGGCGGGCGTCCTTCCGGAGTACGCTCCCTACGGTACGGTGAAGCCGGTTCCCGCGAACCTGCGGAACTACCTGATGATGCTGGACGTGATGGAAGGCAAGGGCCCGATCTACATGCAGACGGCCGAAGCCATCCAGAGAATCGCGGCGAGCGAAAGCGATCCCAAGAAAGCCAAGAAGAAGCTCAAGGAGCTCGAGGCCGAGGCTTGGGAAGACTTCCTCGACATGACCATCGCCCAGGCGATCCTGTGGTGCGCGACCAACATCTCGCCGGAAGCCGAGCCCTCCGAGATCACCGCCGCCGAGCCTTACTTCATCGGCTCGCACTCCGGTGCGTCCGGTGCATGGCTCAGTGGCCCGAAGGACCTGGCTCCGGCCGAGTACTTCTGGGGCTACGAGAACATGACGACCATCACTGGTCTGTTTGCGGCGGGTGACGCCTCCGGCGCCTCCTCCCACAAGTTCTCGTCCGGTTCGCACGCCGAGGGACGGATCGCGGCCAAATCCGCGTGCCGCTTCATCGTCAACGAGAATCCGGCCAAGCCGACCGTCGACGCAAGCACGGCCGACGAATACAAGGCGAAGGTGACGAAGCCTCTGGTCATGTTCGACGAGAACAAGGACAAGACCACGAGTGCGGACGTCAACCCGAACTATATCCGCCCGAAGATGTACATGATGCGCCTGCAAAAGCTCATGGACGAGTATGCGGGTGGCGTGAGCGCGCAGTTCACCACGAACCAGCAGATGCTGGAACAGGGACTGCACCTCATGGACTTCCTCAAGGAGGACTCGGAGAACCTCGGCGCGGAGAACCTGCACGAGCTGATGCGTTGCTGGGAGAACATCCACCGCACCTACCAGGCGGAGGCCCACATTCGCACCATCCTGTTCCGTGAGGAGACCCGTTGGCCGGGCTACTACTTCCGGTCCGACAAGCCGAAGATGGACGAAGAGAATTGGAAGTGCTTCGTGAACTGCACTTTCGACGCTTCCAACAGCGAGTGGACCTTCAAGAAGGTCCCGATCGTGACCATCTTCTAGATCGAATCGATCGACCCGGGCGGAGCTTCACGCTCCGCCCGGCGGTCCGGGACGCCCTGGACCGAGCGGAACCTCGGAGCCCCAGGCGCTACCAAGCATCTGGGGCTTCACTGTCCACGGAGTGATCATGTCGAAAGCGACGCCCGATCTGCAATGCCCCCACTGCGAGGGGAAGCTCGACCCGGTCGAGATGCCCGCCGGAAGCGGCTGGGACGGGCAGATCCACTGGGTGTGCTTCAACAACGACTGCTCCTATTACAGGAAGGGCTGGGATTGGATGTGGGAGCAGTACCGGGTTCGTCGCTCCAACCGCTTCCGCATCACGAATCGCGAGACCGGCAAGTCCTCCCCCCTTTCCGTGTGGTCCGACGATGCGGTTCGCGACTTCATCGTCGAAGAGCCAGAGACATCCTGATCGTCCTCGGTGGAGGCGAGCCTCGAGCCTCCGAGAGGAGAACGCGGAGAATCCAATGACGAGCCCCGACCAATCCAAACCGTCGGATCTGCCCGAGGTGATGCGTGGCAAACGCCAGCTCGGTCCGAACGACGAGTTCACCTTCGGATGCCACGCCCGGCTGGAGTGCTTCACGCGCTGCTGCCACGACGTCAACATCCTGCTGACTCCGGTCGACGTCCTGGGGCTTGCGCGGCATCTCGGGAAGACCACCACCGAGTTCCTGGACGAGCACACGTCCATCCCCATCACGAAGGAGCTCCACCTGCCCGTCGTCGCGCTCCGCATGACGGAGGATCCCGACAAGCCGTGCCCCTTCCTCGGCGAAGGGGACAAGGGCTGCACCGTCTACGAGGGCCGGCCCTGGGCCTGCCGCATGTACCCGCTCGGGATGGCCATTCCCCCCGCCAGGGCGGGCGTCGAGCCCGAGCCGGTGTTCTTCCTGTTCGAGGATGACCACTGCGACGGTGGCGGAGAGAACACCAAGTGGACCGTCGAGGGCTGGCGGGCCAACCAGGGTGTCGCGGAACGAGAGGCGCTGGAAGCCGGCTTCCAGGAGATCGTCTCCCACCCCTGGTTCATTGGGGGACGCACGCTCGATCCCAAGCGGATGCAGATGTTCCACTCCGCCTGTTACGACCTCGATTCGTTCCGGCGGTTCATCTTCGACTCGACCTTCCTCGAGCGCTTCGTGCTCGAGAAGGAGCTCGTGGAGGAGTTGCGCAACGACGACGAAGCCCTTCTGCGCTTCGCCTTCCGCTGGTTGCGCTACGCCCTCTTCGCGGAACCCACCATGACGACGCGCGACACCGCGTCGGGTAGCGGGAGCAATCCATGACCACATCGAACGGCAAACCCATTCTCACCGTGGGGGCGGGGATCGCCGGTGTCACGGCGGCCCTGGAGGCTGCGGAGACCGGCTACGAGGTCATCCTCGTGGAGCGCGATCCCTCCATCGGGGGGCGAGTTCTTCGCAACCACCACTACTTTCCGAAGCTCTGCCCGCCCTCGTGCGGCATGGAGATCAACGTCGGCCGCCTGACTCGCAATCCTCGGATCCGCCTCCTGACCGGGACACGGATCACGAAGGCGGAGCGCGTCGACGACGGATGGTCGGTGACCCTCACCCGCGATCCGCAGTACGTCAACGATCGTTGCACGGCCTGCGGCGAGTGCACGAAGGTCTGTGAGGCCAGGGTGCCGGATCCGCACAACCTGGGGATGAAGATGGTGCCCGCGATCCGGCCCTTCAGCCCGCAGGCGTTCCCGCAGCGCTACGCCCTGGCTCGCGAGGCATGCCCCGACGGCTGCGCCAAGTGCGTCGAAGCCTGCAAGTACGATGCGATCGATCTGGACGCGAAGGAGACCGAGGAGACGGTCGAGGCGAGCGCGACGATCCTCGCCACCGGCTGGAAGCCCTACCCGCTCGAGAAGCTGACCGAGCTGGGAGGGGGACGGCTCCCCGACGTCATCGCCAACGTGAACATGGAGCGGATGGTCTCCGAGAGCGGGCCGACGGAGGGCAAGATCCTCAAGCCCTCCAACGGCGAGCCGCCGAAGAAGGTGGCCTTCGTCCAGTGCGCCGGCTCGAGAGACGTCAACCACCTCCCCTACTGCTCCGCGGTGTGCTGCCTGGCGTCGCTCAAGCAGGCCATCTACGTGAAGGAGCAACTCCCCGCCACCGAGGTGACGGTCTACTACATCGACCGCCGGACCCCGGGAAGAAACGAGGAGATGCTCACCAAGGTCGCGGCGATGGAAGGCGTGACCCTGATGAAGGGCAAGGTGGGCAAGGTCGAGCAGGGCGCGGATGGAATGCTCGCCCTGCGGGTGGAGGACGTCGAAGCAGATCGCCTGCTCGACGAGACGGCGGACCTGGTCGTTCTCGCCACGGGGATGGTTCCCCGCCTCGGCTGCGTGCCCTTCGAGTTCTCCAAGGATGAGGACGGGTTCGGATTGGACGATCCGAAGGCCCGTCTGTTCGTGGCCGGCGTCGCGAGGCGACCGGAGGACGTGGCCGCTTCCGTCAGGGACGCCACCGGAACCGCAGCCAAGGCCCTCGTCGCCGCAGGGAGGTAGCTCAGATGGACAAGAAGGCCGTATTCCTGTGCACCGGCTGCGAGATCGGTGATTCCCTGGACCTGGACGACTTCGAGGATCTCTGCAACGAGAACGGAGCCTCGAGCTACGCCACGCATCCCTGCCTCTGCGCCCCCGAGGGCGTGGCCGCGATTCACGAGGCGATCGAGAGCGGCGAGGCCGACGGCGTGGTGATCGCCGCCTGCTCCGCACGCGCCAAGACCGCCGAGTTCGCCTTCGACAACCGCAAGGTCGCGGTCGAGCGGGCGGACCTTCGCGAGCAGGTCGTCTGGACACACGAGCCGAACGACGAGGACACGCAGATGCTCGCGGAGGACCAGCTCCGCATGGGCCTGGCGCGTCTCGCCGTCATGAAGCTCCCCGAGCCCCTCGAGGAGACGATCGACCGGACGATCCTCGTGGTGGGCGGCGGACTCACCGGGCTGCAGGCCTCCTTGGCCGTGGCCGGGATGGGTCACCCCGTCGCGCTGGTCGAGGCCAAGGAGCGTCTCGGCGGGTACCTCGCCGACGTCGGCAGCCTGGTCCCCGAAGCTCCTCCCTACGATCAGATCTGCGACAACCACGTCGGTGAGCTGATCGCGCAGGTGGAGGCGAACGAGTCGATCTCGGTCCACCTTTCCTCCACGATCAAGGGCATCAAGGGTCAGCCCGGGCAGTTCACGGTCGAGCTGGAAGGCTCGTCGGAGGGCTTCACCGTCGGCTCCATCGTCCAGGCCACGGGGGCGGATCCCTACGAC
>CAYRXS010000400.1:0-4670 GCA_964428225.1 uncultured Planctomycetaceae bacterium
ACTTCGTGTTGAACCAGTTGAAGACGCCGCCGGAGATGAAGCTGTAGCAGCCGACACCCAGCCCGCGGCCCGCCGTGCTCTCCCGGCGTTTCTCGTCCCAGCCGCTCATCTCGCGGACCTTGACCAGGCTCTCCTTGAATCCGCAGGAGCGGATCTTCGTCACCCCGGGGATCTCGTCGCCCACGACCATCGCGTTGCGGATCCGCAGCTCGATGGGATCGATGCCGAGCTCCTCGGCGGCCATGTTCATCTGCGTCTCGCACGCGAACAGCGCCTGGGGAGCTCCGAACCCGCGCATCGCGCTGGCGGGCGGCTTGTTCGTGTAGACGTGGCGTCCGAGGTAGCGATAGGCGGGGAAGCGGTAGAGCATTCCGCCGAAGTTGCCGCAGAGGAACGCGGCCGTCGGGCCCATCGCGTTGTAGGCGCCGCCGTCGAGCAGGACGTCGAAGTCGCGACCGGTGATGATCCCGCCCTTCGTGAAGCCGATCTTCGAGCGCAGCGTCATCGGGTGGCGCCGCCGCCCGTAGGCGAGCTCGTCGGTGCGGGTCAGCGTGAACTTCACGGGCCGGCCCGTGCGCAAGGCCATGAACGCCGCGCAGAACTCCCACTTGCGCAGCTCCATCTTGCCCCCGAACGCGCCGCCGACGTTCGGCTTGATCACCCGGACGTGGTTCTCGGGAAGGCCGAGCGTGCTCGCGAGCAGGCACTGCACGATGTAGGGCACCTGGGTGCTGGTCCACAGCGTGACGCGCCCGCCCTCGTCGGGAGCGGCCAGGGAGGAGCAGGGTTCGAGGTAGGCATGCTGGACCGCGTGGGTCCGGTAGACGTCCTCGCGCACGTAGTCCGCGCGCTCGAAGGCGGCGTCGAGGTCGCCGTAGACGATGTCGCGGTTCAGGCTGACGTTGCTCTCGCGCTCGTCGTGGATGACCGGCGCGCCCTCGGCGACGGCGTCCTCGACGGTGTAGACCGCGGGCAGCTCCTCGTAGTCGACCTCGATCAGCTCGCACGCGCGCTCGGCCGTCTCGCGATCGATCGCGCAGACCGCGGCCACCTCGTCGCCGACGAACCGGACCTTGTCCACCGCGAGGGGGAGCTCGTCCTGGCTGTCGGGCACGAGGCGCCAGTTGCCGTACTTGATCTTCGGCGTGTCCTCGCCGGTGATCACGTCCTTCACGCCCGGCAGAGCCTTCGCCTTGGAGACGTCGATGCTCCTGATGCGCGCGTGGGGAAGCGGGCTGCGCAGGATGACTCCGTGGAGCATCCCGGGCAGCTTCATGTCGTCGGTGTAGATCGCGCGACCGGTGACCTTGTCGCGAGCGTCGAGGCGCGGAACGCTCTCGCCGATGATCGGGGGAGTCTTCTTCATCGTGCTCATCGTGTCACACCTCCGCCGGCGGTCTCGACCGCCGCTTCGAGCGCGCGCCTCGAGAGCACGCGCACCATCGTCCGGCGCCATTCGGCGCTCGCTCGCACGTCGTCGATGGGCTTCGCGGTCTTCTCGCACACCTCCGCGGCTTGCTCGAGGAGCTCGCGCGTCGGGGCTTCGCCCTCGAGGACCTCCTCGGCCTCGGGCGCCCGCAGCGGCGTCGGCGCCACCGAGCCGAGGGCGATTCGCGCGTGATGCATTCGCCCGTCCTCCAGCACGAGGAACGCGCAGGCGATCACCGCCGCCATGTCCACGCGGCTGCGCGCCGAGATGCGCTGGTGGCCGTGCCCGCTCCCCGGCGGGGGCACGGGAACGAGGATCTCCTTCATCAGCTCCGAGGGCCCGAGATCGACCTCGCCCGGACCGCGGAAGAACTCCGACAGCGCCACCTCGCGCATCCCTTCGCTGGAGGCCAGGACGACCCTCGCGTCGTGAGCCAGGAGCGGCGCGGCGGTGTCCGCGCAGGGAGCGGCGTTCGCGAGGTTGCCGGCCACCGTGGCCATGTTGCAGACCTGCGGCGTGGCCATGACCTCGCAGGCTCGGGCCAGGGAGGGGTAGCGCTCGCGTACCGCATCGTGGTCCATCACGTCCCGGATGCGAGCCGAGGCGCCGATGGCGAGCCCCGCCTGATCGTCGAAGCGGACGTGGTCCAGCCCCTCGACGCGGTTCACGCTGACGAGGTGTCCGGCGCGCACCGCTCCCGCGCGCATCTTCTCCAGCAGATCCGTGCCCCCGGCGAGGATCCGGGCGTCCTCCCCGTGCTCCTCGAGGAGGTCGAGCACCTCGCCGATCGAGGTCGGCCGGTGGTAGTCGAAGTGGGGAAGGGCGCTCATTGCTCACCTCCCGCGGTCGACCGGACCGCCTCGACGATCTTGTTGTAGCCGGTGCATCGACAGAGGTTGCCCGCGAGCCCGTCGCGGATCTCGGCCTCGGTGGGGGAGGGGTGGCGGTCGAGGAAGTCCTTGGCCGCGAGGAGCATCCCTCCCGTGCAGAAGCCGCACTGCACCGCGCCCTTCTCGACGAAGGCCGCCTGCAGGGGATGGAGCTCGGTCGCCGAGGGGGCCAGCCCCTCGATGGTGACGACTTCGCGGCCGTGGGCCTCGACGGCCAGGGTCAGGCACGAGGAGACGGGGCGACCATCGAGGATCACCGTGCACGCGCCGCAGTCACCCTGTCCGCACCCGATCTTCGTGCCGACGAGATCCAGATCCTCGCGGAGGACCTCCGCCAGCGTGCGCCAGGGCACCGTGGACACCTCGTAGCGGTCTCCGTTGACGAGCAGCTCTATCGTTTCTCTTGCCATGGCCTCGCGCCGGGGGGTGGTACGTCCTCCGGCGGATCCGGGGACGTGGAGAAGGCGAGGATTCTACCGGCCCCGGCGCGCCCCCTCCACGGAAACGCCGCGGCGGCATTCCCGGGATCGGGCATGCCGCCACGGACTTCCTGTCGACGCGATATCGACCCGTCGAGGATTCGTCTCTACGGGGTCCTCGGCCGGACGGGCCCGGCCAACCGGGGCCGGATGGTGGCGCGGTAGAGGTTCGTGATGTTGCCGACCGTGGGATCGCCGGTCGGGGTGGTGCGGGTCTGGACGCCGAACCAAACCCCCAGGATCCCGACGTTGTTCGGGATGTTGATCCGGTAGGGATCGACCACGGCCACGGTGTCGAGCACCATCAGGCTCATGTTGCCCGCGGCGATGATCCCGAACGGATCGTCCACTACGGATCCGTCGAGCAGGCCGAGCATGTAGACCGAGCTGCCCGCGGGACCGTCCACGCGGAAGCTCACCCGTCCCCCGAGGCGGGGCGGAGGACCCACGGTGGTCATGGTCCAGATCGCGTGCTCGAAGGCGCCCATGTCGGGCAGCATCGTTCCGGAGAGGTGCGGGTCGAGGATCCGGGAGTTCTCGTCGTGGTCCGTGACCGCGGCGAGCGCGGTGGCGTAGTCGGCCGTGTCGACGCACGGCGAGGCGAGCTGCAGGCGAAGGTCGCCGTTCAGATCATCGACGAACTGCGGATCGACGTCGATGCAGCCGTTCGTGCCGTCGTGGGCCGCGGAGCCGTCGCAGTGGTCGAGCTCGCCCGCGGCGAAGCCGGAGAAGTTCGTCGTGTTGCCCCAGGCGATGCCGTTCCTCGCCATTCCCGTGTAGGAGCCTCCCTTGGAGATGCCGATGCCGTTCCCACTGGCCGTGGCGTGCACGACGTCGAAGGCGCCGCCGGTCAGCTCGATGCCCGTACTGCTGCAACCGTTGGCCACGAGGTTCTCGGCGTCGGCCGCGAGGGCCAGCAGCCGGAAGCCGTCGTTCGAGCAGTGGTCCGCGCGGGAGGCGCGCAGGGTGACCGCTCCCGAGCGGCAGTCGAGGCCTGCCCAGTTGTCCTCGCCGCAGTAGCGAACGACCAAATGGTCCACCACGCCTCCGGTCGAGGTCGCATCCAACCTCACCCCCCGCCAGTCGCCGGGAGCGCCCGAGGAAGGACCATCCCCGTTCGTGTCCCCGGCCCAGTCGTCGTCGGACAACGACGTGAAGACCACGGGCTCGAAGGCGGTGCCGTTCACCTCCAGGGAGCCATACACGTACAGCTCGCGGTTGTTGAGGGTGAACTTGAAGACCACCCCTGCTCCCAGGGTCAGAGTGACTCCGGAGTTCACCTGAGCCGGTCCGTTGAGGACGAGGGCGCCCTCGAGGCAGTTGTCGGCCTCGATGGTCACGTCGGAGCTGGCCGTGGGATAGTTCACGTACATGTAGTTGTCACCGTTCCCCGTGGCCTGGTTGTTCGAGAACCCGGGTACGGCCATCAGGTGGACCTTGGTGACCGCGCTTTGGGTGTTGTTCTCGAACGAGCAGCTCTCGATGACGGGTCCCACGGTCGCATTCATGTCGATCCCACTACGACTGCAATCGGAGATCGTCGAGTTGCGGATCGTCACGTCCGGGCTGTGGATCTCCAGCGCGCATTGCAGGTCCTCGCCGCAGTAGCGAACGACCGCGTGATCCAGCACGTTTCCGGTCGAGAGCGGGCCGAACCACAGACACCGCCAATCGTCGGGAGCGCCCGCGGAAGGACCGTCCCCGTTCGTGTCCCCGGCCCAGTCGTCGTCGGAGAGCGACGTGAAGACCACCGGGTCGATGGTGGTGCCGTTCACCACCAGGCTGCCGTACACGGCCAGGTCTTCGTTGTTGAGGGAGAACTTGAGGATCACTCCTTCCTCCAGGGTCAGGGTGACGCCGGCGGCTACGTTG
>CAYRXS010000401.1:0-4629 GCA_964428225.1 uncultured Planctomycetaceae bacterium
GGTGGATCTCTGGTGAAGGAGTCGCCGATCTTCTTGAAGAGCTTCGAGACGCTGGTCTGGCTGCTCGATCGCACGCGGAAATTCCCCAAGCACCAGCGCTTCGTGATGGCCAAGCGGATCGAGGAGGCGGCCCTGAGCTTCCACGACTCGCTCGTTTGGGCAACGAAGGCGGCGGCGCGATCGGACGCACTCGGGCAGGCGGATTTCCATTTGGAGCGGCTCAAGGTATACAATCGTCTCTCGATGAAGCTGCAACTTCTGAGCTTCGGGCAGTACGAGTACTTGGGGCGCGAGCTCGATGAGCTGGGCCGGTTGCTCGGGGGCTGGCAGCGCGCACTCAAGGGCTCCTCGGCCCGACGTGACGGGGGCACGGGGGAGACATGAAGGCCGCGTTCTGCGCGGCGGTTCCTGGAACAACAAACCGCGGAACGAACGCGCGTCGAATCGAAACTGGAACGACCCGACGAACAGGAACGAGAACAACGGGTTTCGTTGCGCCCATTGGCTCCCAATCCGAGAACGCCATATCTCTCGGGCCGCGATGTCGCACGCTCCACGGACGGGCGGACCGGCCGCGGGAGTCACACCTGTGTCCTGGCCTGGTAGCTTTCCCGAGCAAAGTGAGAGGCCGAAAATGATCCGAGCGCCCCGGCCTGTGGTAGCGCACGTGAAGCCGGTCGGGGCGCTCTTCCGGAGCTTCTCTTGAGGCGCGTGGGTGCGCTCTGGCCGCGGCTGGTCTCTCTCAAGAACCTTCATGCGGCGGCCCATCAGGTATTGAAAGGGAAACGGAGGCGCGCGAGTGCGGCTCTCTTCTTCTTCGACCTGGAGCAGAACCTCTTTTCCCTGCAGCAGGATCTCGAGAGCGGCGAGTATCGTACCGGGAGCTACCGCTCCTTCTGGATTCGCGAGCCGAAGCGGCGGATGATCTCAGCCGCGCCCTTTCGCGACCGCGTCGTTCACCACGCGCTCGTCAACGTGATCGAGCCTCTCTTCGAACCGCGCTTCATTCACCACAGCTACGCTTGCCGCAAGGGAAAAGGGACCCACCGTGCTCTTCGCCAGTTCGTTTCCTGGGCGCGAGGCACGCGCTACGTACTCAAGATGGACATCAGCAAGTTCTTTCCCAGTGTCGATCACGGGGTCCTCAACGCGCGCTTGGGGCGCGTGGTCAAGGACGGTCGGGTTCTGCGCCTCTGTGAGACGATCCTCGATGGGAGCAATGCGCAGGAACCCGTTCCCCGGTACTTCCCTGGCGACGACCTGCTGTCGCCTCTCGAGCGACGGTGCGGAATTCCGATCGGTAATCTCACCAGCCAGTTCTTCGGAAACGTCTACCTGGACGCGTTCGATCACTTCGTGAAGGAGCGGCTTCGGGTGCACCGCTACCTTCGTTACGTGGACGATTTCTGCTGTTTCGCGGACGACAAGGCCGAGCTACGCGCGATCCGCGCCGAGATTGCGGACTTCTTGCTCGGGATCAGGCTACGCCTCAATGAGAGAAAGAGCCGGATTCGACGGATCAAGGAGGGCGTCGAATTTCTTGGGTTCGTAGCGTTTCCCGAGCAACTGCGACTCAACCAGACCGCGGCGCGGCGGCAGCGGCGCCGTATCCGCCGCCTGCGCAAGGCATATGCCGAGGGCGACCTCACCTGGCAGGAGGTCATCGCCAGCTTGGAGGCTTGGAACGCCCACGCAGCGCACGGGACCACCTGGCGGCTCCGCGGAGAGGTGTTCCGGAATGCTCCCTTCATGCGTGGCACAGCTGCGCCGGCTTCGGGGCCGCCGCCGGCCGGCCCGAGCCCCGGTAGCTCACTCACCGCGGTGAAGTAGGTCTCAGCCCCGGCCCCGTGGGCGGCCCGAATTTCGCCGGCCCCCGCCGTCCTCCTGCTGTGTTTTGTTGGTCAAGGGTCTTGGCAACCGGCGGCGAGGTCGAGTTCAGGAGCTTTGTGCCAGGCCGGATTCCAACGCGAAAAAGAGCAGGTCCGGGCCAAAGGGCAATCCGCCAGTCACAGGTGATGAAGATTCCCTAACCCAGGTGTCCCTAGCTGGTGCATTTCCCGATCTCGACAACGTTGAGTCGCACAAGGAAACCGCGCTTCAAGGCGGAGTCCTCGGACGTTCTGGAATTCGAGAATGGGCTTGTTCTGACCGCCGGGGAGCATCCTCCAATTGTCAGAAGAGAAGCTGAAAAGCTGGTCGCGGCAGGCAAGAGGAGAGGATCTCTTGCCCCCTTTGCTGCTGGACCCGGCGAGGTCGCTCAGACTATCATGGGCCGGGCTTGCTGATCGGCGAGGGGGCCAGCGTTGATCTATTGTGGTCGTTGCGGAGCGGGAAACCCGGAGCAGAACCGCTTCTGTTCCGGCTGCGGTGCGGACCTGGAGGCCCAGCGCGCCGCCATGCCCCCCGACCCCGGCTCGTCGGGGTCCGGATCCGACGGGGAGACACGCCTCGAGCCCTCCTCCGCAACCGCCGATCTCACCCCCGGCTCCCTCCTCGAAGCTGGCCGCTACCGATTGGATTCCGTCCTGGGAAGCGGAGGCATGGGCACCGTCTTCCGCGCCAGCGATCTGAAGCTCGGCCAAGTCGTCGCGCTCAAGATCATCCACGGCCACCTCCTCGAAGGCACCACTGGCACCGAGCGCCTTCGCAACGAGGTGCGGGTAGCGCGCGAGCTTCAGCACCCCGGGATCGTGCGGGTGTACGAGCTTGGGAGCGACCGGGGCCGCGAGTTCTTCACCATGGAGCTGGTGGAGGGCCCCACGCTGCGGGAGTTTCTGGAGCAGCGCACCGAGCCTCTCTCCCTGGAAGAGGCCAAGACGGTCCTCCTGCCGCTCCTCGACGCCCTGACCTACGCCCACGAGCACACGGTCCACAGGGACGTGAAGCCGGAGAACGTCCTTCTCGTAGACGGCGATCTCGCCCAACCAAGACTCGCGGACTTCGGGATCGCCAAGGCGATCGAAGGGGAGACGCTCACGCGCACGGCGCTGGCGCTGGGAACGCCGGAATACGTGGCGCCGGAGCAGACGCGAGACGCGGCACACGTGGACCACCGGGCGGATCTCTACTCGGTGGGCGTGATGCTCTATGAGTTGGTCACGGGGAAGCGGCCGGTGGGGCTCTTTCGCATGCCCAGCCAGCTTCGCCTCGAGCTCCCAGACCAGCTGGATCAACTCGTGGGTGAGTTGCTGCAGCCCGAGCCCGGAGACCGGCCCGCGAGTGCACGAGCTGTCGCCGAGCAGCTGAACGCGCTGGAGCAGGTTTCGACCGAGCAGGAGCAGCTGTCTTCGCCGTCGCCCGCGGAAACCGAGGGCGCGACCTCAGGGCGACCGGATCCTGGGCGATCGGTAACGGGACCTCCGTCATCGGAAGACAGCCAGCCAAGGAAAAGACGTCACGGCGGCAGGTGGGCGCTGGGGGCGACGCTTGTCGCGGCCTTGGGACTGCTGTTCCTTCTTGTTCGGGGCGATCCGGAGCTCCAGCGGGGAAGCGTGGATGAGCCGACGGGGGCTCCAGCCGAGGAAGTGGCGATCCCTCCCGAATCCCAGCCAGAGGTTCTTGCGGCGCCACCTTCGGGCCTGGTCGTTCTCTCCGATGTAGAGGGCGCGGTGGTAACGATCGATGGGCGTGATTTCGGCTTGCCGGGTTCTGAGCGCCACGAGCTTGAGCTCGGGACGCACACGGTACGTGTGGAGAGGGAGGGATACGCTCCGTACGAGGCGGACGTGCCCGTGGTGGCTGGCGAGTTTCGCACGGTGCGGGCGCAGCTTTCTCCACTGCGGGCGGGCCTGGTGGTGCGTTCGAACGTGTCGAACGATCGCGTGACGATCGACGGGCGGAGCTACGGTGCGTCGGGTCCCAGGCGCCATGAGCTCGATCCGGGGACTCACACGGTGCGCGTGACGAAGGAAGGATACAAGACCCACGAGGAGCTTGTGGAGCTCAGGGCCGGGGAGGATCGAACGCTGCGTGCTGAGCTGGAGTCGCTCGCGCCGCCTGTACCGGCCGTCCGATCCGGGATGGTCCACGTCCCGGCGGGCGAGTTCTACTACGGCTGCAACGAGTCGGTGGACACGGAGTGTGATGACGACGAGAAGCCCGGCAAGCGGATCACGCTTGCGGCGTTCCACATCGACAAGACGGAGGTGACGGTCTCGGCATACGGGCGCTGCGTTGAGGAGGGGAGATGTTCGGTGGACGGGCTCACGATGTCCTTTTGGAACGGTGAGGAACGACCGGACTGGGCCTGGGCGTGCAACTGGGGGAAGTCTGGTCGAGAGCGGCACCCGATCAACTGTGTGGATTGGAATCAGGCGAAGGCGTACTGCTCGTGGGCGGGGAAGCGCCTTCCCACTGAGCAGGAGTGGGAAAAGGCGGCGCGTGGGATGGATGGGCGCAAGTACCCGTGGGGGAATACAAGTTTCAGGGGAGCGGGGCGCGTTGCCAACATTGCTGATGCCACCGCGAAGCGGGAACAGCCGAGGTGGCAGGTGGCAGAGGGTTACGATGACGGGTACTACGGGACGTCTCCTGTAGGCAGCTACCCTGCTGGAGCGTCCCCCTATGGAGCGTTGGACATGGTGGGGAACGTCTGGGAGTGGACATCGAGTCGTGGGGATTCGGGAGGCC
>CAYRXS010000402.1:0-4617 GCA_964428225.1 uncultured Planctomycetaceae bacterium
CGCTTAGTGTCGCCCCGTTGGGCCCGAATACCGTCCGTCATGAATAAGACGGGGTAACCCGGCACTCACCGGCGTCTATCATCCCTTTGGGCGCACTGATCGAACTCGCCACCTCCGCATCGCCACCCTCGAGGATGTTATGAAACACCTGGCCGTCATCGTCCTGTGGTCCATGTTCTCGTCTTTCGGGCTCGTGCCGACGATCTCCGCGCAATCCGCGCGGCCCGAAGAAGTCCCTACCGGCCTCGAGGAGGCGGGGCGACGGTTGGCCGCCCCCGCGGGAGGTGACTCGTGCCGCATCGGGCGAAGACTCGGCATCTGGGAGGTGGACAACCCCGATCGGGGAATCCGGGCGGCCCTCTCGTCGCAGGAGGTCACGGTGGCGAGCCCCCACGGCATGGACGGCGGGCTGGAGCTCCGGCTCGACGGCTGGGGACGCGGCGACGCCATCCGGCCCGTTGCCAGCGCCATCGAAGAACAGGCCGGCCGCCGCATCTCGTTCCGGCGCGGTCCGATCGTGGAGTGGTACGAGAACGGGGCTCTGGGCCTGCAACAGGGCTTCACGATCGCCTCGCCGCCCCCGGGGGACGCGACCCCGCGGGAGGATCCCCTGCACGTGGTCCTCGCGTTCGACGGCGACTTCGCCGCGGAGGCGAGGCTCGATGCCCGCGGCGTGCGCTTCCGGAGCGCGGACGGCGGCTCGACGATTCACTACGAAGGTCTGCTCGCGTGGGACGCCGAAGGCGACGAGCTCGAGGCGAGGCTGGCGGTCGAGGGGCGTCGCATCTCGATCCTGGTGGACGACCGCGACGCGTCCTATCCCGTGACGATCGATCCGTGGATCTGGTCCGAGCAGACAAGGCTCATCGCGAGCGACGGAGAGCATCACGACAACCTCGGCTGGTCGACGGCGATCGACGGGGACACCGTGCTGGCCGGCGCCTGGGCCGACGACGACCTGGCATTCACATCGGGGGCGACCTACGTGTTCGTGCGCAGCGGTACGACCTGGACGGAGCAGGTCAAGCTCACTGCGAGCGACGGATCCGCCGACGACCTCTTCGGCTGGGACGTGGCCGTCGATGGAGACACCGCGGTCATCGCCGCCAGCGGCGACTATCATGCGGGGTGGTATGCGGGTTCGGCCTACGTATTCGTCCGGAACGGCACCTCTTGGACCGAACAGGCGAAGCTCCTCCTGGACAATGGCGTCAGCAGCGTGGACATCAGCGGCGAGACGATCGTGATCGGCTCGGCCTACGACGATCCCGGGGGCGTGCAGGACGAGGGCTCGGCATCCGTGTTCGTCCGCTCGGGCACGACCTGGAGCCAGCAGGCCCAGCTCGTCACGGGCGCCGGAGCGAACCACCACGCGGGCGCCGAGGTGGAGATCGACGGCGACCGGGTCCTGGTCGGCGGATACGGGGGAGCGCACGTCTTCGATCGCTCCGGGACCACGTGGACCCTGCAGGACACCTTCTGGGCCTGCTGCACGGTCTACGAGACTCCGATCGGGCTGAGCGGAGACACGGTCGTGCTCGGCGGGGATCTGACCGGAAGCGCCTACGTGTACTTCCACGACGGTGCGAGCTGGAGCCCGCAAGCCCTGCTCGAGGCAAGCGACGACTACGCCGGCAACGACTTCGGCTACGAGGTCGCCATCGACGGGAACACGATCCTCGTCACCGCGTACTGGGCTCCCGTCTGCGACGACAAGTTCTGGCAGGCGGTGTACGTGTTCACGCGCCGGGGATCCGAGTGGACGGAGCAGGCGAAGATCGCCCCGTTCTGCGGTCCCTATGAGGGCCACGAGTTCGGCCTCGAGCTCCAGCTCGACGACGGTACGGCGTTGATGGGCGAGGCCATGGGATGCACGACCAGCTGGTCGTTCCGACCGGGCCTGGTCTTCGTGTACACGTCCGAGGCGCTGGCCCACGCCGTCTTTCGCAACGACGCCGGGGGTACGAATCCCACCGGCTTCGCGGCCGGGGCGCCCGTCCTCAGCGAAACGTGGATCGCCAGCGTGAACAACACCGGGACCGGCAACTTCGTGGCCGGGGTCCAGGGATTCGAGGATCCCCTGGAGCTCTACATGCCCGGCGCCGCCGGATACCTGCTGGTCGATCCCCGGTCGACCGGCGGCGAGCTGACCGGCCTGCCGCCCGCCTTCGGCTACGGCGTGGTCACGTTCGACGTTCCGTTGCCCCCGGATCCCGCGCTCGTGGGCTTCTCCTTCTCGACGCAGGGAGCCGGATTCGGCGGAGCCGGGGGCACGACCCTCCACAACGCCTACGACCTCTTCGTCGGACAATAGCGCAGGGATGGTTGTCTCCCCCCCCTCGCCCGGGGCGAGATGGACGGGGGAGGGGCGGGAGCTCGTTGAGGACTTGCGCCGCCTAGAGGGTGGAACGAGGGCGAGGCTCTGGGAACGGGAGCGCCCAACGGCCCTCCGGGGGCGGAATCTGTCACACTTGGGCGGTCGGCGGCTTGCTCATGTAGGTGCGATGGATTCTCAAGTCAGACCCTTCTCCGAGGAAGAGCTCCTGGAAAACCTCTCCTGGGTGCAGGCCCTGGCCAGGCGGCTCGTCTCCGACCCGGGAACCGCCGACGACGTTGCACAAGACACCTGGGTTGCCGCCCTAGGGCACCGGCCGACTGGAGGCACGGGCGAATCTGGCCTGCGTCGTTGGCTCGGGACCGTGTCTCGAACCTTTGCGAGGGACAGCTTCCGATCAGCCGCCCGTCGGGCAAGTCGGGAGCGCATGGTGGCCAGGAGTGAAGCGGTTCCCTCCGCTCACGACATTGTCGTCATGGGGGAAATGCAGCGGGCTATTGCCGCCGCCGTCATGTCCCTTTCCGAACCGGAACGCTCCACGGTCCTGCTCCGCTATCTCAAGGGACTGAACGCAAGGCAGATCGCCGACGCACGAGGTGAGTCCTCGGCGGCTGTGCGAAAGCGCCTGTCTCGCGCGCTTGCGATTCTCCGAGGCCGTCTCGAACGGGAGTACGGAGGAGACCGTCGCCTGATGCGTGCGCTCGCCCCCCTGGCGCTCTTGGGAAAGGGGAAGGCAACAACTCCAGCGCTCGGAATCCTGGGAGGAGGTGCTCTCGTGACGAAGACGACTCTTGCGATTGGGATTGGGGCGGCCGCCGTCGTGATTGGGTCCGTTCTCTGGTTCGTCCAGGATGGCGAGATCCTGGAGCCTCGGGGCAACGCGTCCGTGGGAGCCGCGGACGTGCAGTTGCCCGCCGTGGACGACGGTGTCCCACTCCCCGCGGCGGATGCGACCGAGGTCGCGCGTCAAGAGGTCGGGCTCACCGCGGATCGCCCCGACACCGCGGCCGTGGTGGAGGTGCGTACGATCGAGGACGAGGCACCCGTAGCCGGTGTCCGTGTCCGCCTGCGGGTCGATGACGCCGACGCCCTCGACGAGGGCTCCGACGAGGTCACCACGGACGTCGCGGGGCGCGTGCGCGAGGTTTCCGACGAGCGCACCACGGACGCCGCGGGGCGCGTCCGCTTCCCCCTTCGGCACGGCACGCGCGTCGATTCCGTGCGCGTACGCGCGGGCGACAAGACGACGATGACGATGTTGAACGCGCAGCGATGGATCGAGAGCGGACAGGAGGAGCGGATCGTCGTCCACGTCTCCACGGGGGGCAGCGTCTCGGGCAGGGTGGTTGACGAAGAGGGGCACCCGGTGCTGGATGCCAGGGTGCGGGGCTGGTGCGACCGCAGAACCCATGACTGGCAGGGACAATGGAAGTACCGTCAATCGGAGCGCCCGCCCGATCGAGAGGTCGCCGTTGATGCGACTGGCTGGTTCCTCATCGATCACCTCGGTGAGGGATTCATGCTCGAGCCTGCCGCGCCTGGCTATGTGGCGGTAGGGGGGCTCGCGGGAGAACTCGCCCCTGGCGAGATCCTCGAGGGTGTGGTGCTCGTGATGGCTCCCGCAACGCAGATCACCGGCCGCGTGCTGGATCCCGATCGTGTGCCGCTAGCAGGGGTGAGCGTCGATGCTATCTCGTGGTGGGAATGGATCGACGAGGATCCGGGTGTTCTCGTCGGCCGGATTCGCCTCGGCCCTCGGAAAGCCACGACTACCACCACAATGGATGACGGCGGCTTCACGCTCACAGACCTCGCGCCACATTCCTGCTATGTGCGGGCATGGGCGGAGGGCTTTGCCTCATGGAGCGAGGTTCGCTCTCCCGAGGAGGGCTTTCTCGAAATCGTTCTGACGCGCGGGCTGGAGCTCACCGGAAAAATCCTCGATGCCGACGACGAAGCAATCGCCGGGGCCGAGATCCAGCTGGAACCCCATGTGAGTCGGTTCCGTGCCACGACGGACGATCAGGGCTCCTTTCGCCTGACGAACCTCGCTCCGAATCGAGAGGCGGCGCTCGGGATCTCCGCAGCCGGCTACGCGATGCACATGGTCCACCCCCTCGCGATTCGCGAGGACCAGCCGAACGAGGTCATGGTGCGCCTCGAGCCGGAGCGCGTGATCGTCGGAACCGTGCTGGATGAACAGGGAAACGTTGTGGCTGACGCCCATGTGAAGATCGAGGGGGATCGCGGCATGCGCTGGGGGCTTGATACGTTTCCCCTGG
>CAYRXS010000403.1:0-4613 GCA_964428225.1 uncultured Planctomycetaceae bacterium
CGTCGGGGCACTTGTCGATCGCCCCCTTGGCCTGCTGGTCGTCCACGTCGCACAGGGCCACGACGTTCTCGCCGAGGACCGCGTTGAAGTTCGCCCCGCCTCGGCCTCCGACGCCGAAGCAGGCGATCGAGAGCTTCTCGCGCGGCGCGGCCGCCGCCTGGGGCGACGCGCCGCTCAACCACAGACCTGCTCCCGCGGCGCCGGCACCCCGAAGGAAGGTGCGGCGGTCGATGCCTCGCTTCATCTCCGGCCTCCGTGCGTTCTAGATCGAGAAGCCCGGCCGGTAATCGCGCCGGATGAAGGGATCGGCCTCGGGACAGCCCTTCGCCTTCATGCGCACCGGATCCCACAGGATCGGCTTGCCGGCGCGCAGAGCGACGACGCCGAGCAGGACGGTCTCCGTGAACGGACCGGCGTGGCGGAAGCTGGACATCGCCTCGCCCTCGCCCCGACAGGCGGCGAGCCACTCGGCATGGTGGCCGGGCGAGCGCGGCAGCCACGGCTCGGGATACCCGAGCTTCTCACCCTCGTTGGGAATCAGTTCCTGTTTCCTGCCGTAATCGTCGGGCGAGTACATGGAGCCGCGCTCGCCGACGATCAAGCAGCCCGATCCGGAAGGCTTTCGATCTCCGAGCACGCCCTCGGGGGGCGCCATCGATCCGTCGTGCCAGATGAGCTTCAGCGCCGCGCGATCGCCCCGAGCGGGGAAGTCGTAGGTGATGCGGGAGCCGGCGGGGAAGCTGTCGTCGAAGAGCTCGGTCGACTCCGCCACCACTCGCGTGGGGGCGTCGAGCTCGAGCCCCTGGAACGGCAGGTTCATCGTGTGACACGCCATGTCCCCGAGCGCTCCGCACCCGAAGTCGTACCAGCCGCGCCAGTTGAAGGGGAGGTAGGAGGGGTGGTACGGCCGATCGGGCGCGCCGCCGAGCCAGAGATACCAGTCGATGTGCTTGGGCACCGGCGGCGTCTCCGTGGGCGTCGGGATCGCCTGGGGCCAGACGGGACGGTTCGTCCAGACGTGCACCTCGCTCACCGTGCCGAGCACGCCCGCCCGCAGGGCCTCGACTCCGGCACGGAACCCGGCGGCGGCCGTCCCGTTGTTGCCCATCTGGGTGACGAGACCTTGCTTCTCGGCGACGATTGCCAGCAGGCGAGCCTCCTCGATCGACCAGGTCAGCGGCTTCTCGCAGTAGACGTGCAGGCCGCGCTTCATCGCGGCCATCGCGATCGGCGCGTGCATGTGATCGGGCGTGCTGACGATCACCGCGTCGAGCTGGTCCCCCATCACGGCGAGCAGCTCGCGGTAGTCATTGAAGTAGCGCGCATCGGGGAACTTTCCGATGGCCCCCGCCGCACGTTGGTCGTCCACGTCGCAGAGCGCCACGACGTTCTCCCCGGCCATCTGGCCGACGTTCGCCCCACCTCGGCCACCCGCGCCGAAGGCGGCGATCGCGAGCTTCTCGCGACGTGCGGCAGCCCGTGGCGAGCCTCCCATCCACGCGGCGGCTCCCGCGGCGGCCGAGCTTTGAAGGAACGTTCGACGATCGATTCTACGGGTCATCTCCAGCCTCCTGGGTTCACGCGATCCGATGCTCGCGAGGATTCATCCTCCGGCGGGAGAGGATACCACCATCGACGGCAAAGCGAGCCGTCTCCACCGCCTTGCGAGAGGCTTACCTCGACCGGTCCGACCGGACGTTGCTCAGTCGATCGTGAACGGCCGCGCGTTCACTCGCGAGCTCGTGTCCGAGGCCGTGGTGAGCGTCACGCGGAGATGGCACGCCGTGGACTGGGGCGTCGTCGGGGGCACCGTCCACTGGTAGCGTCCGTTGTCGGGCAGGCCGGCGGCGATCGGAGTCCAGGGACCGACGGGGCCCGTGGTGGAGAGCTCGAGCGCGATCGCCGACGGAACGCCGCCGGGCACCGCGCTGCGCCACTCGACGAAGCGCACCGAGCCGCGCTTCAGCACACGGTACGGTCCGGGGCGCACGAGCTGGACGAGGAGGCGCGCGGGGGTGGACGCTTCACGGTAGAAGCGCAGGTGGTTCCGCCGGTTGAGCCAGGTTCCTTCCTCGCTCAGCAGAGTGATGTCCGCGCGACCGTTGCGATCCACGTCGTCTCCGGTCTCGAGGGCCACGGCGTAGCCCGGCGTGCCGGTGGTGAACAGGGTCGCCGGGCTCCAGTTGCCCGCCCCGTCGCCGAGGTATACCGCCACGATGCCTCCGCCGAACAACACGATGTCGAGCCGGCCGTCGCCGTTCATGTCGCAGAGCTGCGTAGCCTCCGCGGGGCCCGACGCGGGGAGGCCGTTCGTGGCCTCGACCCACGGCCCGGTCGGGCTCCACAGCCACACCTGAGGCTTGCCCCCGTAGTCGCACCAGGAGACGTCGTCACAGCCGTCGCCGTTCACGTCGCCGAGGTCGAGGCCGCCGCGAACCCCGTAAGCCCCGGGCGAGGGGAGGTTGTCGTCGGCGAGCGTGAATCCCCCGAGCCCGTCGCCCAGGTAGACGGATCCGTACTGATGCTCGGCCGCGAAGTCCGCGTACCCATCGTTGTCGACGTCCCCGAACACGAAGTCGAATTCGGAGTTGCCCCCGGTGAAACCGAACGTCTGGGTCCAGGTCCCATCGCCCTCGTTGCGGTACAGGTGCACGCCGGCGCCCGACCCGAAGGCGTTCGAGCCGAGATCAAGATCCCCGTCGACGTCGTAGTCGGCAAAGTCGGTGCCGAACATGCCCCAGGTCTCTCCGTTCGTGGCGAGGCCGTCGTCCCAGGGGGTCCAGCTCGTCCCCGTCCCGTCCCCGAGCGCCACCTCGATCAGCTGATCCCCGAAGTCGGTGGCGGAGTAGTCGTGGTGCATCCCGTAGCCCACGTCCATCAGCCCGTCGCCGTTCACGTCCCCGAGCGCGATCCCGCCGTATCCGAAGTTGCCGCTCTGAAACACCGTCCAGGTCCCGGCACCGTCGCCGAAGTAGACCATCACCCCGTGCTCCTGGGTGTTGATGTAGGGCGAGCCGTGATCCCCGATCGCCGCGATGTCGACGAACCCGTCGCCGTTCACGTCCCCAAACTCGAGCTCGGAGCCGCCGGTGTCCCAGAGCGGAGAGTCCAGGCCGGCTGAGGACTCGACGTAGGCGATCGGCGGGTACACGGGACGCACGCTGGGCGTCGTGGGCGTGGTGGGACCGACGCTGCTCTGCCCCGACGCTCCCGCGCTCAGCGCGCACAGGAGCACGCCCGCGCCGAAGAGGGGGATGAAGTGGTGAGCCATGGTTCCTCTCTTCGGGAGAGCCGGGCCCTCCGCGACGAGTCAGGATACCACCGGGCGGGAGATTCCGGGTGTTCTCGATCGCGCGGCACCGGATACAATCTTCCTCTCTCGCGTTTCCCTGCGTACGAAATCGTGCCCGTTGCACACGGATGGAGACATGGAAGTAGTCAAGACGATTCCCGGCGACAAGGACATCCAGGTCTGGGTGAACCATCACAACTGCCACAACAGCTGCAAGCACTGCTTCCTCGGGCAGGCACCCAAGGACAACATCCTCGCCGACACGGAGGAGACCTACGCCATCTCCGAGTCGCTCGGCTTCGACACCTACATCTACGCGACCGATCAGGCGAGCGAGGACTTCCGCTCGCTCCGGCAGCTCGAAGGCTGCCAGACACCGAACCTCCAGGTTCGCACCGACAAGATCGAGAACAACCTCCAGGACCCCAACGACATGATCGGGGTCACGGTCATCTCGGAGGATCCCGAGATCCACGACCGGATCACCTCGAAGGGGCACCACGCGCGCACGACGGAGACCATCGCGGAGCTCCAGAAGCACGGAGCGTCGTTCGCCGTGTGGACCGTGGTCTACGCCGACAACTACCGGGAGATGCCCGAGTTCCTCGGCCGCATGGTCGAGCAAGGGGCGAATCACGCCTTCATCAACAAGCTCATCATGATCGGCAACGGCATGAACCTGCCGCCCGAGCTCTCCCTGAATGCGGATCAGATCAAGGAGGCCCTGGCGGGCATCCTCGGGGCTTACGAGGACCTCGCGAGCCGGGGAATGACGATCACCATGCAGGCCGCGTGGGGCCCGCTCCTGACCCCCTTCGAGAAGTCACTCTACGAATCGACGGGCAGCGCGGTGCAGCGGAAGTTCTGCCCCGGGGGCAAGGTCTCGTTCGGGGTCGATCCCGTGACCAAGGGGGTGTGGATCTGCAACTTCGCCGTCTCGGTGGACGCCCTGAAGATCGGGCACCTCGATCCGGAGAAGGGCCTGGTCATCAACCAGGAATGGCCCTTCGAGACGGCGAAGGTCGGCGAACCGTGCCGGTCGTGCAGCCTCAAGGACGCCTGCGGCTGCGGCTGCCGGGGCATCTGCATCGTCGATCACCTGGTGACGACCGGCGAGGTGGATCTCCACGCCGGATTCCACAATTGCCCCGTCCATCTCGGCGTCGAGATGCCCGCGTCGGCGCGCAGCAAGGCCGAATCCCTCAAGGCCTTCCAGGCCAACCGGGGAATGTCGCCGTACCACTTCTCCTAGGAGCCCGACTCCCCGCGGTCAGACAGGATGGATGGACCGGTCGTCCTGGGTTCGCGGATTACGCTGAGC
>CAYRXS010000404.1:0-4600 GCA_964428225.1 uncultured Planctomycetaceae bacterium
CGATGAAAGATTCGACCCATCAAGCCTTGACGGGTCCATCCATACTAGAAGCCGACCGTGCACTCGTAGCCGCAGTGCAGGCAGAGCGATCCGACGAAGCTGGCCGCCTGCGTGTAGAACACGAAGCCGCAGAACCGCGGATCGTTCGGCACGAGGACGTCGATGACGGCCGGGGTGCCGACACCCGATGGCATACCGAGCAGCTCGCCGTTCGGATCGGCGATGTCGACCAGGACCTCGCCCCACGGGCTCGGAAGGGTCAGCGGCCCGGAGTAGCCGACGAGGAACGCCGCCCAGTTGCCCACCGCGCAACCCGTGACGGAAGCGCTGAAGGTGCCGCCGAGAACGGCGGGGCTCGTGATCACGAAGCCGTCGGTCGGCGCGTTGGCACCCGTGCCGCAGTACCACTGACAGGTGGCGTCGGGGCCGGAGCGTCGGAATGCATAGGCCGAGCCCGTCGCCGGTCCGGCGTGGTCGTCTGCTGACGCGCCGACCAACGTGGTGTCTCCCGAGATGGAGATGGACGTACCGAACATGTCCTGCCACGAGTGATCACTCGAGGTGAACCTGGCTTCCTCGTACCAAGCGGAGCCGGTTCTCGTGAATACGTAGGCCGCCCTCGTCACCGAGCTGATCGACGCGGTGTCGCCGGAAAGGGACACCCCCCAACCGAATAGGTCATCGTCCACGGTGTCGCTGGGCGTGAGCTTGGCCTGTTGACTCCAGGTCGTGCCGGTCCGCGAGAAGGCGTAGGTCGCGCCGGGGCCTGCACTACCCCCGGAGGTCCACCCCGGAGCACCGACTAACGCCAGGTCTCCGACGAGAGCGACGGACCAGCCAAACCGGTCGTTCGTCCCGGGATCGCTCGCGGTGAGCTTGGCCTGCTGAGTCCAGACCGTGCCGGTCCGCACGAAGACATAGACGGAACCCGAGTCGGTGCCGCCGCTATCGTCGTCCCGCGAGGCGATCAACGCCGTTTCTCCCGAGAGGGAGACGGACCAGCCGAATCGGTCCTGCGATCCGGGATCGCCTGCGGTGAGCTTGGCCTGTTGGCTCCAGGTCGAGCCCGTCCGAGTGAATACGTATGCCGAGCCGGAGTTGGTGCCGCCATCGTCGTCCCATTGTGCACCGACCAACGCCATGTCTCCGCCGACGGAGAGGGAGACGGAGACGCCGAACATGTCACCATTCGCCGGATCGCTCGGGGAGATCTTTGCCTGTTCGCTCCAAACCGTGCCCGTCCGCACGAAAACGTAAGCCGCCCCGCAATCGTAGCTCCCGCTACTAGCCTGCGGTGCACCGATCAAGGCCACGTCTCCGGAGAGGGAGACAAATGAGCCGAAGGAGCTATATTGCTCCGCATCACTGGCCAATAGCTTTGCCTGTTCGCTCCAAACAGTCCCGCTACGCACGAAGACGTATACCGAGCCGGTCCAAGCCCCCGCGTCGCCGCTCTGCGGCGCGCCGACCAGTGCGGTCTCCCCACTGATGGATACGGATTGGCCGAACTGGTCATAGGCCGCCGCATCGCTGGCGGTGAGCTTGGCCTCCTCGGTCCAGATCCAGGGATCGATCGTGAGCGGATACCTCGCCCCTTCGTCGTCGACGAGGATTGCGAGTCCCGCATCGTTCAGGACCAGGCGCGTGTCCAGGTCGCGGCCCTCCGCGTCCCATGCGCGGAGCCCCGTGTAGGAGAGTGTCACGTTTCCATCGGTAGCCGTGAGCCGGGCATCGCGCTCCGTGGCCAGCACCTCGGCCGTGAAGTCGCCGTCGATCGCGAGAGTCAGTCGCAAGGGCCCGCCGGACTCGGTGGAGCCCGGAGCCGCGGTGATCGTGAAGCCCTGCTCGAAGCCGCGCTCGTCGTTGACGTACCACTCGACCAGGCCCTCGCGTCGGATCTCCATCCGTCGCCCATTCGCCACCAGGCTCCCTTCCGTCACGGGCGTGAGCAAGGAGCCGCGCCCCCAGCTCTCGAGGCGAAGCCCGAGGGTCCAGGGCTCCCCATCCTCGCCCTCGCCCGAGACCTCGAAGGCCTCCGGCGAGAAGCTCGCGCTCATCCCCTGCGCGGGATTCGCCGCCTGCCAGGTCCCGTCCGGACCCGAAGCCACCTCGTACCGCTCGTCAAGGAGCACCTGGCCGACGGCTTCCGCCAGGGCCGGGGGCATCGAGTCGTCGGATCGGCGTTCCACGGATCCGGCCAGCGCCGGTCCGCCGAGACATGCCGCCGTGATGGCCACCGGGAGCATGCGAGTCCATGAGGTCCAAACCCGCGAACGGGCTCGCCTCGTCGTGTCGTGGATCGTGGGTATCTGCATCGGATCGAGCCCTCCATGAGGATTCCGGCGGCTTCCTCCTCGCCGAGCGAGGGGGGCCGGAGACGGTTGGTCGTGAGAAAGGCCCCCCGGACGTCTTCCGTGGTTCGCCTTCTCCGGACCAGGCGCAATCCAGGCTCTCCACCCCTCACGAAAGGAGGGGAATCCTCGATCCTCGCCTTGGCGCTCTTGGTGCTCTTGGCGCCGCGCCCTTACTTCCTTTGCGAGAGCCTCTTCCTGGCCCTCGTCCTACCGAAGCTCCCGCGGAGCCTCGAGATTCTCGTCTCCTTCCGGAGCGCACTCCGTGAGCTCTTCCCCGCGCTCGACGCTCAGCCCGAGGGCGCCGAGCGCCGCGTCGAGGGCGGCGAGCCGCGTCAGGAGGGCCTCGGCGTGCTCCGGGTGGTTCGTGACGAGCTCGTCGAGCCGGCTCTCGCGCTGCGACTCCTCGACCTCCAGGCAGGTGGCGAGGAGGGTTTCGACCACGTCCGCTTCGTGGCCGGTCGCGCCGGGGCTCGAGGCTCTGGTCGACGATCCGTCCGGGAGAGTCGGCGGCGGGTCCATGCTGGATCGGTGAGGACCGCGAGGACCCGGTCCGGATTGATCGGCTCCGTGGGGGACCATGACTCCTTCAGGCTCGAAGCGTCCTCCCCGCAACGCGGATTCCAGGGTTTCCACGTTGCCCTCCGCGCTCGCGGAGTTCTTGGACGAATCTTCGGGATTCCGCGAAACGCAGGGAATCATGGGGGGAACTCCATGGTGAAGCCTCATGGATGGTCCCGAGCTCATCGCCTCCCCCGAAGTCCTGCTCGCTCGCGCGGAGTGGGTGCGAATCCTCGCGCGACGGATGCTGGGGGACGAGGATCTCGCGGATGACGTCGCCCAGGACGCGTACCTGGCGTCCCTGCGCCGTCCGCCGCGCGGGGTGCGGGATCCGGCCTCGTGGGTGGCGAGCGTGGTGCGCAACCTGGCCCGGCGCGCCCGACGCACGTCCCAGCGTCGCGAGGACCGCGAGCGGCGGATCGAGCCCGCTCCTCCTCCTCCCACCCCCGAGGAGATCCTCGAAGAGGAGACGGTGCGCCGTCGCGTCGTCGATGCGGTGCTCGCGCTCGATGAGCCGTACCGCACGGCTCTGCTCCTGCGCTACTACGAGGACCTGCCTCCCGTGGAGATCGCCCGCCGCCTCGGCGTGCCCGCGGCGACGGTGCGCACGCGATTGCGGCGAGCGCGGGAGTCGATGCGGGTGCGGCTGCGACGCGACGACTCGCTCGCCGACGGCTCGTCCCTTAGGGCCGGTCTGGTCCTGCTCGCCTGGGGAACGGCGCGAAGCGGTCCGCCGCCGGTGAGTCCCCTCCTCCCCGTCGCGGTCCGGACCGCGGGTGGATTGCTCATGAGCACGAAGACGACCGTGATCCTCGGCCTGGCCCTGGTGGCGATCGCCGTGGTTCTGTACCGAATCCACGACTCGCGCGCGGTCACGCCCGAGGGCCTCGCGGTGCGACCGTCGGCGTCGGACGCCTTCGCGGCCGGCGAGCCGACGCGTTCCGAATCCGCGGGGACGGTCTCCTCCGACGCTCGCTCCGCCCTCGCCCTCCCCGAGGGCGCGACGAGCGCGGCAACCGCGGGCCACGCGTGGCGCCTGTCGATCACGCGGCGTCCCGGGAGCCTCCGCGGTCGGCTGCTCGACCGCGACACGTACCGGCCCATCCCCGGGGTGCGGGTCGCCGCGCGGCCGGGGGCGGGGGCCGTTCCCTCGGGCTTCCGGATCGAGGAGGACCGCTCCGCGCGGGAGTGGACCACGCGCACGGACCCGGCGGGGGGCTTCCGCTTCGACGAGCTTCCGGAGGGCCCCTACGAGCTCGTCGCGCGGGGCGAGGACGGTCGGATCGCGAGGGGCTGCGGCGTCGCCCTGCCCGAGGGGGGCTTCGTGCGGCTCGGCTACGGGGAGCACGACCCGGGCGGCCTTCTCTCCCCGGATCTTCGCGTGCGCGTCACGGACCTCGTCGGCCGGCCGGAGGAGGGCGCCGAGATCACCCTCTGGCGGGAGGGACCGAACGGTGATCTTCGGGACGAAGCGGGGTGGACGGAGGTCGCCGACGGGCGGGGAGAGGCCCTCTTCCCGGGAGCTCACATGGGCGTGGGCACGATCCTCGCCCGGAGCGCGGACGGCGGCGCGGCGGCGCTGTGGACCGGATTCCCGTCCCGCTCCTCTCGTCGCGAGGAACGGACCCGGGAGTCGACCGTCGAGCTACAGCTCTCTCCCCCGGGGAGCATCGAAGGCCGAGGGCGGG
>CAYRXS010000405.1:0-4532 GCA_964428225.1 uncultured Planctomycetaceae bacterium
CGAGCGACGATCCCCCGCCCGACATCGTCATCGTCCTCGCCGACGACATGGGGTACGGCGACCCGCGCTGCTTCAACTCCGACTCGCGCATCCCCACCCCGCACATCGACCGCCTGGCGGAGGAAGGGATGCGCTTCACCGACGCGCACGCCCCGGGCGCATGGTGCGTGCCGTCACGCTACGGGCTCCTGACCGGACGCTACCCGTGCCGGCCGCGACGCTTTCGCCCGAACCAGGCTCCCGTGATCGAGCCGGACCGCGTCACCCTCGCCTCGTTCCTACGCGAACAAGGCTACGCCACCGCGATGGTCGGCAAGTGGCACCTCGGCTTCGAGGGAGGACCCGCCACCGACGGCGCGGAGCTGCACGGCGGACCCGTCGACCGCGGCTTCGATCGCTTCTTCGGAATCCACGCCTCGCTCGACATCCCTCCCTACTTCTACATCCGCGACCGCACTCCCGTCGCGCCGCCCACCGAGCACGTCGAGGCGAGCGCGACCGAAGGCTGGACCAACATCCAAGGCGCCTTCTGGCGCGCCGGCGACACCGCGCCCGGCTTCGAGCACGCGGACGTGCTCCCACGCTTCACCCGCGAGGCCATCGCCTACCTCGAGGAGATGGCCGCGGACGAAGACACGCCGTTCTTCCTCTACCTCGCGCTCGCCTCGCCCCACACGCCGTGGCTGCCCGACGAGAGCTACCACGGACGCAGCGAGGCCGATCTCTACGGCGACTTCGTGGCCCAAACCGACCACGCGGTGGGGGAGCTGCTCGCCGCCCTCGAACGCACCGGGCGAGCCGACCGCACCCTCGTCCTCTTCACCTCCGACAACGGACCCGTCTGGTACCCGAACGACGTCGAGCGCTTCGGCCACTCCGCGACCGGGCCCTTCCGCGGCATGAAGAGCGACGCCTGGGAAGGCGGACACCGCATGCCGTTCGTGGTGCGCTGGCCCGGACACGTCGAGGCGAGCACGGCGAGCGATCGCACCCTCTGCTTCACCGACGTCCTCGCGACCGCCGCGGACATCGTCGGCGCCCCGCTCCCGCCCGACGCCGGGCCGGACGGCCACAGCTTCCTCCCCGTTCTGCTCGATCCGGACGCCGCGACCACCCGCGAGACGACCGTGCTGAAGGCGAACGCCTCGGTGATCCGGGAGGGCGACTGGAAGCTCATCACCCACCTGGGATCGGGAGGCTTCTCGCGGCCCCGAAAGGTCGATCCGACGGCCGACGGGCCGCGGGGACAGCTCTACGACCTCGCCGCCGATCCCGGCGAGACCACCAACCTCTGGAACGCCCGCCCCGACGTGGTCGAGCGGCTCACCGAGCTGCTCGCCCCGTATCGGGATTCCGGAAACGGGCGATGAGATGGGAACTCTGGAGCACAGAGACCCAAGTTTTCATGATCCGGCCACGTTTTCCTGCGTTGAGAGCCATCGTCCGTCTCCTCGCGGCCGCCCCGGCCCCGGAATCTCCTGACCCGCGAAGCGCCATGAAGAGCCCCGCCCTCCGAATCGTCCGATCCGCCGCCCTTGTCGCCCCGCTGCTCCTCGCCTCCGCGGTCCACCCCCAGGGCACCGAGATCGGCTTCCCCGAGGAGTTCGCCCTGGCCGACGACCGCGCGGCGACCCTCGACCAGCTCATCCCCGGGACCGAGGCGTACTACTACTACCGCTGCCTCCACGCCCAGAACGAAGGCGCGCTCGCGCAGGTGCCGCCGCTCCTGAACATCTGGATCGAACGATACGGCCGCGGCCGGCTCGTGGAGGAGATCGAGAACCGCCAGGCGCTGCTCGGCTATGAACGCGATCCCGCGGGCACCTTTCGCTTCGTGCGCGACCGGCTGGGGCTGCACTTCGATCACCAGCGGCAGGTGATCGGGCAGAAGCCGGACGTTCCCACCCGACTCGATCCGGGCCTCGTGTCGCACCTCGCCTTCGCGGGGCGAGCGCTGCGGCAACACCCGGGGAGCCTGGACGGCTTCCGCGATTCGGCCCTCGAGTCGCTGGCGACGAGCGAGCTCGACGATCAACTGCTGAGAAACCTGCTCGGGAGGCTGGAGCGGCCCGACCTGTCGAACCTGCCCGCGCTCGTGGTGCGCGACCTCGGCAACAAGCGCAGCGAAGGCTTCGGCTCCCACGACATCCACGACGAGCTTCTGCTCGCGCAGCTCGAGGAATGCGTGCGGTTGAGGCCGGCCCTCCTGCGCGATTCGGAGCTCGTGGAGACCTACCTCGAACGGCTGGCGCCGAACCCGGACGTCCAATGGCGGCGGAACGCCGAGGCTCGCGACGCCTACCTGACGCGGCTGCAGGCCTTCACCGCGCGGCTGACCCCGGCCTTCAACTCGCTCAAGGCCCACGTCCTGTACCACCGCCTCCTCCACGATCTGAAGGCGGGCCGGCCCGACAGGGAGCTGCTCCTGGCCTACCTGCGGCTGCCGCGGAGAGCGAGCTACGTGAACCCGGAGTGGCTCGATCGGCGGAAGCGGGGCGAGCAGCTCGTGGATCTCAGCGAGACCTTCTCGACCAACCTGGACTCGATCGGCGACGACGAACCGCTCGTGCGCGCCTACCTGACCCACTTCTTCGCCGAGGAGGACTCCTTCGAGCGCTATTCCGACTACGTGCGCCAGGAGTACCTGGAGCGGCTGTTCGCCGAGACCAAGATCCTGGCCGGGATCGGCGACATGGAGCGCTGGTATTCGATGCTGGACGACCCGGCGTACTACGAGCGGCTCAAGGAGCGGGTGGAAATCGAGTTCGCGCCGACCCAGCGCACCGAGTACGCCGTCGACGAGCCGGTCTCCATCGCGATCGACCTCAAGAACGTGGAGACGCTGCTCGTCAAGGTGTTCGAGATCAACACGCTGAACTACCACGCGGAGGTGGGGAAGGAGGTCGACGCCTCGATCAACCTCGACGGCCTGGTGGCGAACGAGGAAACCACCTACACCTACGAGGAGAGCCCCCTGCGCCGCGTGCGCCGCACTTTCGACTTCCCCGGCCTGACGGACGCCGGAGTGTACGTGGTGGAGCTCATCGGGAACGGCCTCTCCAGTCGGGCGGTGATTCGCAAGGGCCGGCTGCAGATGGTCGAACGCATGGGGGCGGCGGGGCACGTCCTGCGCGTGCTCGACGAGAAGGGGAACCACCTGCCCGAGGCGTCGGTCCGCCTCGGCACCCGCGAGTACGAAGCCGACGACTCCGGCGAGATCCTGATTCCCTACTCCACCGATTCGGGCCGGCGCCCGATCGTGCTGCGCGCCGGGGAACGGTCGACGGTGGAGGAGCTCTACCACTTTCCGGAGACCTACCGGCTCGAGGCGGGGATCTTCCTCGACCGCGAATCGCTGATCGCCGGCGAGACGGCGCGGATCGTCGTGCGGCCGCTGCTGACCCTGAACACGGATCCCGCGAGCCTGGAACTCCTCGAGGAGCCGATCCTGACCATCTCCTCCCTCGACGTGGACGGCGTGCCCTCGACGGTGGAGGTGCGCGACCTCGAGCTGACCGCCGACGGCGAGCTGGTGCACGAGATCCAGGTGCCGGATCGGCTCGTCCAGCTCCAGGTGACGTTGCGGGGCAAGGTCGAGAACCTGAGCGTGGGCGAGAAGCAGAATCTCGCCGCCGGTACGGTCGAGTTCCCGCTGAGCAGAATCGAGTACACCGCGCTGACCGCCTGTCCCCTGCTCGGGCTCACCGAGCGCGGCTACGTGCTCGACGTTCTCGGCAAGAACGGCGAGCCGCGCGTCGACGAGGCCGTCGAGGTGCGCTTCCAGCACCGCGACTTCACCGACGCGTTCCACGTGACCCTGAAGACCGACGCCGCGGGCCGCATCGAGCTGGGACCGCTGGAGGGAATCGAGTCCGTGTCCGCCTCGAACCTGCCGGATGGCTTCGGAGGCTGGCCGCTGCGACGCGAGGCACGAACCTACCCCGGGACCCTCCAGGGGGTGGCGGGGCGGACCCTCCGGGTGCCCTACCAGGGCGTGGCCGAGACGCTCACGCGATCGGTGGCCTCTCTCCTGGAGCTGCGCGGCAACGACAACTTCGTGCTGGACGACGAGTACTTCGCTGATCGGTTCGATCGGCTGGCGCTCGCGAACGGATACCTGGAGCTACGCGATCTGCCGCCCGGCGACTTCGTGCTCTGGTTGAAGGAGGCGAAGCGCGAGATCAAGGTGAGGATCACCGAGGGGCCCGTGCGCGACGGCTGGGTCGTGGGGCGCGACCGCATGCTGCAGCTGGGCAACGACGCGCCGCTGCAGATCGTCGCCGCCGGCATCGCCGGGGACGAGCTCGTGATTCGCCTGGCGAGCGCGGACGAAGACGCGCGCGTGCACGTCTTCGGCACCCGTTACCTACCCGTCTATCCGCCCTTCGAGCACCTGCGGGTCTACGGCGGATCGTGGCCGGAGAAGATCGCGCTCCGGCAGTCGGATTCCTCGTACCACTCCGGTCGGGAGATCGGCGACGAGTACCGCTACATCCTGGAGCGGCGCTACGCGAAGAAGTTCCCGGGGAACA
>CAYRXS010000406.1:0-4505 GCA_964428225.1 uncultured Planctomycetaceae bacterium
GCTCACGCCCCGATGCGCCGCTCACCCTCGAGGCGGTACAACCCGATGGTTCGGTAGATCCCGCGACCTGGGCGCGGGCGGAGTCGGCCTTGCGCTACATCTCGCCCGACTCGCGGGACACCTGGCTCCGCGCCGGGATGGCGCTGCGCTCGCTCTTTGGCGAGGCGGGCTTCGTGCTCTGGGACGCCTGGAGCGCGACGACGATGGCCGGCAATTACGACGGTTCGACCCAACGCGAACAATGGGCGTCGTTCAGGTCCGCCGATGAGGCGCGGCGCGCGGGGAAGGAGCAGGCCATCTCGGACGCCTGGCTCTGGTACACCGCTCGGGCGAACGGCTGGAGCGAGCACCAGCGGGCGAGTGTCGCCGAGCCCGCCCGCTGCGTGCCGCTCGCCGAAGCCGAGGCAACGCTCGAGGGGACGATCTCCGAGGCGATCACACACACGCGAGCCGGCGGGCTCGCCGTCGTCGAGCCGCCCCCCGGCGTCGGCAAGACCAGTGAGGTGCTGCGCCGAATCCGCGAGGACCCCCGCTTCGCCTTCGTTGCGTCCGGTTTCCGCGACCTGGAGGAGAAGGAAGCCGAGGCGGCCGTGCCCATCTGGACTCGAGAGGGTATCGAGCGGATCTGCCGCTATCCCGGCGCGGTCAGGATGGCGGCGATGCACGGCCTGATGAGGAGATGGCGAGAGAGCGCGTGCAGAGGTTTCGGTCGACGCGAGAAGGCCTGCCCGCACCTCGAGGAGTGCAAGGTCATGCGGGTCGCACCGGAGGGGCTGCCGCTCTTCGAACCGCACGCAGGGCTCGACTACACGGACGAGGAGTCCCTCGGCAAGCGCGTAGTCGTCCTCGATGAGCTTCCCGAACCGCTTGAGCTCGTCAGGTTTCCGGTCAGCGACGTGGCGCGAGCGAGATACGCCCCGCCCCGGACCGACAAGTTTCTCGGCTGGCCGGAGGTGATGCGCCATGTCGAAGCGCTCGCCCTCGAAGCACGCGAGCAGCTCGCCGAACGCGAGGCCTCACTCCGTGCTGACGGATCTCGCGAGGCTGACTTCCCGCTCTACTGCGACGGCCCCGAGCTCGCAGCTCTCTGGGGCGACCTGTGCTCCCGGGATCCAGGGGCCGCGGCCGAGGTGGCGCAGGCGCTCGCGGCGACATGGAGGAGCCGCTCGACACCTTCCGGGGGCACCTACATCGCCCGTGACTTTCCGTACAAGGTCCCCGCGCCGCGCAAGATGCGCGAGCTGGCTGCCCTGACTCGCGCGCTGGACACGGACCGCTATCCGAACCTCGAGGTGCTCGACGTGCTCCAGGCCGTCGCAGATCTCGAGTCGCCGAACGAGGCCGCCACGATCGCACACGGTTTCTTGTCCGTGGTCCGTGAGCCCGATGGCTCGATGTGGTTCGAGCTGCGTCGGCGCAAGCCGTACCTCGCGGACCGCGAGAGAGCGCGCGGCCTGATCCTCCTCGCGGCCGATGCGGCCTACCGCATGGCCGACGTTCAGGCGCTCGCCCTCGACCGGCCGATCAGGCGGTTCCGGCTCGACGTGGAGCCGGCCGCCGATGCGGACTGCGAGCGGATCTTCATGGAAGCCGAGCCCACGGCTCTCTCGCGCTCGAGCCTCCTCGCTGCCGTCCGCCTCGAGCCTGGGGGGTCGCTGCTCCACGAGCTGCGACCGAGTGGTATCCGAGCGCTCCGCAAGGTGCTCGTGCGAACCGCCCGGCGAGCTCGACGGCGGTTTGGGCGGCGGGCGAGCTGTGGCATGATCGCTGAGAAGCCCGTCGCCCACGCGATCCGTGCTGCGCTCGGCGGGAAGTCCCTTCGGTGGGAGGCGAGGGGGCGGGCCGCGGACGAAGACTGGCGCGGCCAGCTCGTCGCTGCGATGGAAGCCGTCGCTGCCGACCTCGAGCTCGACCCGGAGCGAGTGCTGCACTTCGGCGCACAGCGCGGCAGGAACACGCTCGAGAACGTGGACATGCTCCTCCTCTTCGGCGCGCCGGTGCCCAACCTGGGGGCCGTTCGAGCGGATGGGCGGGCGATCGGCTGCGAGCCGGAGGAGCGCTGGCACGGGCTCGTCCAGGCCGAGCTGTACCAGGCGGTCGGGAGGGCGCGAGCCATCCGCGGAGGCCGGAAGCTCATCGTCGCCGCGGGAGCCTGGTTGCCGCCGGGCGAGGACTGGGCGGCGGCGGAACGTCACCCGCTCGGGAGGGCGGCAGGCTCCCTCGGCGAGGAGGCCGAGGCGATTGCCCGCGAGCATCTCGCGCAGGACGGCTGGACCTCGGCGCGCCGAGTCGAGCTCGACCTGGCCAGGGAGGGCTTCTTCACGTCGCGCGAGGGTGGCGAGGTGGCAGCGGCTTGAAGGTCCTCGAGCAGCTTCGAATCGGCCTTCTCGGCCTCGTCACGCGAGCTTCCAGGGATCGGCTATACGGTTTCACTCTCATAGCGGAAGCCTGGAAGCTCCTGCCGAAGGACCGAGAGGCCATTCGAGCTGCGGTCCAGCGCGCAGCGGGCTCGTTCCGCGCCAAGAGGCTGCACGTTTCCGTCCCTGGGGGTGGCGCCGCGTGGGCGACGGGTGAGGCCCTGGAGGAGCACGGTGAGGCCGAGCTCCGGCGGCGCGCGGCCGAGCTGTACCCGCGGGAATCCGAGACCGCCCGCACCGACGAGGATCCCCCGCCCGAAACGGCCGAGCACGTACGGAGCCCCTCACGATCTTGCCCGTCGCCGCAAACCCCGTGCACCGGCCGTCCGGAGGAGATCGACCCTTGACGGCAATTGTCCCATCGGAGACAATAGTCCTAATGGACGACCAACCGAAGCCTGGCCGGCCCCGGACCCGACGAGGGGCGCGGGGCTCGCTCGCCGAGGCGATGCGGGCCGTCCGCGAGGTCCAGGGCTGGTCCCAAGAGCAAGCCGCGCGCAACCTCGGGATCTCCCGCTCCCGGCTCGCAATGATCGAGACCGGAGCCTTCAAGCCGCGAGGGCTCGCCCTTCGCTTCCTGCTGGAAACCTGGATCCCGCGCTCGCTCGAAGGGCGCGAGGAGGACAAAAAGCCGTGAGCACCTACAAGGACACCTACCTCGATCGCCGGACGGGCGAGCGCAAGCCGAGTCGCAGCTACACGGTCGAGTTCAAGGACCATCGCGAGCGCCGCCAGCGCGTCTCCGCCTTCGTGGACAAGCGCGCGAGCGAGGAGCTGGAACGCCGGCTCGAGCTGCTGGCGCGCCTGCGCCGGCGCGGCGAACCCCTCACGGCCGAGCTGACGCGCTACGTCGAGGCTCTACCGTCGCGCGTCCGGACGAAGCTCACCAAGGTCGGGGTGTTGGACGCCCGACGCCTCGAGGCCGCGAAGCCCCTGGTGGAGCACCTCGACGACTACCGAGCCTGGCTCGAGGGCCGCGGAAACGCACCGCTCTACGTCTCGAACACGGTCGCGCACGTTCGGGCCATGCTCGACGGCACGGGCGCTGGCCACTGGAGCGACCTGGACGCGCTCAAGGTGGAGGCACACCTCGCGTCCCTCCGCGAGGGCGGCCTCTCGCCGACGACCACGAATCACTACCTCCGCGACCTGCGCTCCTTCGTCGGCTGGCTCGTCCGGCACGGGCTGGCGGCGGAGGATCCGCTGCGAGTGATCAAGCCGGTGAAGGTGGCCGCGGACCTCAAGCGGAAACGCCGTGCCGCCACCGCGAAGGAAGCGCGCGCGCTCCTCGCCGCGACGGCGGCGGGCCCCGTCCGTGCCGGCCTCACCGGGGCCGAGCGAGCCATGCTCTACCGCGTCGCGCTCGAAACGGGCTTCCGGGCCAGCGAGCTCAAGAGCCTGCGCGTCGCCTCCTTCGACCTCGTGGAACCCGAGCGGGCCACCGTGCGCGTCGAGGCTGCCTACAGCAAGCGCCGGCGCGAGGACGTGGCCCCGCTGCGCCCCGGGACCGCGCGCGAGCTGGCGGCCTTCCTGGAGGGCCGTACGCGCTGGGAGCCGGCCTTTCCGCTGCCGAAGTCCTGGCGCTCGGCCGCGATGCTGCGCGAGGACCTGAAGGCCGCGGGGATCCCCGAGGAGGACGAGAGCGGCCGGCGGCTCGACTTCCACGCGCTGAGGGTCTCATTCGTCTCGGCGCTTGCCCGCGCCGGCGTGGCGCACAAGGCGGCGCAGAATCTCGCCCGGCACTCCTCGCCGGCCCTGACGTTCAACGTCTACGCGAAGCTCGGCGCCGACGACGAGCGGACCGCGCTCGAGGCGCTACCGGACCTCGGCCCAGAGGGCGGAGAGGAGGAGGCCCGCGCGACTGGCACCGAGGGCAAAAAGCAACTCGGTTGCACGGGGGCCAGCACGGGGGAGCCCTGCACTCGCCATGGCGAGACGAGGGGAGACGAGCGCGACCGCGACCAGCCGGAACCCCCCTCAGAGGCCCCTGGGGGGATGGCGGAGAGGGCGGGATTCGAACCCGCGGTCCCCGAAAATGGAGACACCAGATTAGCAATCTAGCGCATTCAGCCGCTCTGCCACCTCTCC
>CAYRXS010000407.1:0-4470 GCA_964428225.1 uncultured Planctomycetaceae bacterium
GGAGTAGCACTGTGCGTAGCGCCATCTAACCACCTAGTTGTCCATGAGACCTCAGCGCGGCCCGGGCCGAATGCGAGCCCTAGGTTCGTTGCCCACACATCTGCACTGTACTGTGGCCAGGCACCCCGTCGTGCCCTTTCGACAAAGAACCCCCTATGCTTGTGGGATGACAGTGCGGCTTCAATGCTCTGGGGGTAGGCTTGACTTGCCGATTGACGCAGCCCAAGCCGTTTTGGCTCACGTTCACGATCAGGTGATCCGGCTGCAGTCGAGTTCTCCCCGATGGGCCGCCTGCCGAGCCACCCTATCTCTCCAAGTGTCAAGTACCCGACCAGAAGGGCGAGGGCAATGACCAAGACCCAACCCACACCAAAGCCTCGCTTGCGGCGCGGTTCATCTCGTGGAATCCGCCTTTCATGGCGTATGGACTCCAAGGTAGGCGGTTCGGGGAGAGGATCGGTATCTTCCTGAACCTCTAGGGGGACTCCTTTCGCTGCCTGTCTGATCTTCGCTTCCTTCTCCGCAGCCGCTTCCGGCCTCTCCGTGACTATTCCAAGAAGCTCAACAACCGACTGCGGCCTTGCCCCCGGATCCTTGGCCATCGCTGCCTCCACCGCAGCATCCAGACCAGTGTCTCCCGAACCAAGCGACGGCGCCTCCTTCGTTCGGATCTGATGGGGGATGTCCCCATGCACGAATGGCGGCTCGCCGCGCACCAGTTCGCTTACGCTTACGGCAAGCGCGTAGACATCCGAGGCCACCGACGGCTTCTCTCCATCGAGAACCTCAGGGGCCATGTACGGCAGTGTTCCCGACGTGTGCGAGCGGCCGGTCAGCTGCGTGAAGCTCGTCGTCGCCACGTACGCGATTCCGAAGTCAGTGAGCTTCACGCTCTCCCCGCCGGCACCCAGCGGGTCGGATGCCTCGGCCGTGAGCATCAGATTCCCTGGTTTGATGTCCCGATGCAAAACGCCCTGGCCATGGGCATAGTCCAACGCGGGCGTCACCTGCTCCAGCAGCCAGCGTGCTTCTGCTGGCGTGATCCCCCGACTCGACTCCCGCCTCTGCGCCAGCATGCCCCGCAGCGTCGGGCCCTTCAGGTACTCCATTGCCAGGAACAATATGCCCTCCACGGATTCCAGGGTGTAGAGCCGTACGATGCCCGGATGAGTCAGCGCCAGCATCGTCTCCGCCTCGCGCCTAAGGTCCTGCAGCGCCACTTCGTCTGCGGCGAGGACATCGGGCAGAAACTTCAGGGCTACCGGCCTGCCGTTGAGCTGCATGTCCTCCGCAAGCCACACGACGCCCATCCCGCCGCGGCCGAGCACACGCTGGATGCGGTAGCGCCCTCCGAAGAGAGTACCCTCGACGAGATCCTCTCCCTCGGTCCGCATTCGCTGCCCAGCGCCGGTGTCCCGGGCTCGAGTCGGCATCCCGCTGATGGTCTCTGCCAAGCCCTCGGGCGGCGGACAGCTCACGGGCGAGATGGTAGCACCGCACGCCGTACAGGTCCGCGCGTCGACCGGGTTGTCCGACCCACACTCGTGGCAGAGCAACGACATCCTCCAACTCAGCAGGTCCGAAGCGCAGAACGGACGACGTGAGATCCCTCGACGCTTGCGTGCGAAAGCTCGACACCAAGGCGATGGCGCGAGCCGGCAAGCGCGTAGAGTCTCGACCCCCCGGGGAGTGGGCACCTGTCCCCAGTCCCAAGCCTCCGGCGAGTACGGTCGGGTGTCAGCGCCACCGACGGTTCCCGGCCCAACTGCTCGATCCACCAGAGACCGTCCCAGGGATAGAGCCTCCAGTGCCTCCGGCTGATCGTGCCCGAGATCTCGCGCGCCTCCGGGATCTTCGGGGCGAATCGCAGTGCGGCATCCGTGCCGGCCTCGTCCTCAGCGCAAGGGCGGTCGCGGCCGAGCACGATGCCGCGCAACGGCAAGGGTCGCAGCAGGAGCGGCGCGCCCCAGTCGAGCATGTCCGGAACCTCCAGGGCCGTCGCCCACGAGACCACACGACCGCCATCTCCGAATCCGTCGAGCTCGGCACCGGGAAACGGTTCCATGTCCCGCCGCTCGATCGAGGCCTCGGAAAGCCCCCGCGTCCGCAGCGCCCGCGCGATCGCCTGGTCCGCGGCTCCGCTGACGTTCACGAGGCTGCCCGTCCCCTGGCCAATCGCTGAGATCAGCGGCCCCTCGTGCCGCGAGGTGATCTCGATCGTCCCCGGCAGGAAGGCGGCGAACCCCAGCCGCGCGGCGTGAGTCCAGGAGAGCTCGAACCGTACCTCGAGGCCGAAATCGCCCGCCCGGGGGAACTCGACCCTTACCGCGCACTGCAGAGCGAGGCCGGGATCCACGGGGCGCTCGCCCAGGTCGAGCCGGACCTCGTTCGGACCCGTGTGGCAGGAGACGGCCAGGGCGCGAAAAGAGGCCGGCCCGGCGTTCACGATTCGGAGCGGGAGGTCGATCCCCGAGCCCTGGGCGAGGACCAGCCCGGTCGGGGCCTCGAGGACCGGCCGCAGGCACGCGTCGCAGGAGCCCAGTGGCGTGATGAGGCAGCGGCACTCGGGACAGCGGAAGAGGGTCGTCCCGCAGCGCGGACAGTGCCGGAAACGCGCATCGAGACGCGCGTGCTCGCGACAGCAGGCTTGGTAGTCGATCATCGCCCTGGTCGTCCGCGTGCTCTTCAGGCCCGTGCCAGCTTGTCGCCGCAGTAGGGACAGACCCTCCAGCCAGCCTCGACCGGCTCCCCGCAGGCACTGCACTTGCCGGCGTGCGGCGGCTGCGAGCCGGATGATGCAGGCTCGCCGCGGTTGTCGATCACCACGGGCGCGCGCTCGACGCCCGAGCGCACGGCGCCCACCAAGCCACCGGCGACGGCGCCGCTCGAGTCCAGCCCCTTCTCCATCACGCGGGTCATCTGGGTCTGCATCTCGCGCATCAGCGCCCTCTGCTCCTCGGCGGACTTGCGAGCGAACTCTGCCTCGCTGCCGAACTTCGCCGCGAGCGCGCGCGCGATCTCGGGGTCGCGATCAGCCAGCGCCGCCATCATCTGCTCCGGCGTCAGATCCTTCGCGGCCGCCAAACGCTCGCGCTCGGCCTCGGCCCGGGCCCTCTCCCGCAGGAGGTCGTCCTCACGCTCGATCTCCTTCAGCCGGCTCAGATTGGCGAGGCTCTGGTCCTGGGCGAGGCGGGCGATCTCCAGCTTCTCGCGCTCGAGCTCCATGTTGATGCGACCCGTCTCCAGCTCGCTCCTCGCGCCGGCGAGCTCGTCCTCCAGCTCGCGGGCACGGCGCTCCCGCAGGATCAGCTGCTCCTGGCGGAAGTCGAGCAGCTCCTGCGCGCGCTCGCCCTCGCGGCGCTCGGCGAAGCCCTCGCGCTCGATCAGGGCGAGGTCCTGATCGTCGAGCATCACCATGCGCGCGAGCGCGAGCCGGTTGCCCTCCTTCAGCTCGGCGAGCCCGGCCTCGTCCTCCGTCTCCGCTCGCTGGCGTTCGTGCTCGATGCGCCGCCGCTCGGCCTCGAGCTCCGCCCGGCGCCTCTCGTCCAGGCGCTGCGCCTCGGCCAGCATCGCCTTGCGCTCCTGCTCGAGCTCGCCGCGGCGGCGGTCGATGGCAAGCTGCTGATCCTCGGTGCGCGCCAGGAGAAGCCGGCAGCGCTGCACGGCGATGCCGAAGGGACCCAGCTCCTCCGTCAGGAACCCGGAAAGCTCGATCTCAGCAGCGCGCAGTCGCTCAGAGTCGTCGCAAAGGGCGCGCAACCCCTCCCGGGCGAACTGCATGTGCGACGCCCGGCCCTCCAGACGGCGCTGGACGCGCTCGGCCAGGGCCCCCGCCGTGACGAAGCTGGCCCTGTCGCGCGGCGCATCCGAGGGCTCGTTCAGCGCTGGACCCGCCACGGCGTCGTCGGTGCGCGCCAAGAGGTGCAGGGCCCGGTCCGCGCCCTCCAGGCCGAAGGCCACGTCGGCGTCCACCTGGGCAGCGACCTCCTCGTCTCCGATGGCGATGCGCAGCGGCACGGTCAGGGACACTGGCGCCAGGTCCAGCATGACCACCTCGAGGTGCGGACCCTGGCCGAGGGTCCTCCCCAGGCGCTCCCAGAAGTCGTGCGTAGCCAGGCGCTGGGCCGTCAGGATCGAGGTCACGGCCCCGTCCACGACGAGGACGGCGGCATCGGTCGGCCCCACCACGAGGTCGAGCGTGGGGATGTCCTCGTTCCCCGCAGGCCTTCCGGGGCGCGCGAGCCGGAACATGACCTCCGATAGGCCGAGGGTCGCCATGCTGTAGCCGGCGCGCAGCGTGCCCACCATCACCTTGCCCAGCCGCTCGCCCAGCGTGGTTCGGGCCCCGCGCTGCCAGTCCTCGGGAGCCAGGACCGACGAGCTCGCGAGCATCCGCCGCGTCTCGTCGAAGGTCAGGTAGGCGGCCAGGGTGTCGGCCGTCGGCTTCCACCAGGTGTGCGGCCTTGCGGT
>CAYRXS010000408.1:0-4466 GCA_964428225.1 uncultured Planctomycetaceae bacterium
ATCCTTGAGAGTGTTCGTCGATTCTGCCTACGAACTTCAGGTACGGGACACTAGGGCGCCGTGAGTGGCCAGTCCCAGAGCGTCGTCCTCGCCTTCATGGCCCAGCTCCTCGCCGACCGCGAGAGGGGCGCGGAACGTCCCCTGGAGGAGTACCAGGCTCTCTTCCCCGGCCACGAGCGTGCGATCGAGGACGAGTTCCGGGAGATGGAGAAACCGGACGAGGCGACCGACGATTCGCCCACCACCGACCAGGACGAGATCCTCGGCCCTTACCGCCTGGTGCGAGAGATCGGAAGCGGGGGACAGGGCTCGGTGTGGCTGGCGGAGGACACGCGCATCCAGCGCCGGGTCGCGATCAAGGTCGTGCCGCGCTCCCCGCTCCTCGGTGACCTCGGTCCGCGGCTCCGGCGCGAGGCGGAGGTGACCGCGAACCTCGACCACCCGGGGATCTGCGCCGTCTACGACGTCGGCGTCGAGGAGGGCGTGGCGTGGCTCGCGATGCGCCACGTCGAGGGCGTGACCTTCGACGAGTGGTGGACCGAGCTCCCCGACGGGCCGACGCGAACGCTCCGCATCCTCGAGCAGGTCGAGGCGGCGGCGCGCGCGTTGCATTTCGCCCACGAGGCGGGCGTCGTCCATCGCGACATCAAGCCGAGCAACATCATGATCTCGCGGGACGACACGCCCACCGTCCTGGACTTCGGGATCGCGCACCAGGACGAGGCGGGAGTCCAGCTGACCCTGTCCGGCGACGTGCTCGGCACGCCCGCCTACATGTCCCCCGAGCAGCTCGATCCGACGGCGGCCCCGCTGGACGGGCGCACCGACGTGTGGGCGCTCGGCGTGACCCTCTTCGAGGCCCTGACGGGGGACCGCCCCTTCCTGGCTCCGACGCGCGAGACGCTGATTCGCACGATCCTCGAGTCGGAGCCGCCCGACCTGAACGGGCTCGAAGGCGCCAACGAGCGCGACCTCCGGATCGTCGTGCAGACGGCTCTGGAGAAGGACCTGGATCGCCGGTACGCGACCGCCCTGGACTTCGCCGAGGACCTGCGCCGGCTTCGCGAGGGGGAGTCGATCCTCGCACGGCCCGCGAGCTCGTTCCGCAAGCTGCGGCGATGGGCCCGGCGCAACCCGGCCCTGGCGAGCTCCATCCTCGTGCTCGTCCTCGTGGTCGCCGGCGCGTACGCGGTGATCTCGGACTCCCTGTACGAGACGCGAAAGGCCCTGGCCGAGAAGCAGGCCTACTTCGACGACGTGACGAGACTCGCCGACCAGAGGCTGATCCAGGACCTGCTCGACGAGCTCGAGCTTCCCCGACCCTTGATCGAGGAGACCGCGGACGACGTCGAGCGGTGGCTTAGGCGCGCGGCGGAGGTGTCGGGTCGAACCGAGCTCCACCGTCGGGCCTTCGAGGCCGCGCAGGCCCGTATGGCCTCGGGGGAGCGTGCCAGCCCCGAGATCGACCGGGACGAGGAAACGGATCTCTGGTTCGTCGGGCAGATCTCCAAGCTCCTGGAGGACATCGAAACCCTCGACGAGTCGATCGAGATCATGAGGCCGCGCCTCGAGTTCGCGCGCAACCTGACGAAGCTGACGATCGACGACCACCGCGAGGCCTGGGACCGTGCGATCGCGGACGTGGCCGCGGCCCCACGCTTCGACGGATTCACGCTGACTCCACAACGAGGGCTCATCCCGATCGGGTCGGATCCCGAGTCCGGCCTGCAGGAGTTCGCCCTCCTCCAGAGCGGTACCGTGCCGGAACGCGACGCCGACACGGGGAAGATCACGATGATGGAGGACACCGCCATCGTCCTGGTCCTCCTCCCGGGCGCACGGACCCTGGTCGGCGCGGGGCGGCCGCAGCCCGGGCATCCGGAAGGAGCCCCCCACGTGGATCCCAACGCGGGTCCGTGGGACGGGCCGCCGCGGAGAGTACGGCTCGATCCGTTCTTCCTCTCCAAGTACGAGATGACGCAGGGTCAGTGGCAGCGTCAGGCGGGGGAGGATCCCACCCAGTTCGAGGTGAACCCGGACGCGCCGCAATCCGCCGATGACCGACGACACCCCGTCGAGGAAATCAACGTGGACGATTGCCGACGGATACTCGGCCAGCTCGGGCTCGTCCTCCCCACGGAGGTGCAGTGGGAATACGGGGCTCGCGCAGGCACCACGACCATCTTCTGGACCGGCAACACCATCGAGTCCGTGGGAGGCGCCGCGAACTTCGCCGACGAGTACGCCAGCCGACACGGCGGTCATGCCGGCCGGGATTACAGCTCGGAAGTCGACGACGGATGGGTCGGACACGCGCCCGTCGGATCGTTCCGGCCCAATGCCTTCGGGATCCACGACACGATGGGCAACGTCGCGGAGTGGACGGGCAGCATGTGGGAGGAGTGGACCCGCTTCCCCCCGCGCGACGGAGACGGGCTGAGCGAGGGCGAGATGACGGTCGTCGTGTGGCGAGGCGGATCGTTCACGACCCCCGTTCTGATCGGGCGCTCGGGCATGCGGGACGGCGTCCCCCCCGATCTGCGGTCGATGAGCCTGGGGGTGCGGCCGGCCCGGAAGCTCGACGTCTGAATCAGAACCCGGGCGAGCGTTCCCGCGGCCCGTCGGTCAGGCGATCAAGGTCTCGGAGATCTCGACCTCTTCCCGCAGCCGCTCGCGAAGGCGATCCCAGCGCTTGGCCGCCGTCTTGGCGGGAATGCCGAGGAGCTCGCCGACTTCCTGGTGCGGCAGCCCCTCGAGGCCGCGGAACATGAAGAGCAGGCGCTCCGGATCCGGCATTCGGCGCACTCGCTCCAGGAGAAGGCGGATCGCCTCCTCCTTCGCCACCTTGTGCGTGATGCTCGTCGCGGTGTCGGGAATCTCGCTCGGCGTCGGGACGAGCCGATCGCTCTTCCCGCCCATGCCTCGCGACCGGCCCAGCCTGCGGAGCGCCTGGTGGAGCACGTTGCGGGCGATCCCGAAGATCCACGATCGGAACTCCGAACGCGCGGCGTCGTAGGTGTGAAACCGCCCGAAGGCGCGACAGCACACCTCCTGCAACAGATCCTCGGGGTCGAGCCGCCGGCTCAGGGAGTCGTGCAGGTGGAGACTCGCCCAGGTGAAGAGCGACGGAGCGACTCTGGCATAGAGCTCGCCGAACCCATGCTCCATGTCCTCACGGGCTCGATCGACGAGAGCCTCCGTGGGATCTCGGGCAGGAGGTGGGGATTGAGGCGGATTCCCGTCGGGGATCATGAGGCCCTCGAGAGGGGGCGATGAGGTCGGGCTGGGGAATTGTACCCGAGACCCCCACGGCCTGGCGCGTCACCACGGATTCGGCGCCCATCGCCGGGTAGGAATTCGGCGGCGGCAGATGAGACCGGATGCTGTCGTGACTCGCAGGCGGCTGCCCTTACTCGCTCAACCATCGAGCCAGCTTGCGCGCGAGCACGTCGACGTGGGAAAGGTCGAGGATGCACGGGCGGCCGCCGGGGACGGTCTGGGCGGGCGATACGGTTTGCCGCGGTTCCGTACCGCCCCTAGGATGTGTAGCGCCTGCCGCGATCGAATCATGAGGGAGAGCATGCGCTTCGTCGTCGTCACACCACCGATCTTCCTTCCGACGGCCCCTGCCGCGGCCCCGGCCGTGCTCGTGGGAGTGCTCCGGGCGGCCGGCCATGACGCCATCTGTTTCGACGTCAGCCGGTTCTGCTTCGAACGTCTTCTCGATCCGAGCGCGATTCGCAGGTCCTTCGAAGCCCAGGCCGAGGGATTCTTTCCGGGCCTCGGGCTGGACGACCTTCCGAGCGACGTACCCGAGCTCGTAGCGCTACTTCGAGCGGAGTCCACGTTCCACGACTTCTCCAGGTACGAGGCGGCCATCTCCGTCGCGGAGCTGGGAATGCTCGCCCATGCGAACACACATGGAGCTACTCGTTGGTCCAGCATGGAATTCCACGGGGACCACGATCGCACGGATCCGGATGCACTGCTACGCGCCGTGTACTCCGGTACGGAGCTCCTCGACGAGCCCCTCGAGGAAGCCGCCGAGGTCCTGCACTCGTTCATGCCGGATGTAGTGGCCATCAGCGTGTCGTATGCCCAGCAGCTCTACGGCGCGCTGCGCTTCGCGCGTGCCATTCGCGACCTCGATATTCCTGCCCGCATCTGTCTGGGCGGTGCGACGGTCACGCGCTTGCGCAAGGATGTCCGCAGAGTCCCGCCCCTGTTCGATCTCGTGGACCATGTCATGCTCCGCGACGGCGAGCTGCCGCTCCTCCGACTCGCCGCGGCCCTTCAGAACGGGGAGAATCCACTCGACACGGTACCCGGCCTCCTCACGAAGGTCGGAGACCGGATTCTGGCTTCCCGCGCCTCCCATCGGACGGCGTTCCCACTCGCACAGATGCCCACTCCGGTCTTCGAGGATCTGACACCAGGCCCCTACCTCGCGCCCGGCCCGCTCCTTC
>CAYRXS010000409.1:0-4399 GCA_964428225.1 uncultured Planctomycetaceae bacterium
CCCCACCTCGTGCTGGGGCTCTTCGGCGCCCTGGCCGTCGCCTCGGTGTCGCCGCGCCCGGGCGGATCCTCCCCCTCGCGAGCCTCGCCGCGAGCCACCGCCGGATCCTCCTGATCGGGGGGGGCGTGGGCACCGGCGCCCTCCTCCTCGAGCCCGTGATCGATCCGATCTGGCAGAGCTGGCTGACCTGATCCCGTCCCTACCGCTCTTCCCGGAACAGCTGGAGCTCGACCTCGGAGAAGCCCACCGCGGTCGTGTCCGCCGAGCCGGGGGCCTTCCAGGGGATGCGGAGCTCGAGGTCCCGGATCCGCATCGGCCGCGGGAGCCGGAACCGCGTCTTGCGCCGCACGTCCGGGTCCATCTGGATCACGTGCTCGTCGGTGCCGTTCACCGTCGCCCGGACCTCCAGCGCGCGGGCGAGGTAGCCGGGCCGGGCGGGGCGGGTGCGAGCGTGGCCGAGCACGATCACGTCCGCGTGCCGCGCCGAGCGCAGGTGGATCGTCAGGACCGGCGCCTCGTCCGCCTCGTCGGCGAGCCAGCAGGTGCTCTGCACGTCGTCGATCGCGTTGCTCGGCGCGAAGCCGCCCCCCATTCCCTCGATCCATCCCGTGAACGAGGAGGAAGCGGTCACCCTGGGGGTGCTCCCCCGGAGCAGGTTGCGGATCGGGTCCCGGGCGTTCTCGAGCATCCACTCCGGGGTCGCCTCCTCGATCACCACCGTCACGGGGGGGATCTCCCGCGCGTGCTCGAGGCCGGGGAAGGCGTGGCCCGCGATCTCGGTGGGGCGGCCGAGCAGGTGCACGCGCGCCGCGAGCTCGTAGGTGCCGGGCTCGGGAAGGCTGAGCCGGGCCTCGAAGCGCCGGTCTCCCGCCGGCTCGTCGGACCTTCCCCACACCGTCTTCACGGGGACGCCGTCCACGAGATACTCGACCCGCGCGACGCGAGGTCCTCGCCCCTGCTCCTCCGGCCGGACCAGGTTCCCGAGGACCTCCTCGTTCCACTCCGCGATCCACACCGCGAGGGGGTCGTCCCCGGTGGCGAAGAGGTGGACGGGCAGGCCCTCGGCGTCGCTCGCGTACCGTGCGCGCCGACGCGCGGCCGTTTGTCCGGTCACCGAGAGGGTGGCCCGCCGGAGGAAGAGAAGGGCGAAGCAGGTCTGGGGGATCCCCGGCGCGAACGTCGTCTCCCAGTGCCCGTCGGGCGCCTGGCCGCGGACGAGGAACTCGGCTCCCTCGCGGTACCAGTCGTGATCTCCGATCGTCTCGACGTTCGCGAGGGCGCCCACGCGCTCCAGGCCGTAGAGGTAGTAGGCCACCCACGCGCCCTGCCCGGGGTTGTCGCGGACGGTGAAGTGGCTCGCGAGCCAGCCCAGCCCCCGATCCCGGGCGGCGATCATCCGCTTCGCGAGGGGAGAGGCGCTTCCCTCCTCGTACAGCGCGTCGAGGCAGATGGCGAGGACTCCCACTCCCGCCGTCGTCATCGATCCGGTGCTGGCGTGGCCGCCGCGGTGGTAGCCGAATCCTCCGTCCTGGCCCTGGTAGCCGAGCGTGGCCCGGGCCAGGGCGGCCCAGGCGGAGTTGGCGACGGGCACCCCCGACCGCGCCGCGGCCCACAGGCCGAGGGCGCCGTACTGCGTGTTCGAGAGGTCCCGGCCCCCGGGGTATCCGAAGTCCCCGTCCTGCCAGCCCCGCAGGCTCTCCGTCAGCCCGGCGATCCACTCCCGGTGGGCGGAGGGGTCGTGGGCGTCGAGGGCGAGCAGGAGGCAAGCCACGTCGTAGGTCTGCCCGGGAGGACGGATCTCGAGGCTGACCAGGGCGCGCCGGATCGCGTGGTGGCCCGGCGGGACGCCCGACTTCAGGAGGGCGTACGTCGCGAGCGCCGTGCACCCCGGCCGGGCTCCCTGGCTGCCGTAGAGCCAGGTCCCGTCCAGCTCTTGAGCGTCGAGCAGGAACGCGACCCCCCGATCGATCGCCGCGTTGATCGTCTCCTGGACCACGGGGACGTCGGGGGGAGCCTCCGGGCCGGCCGGATCCTGGGAGGCCGGGGAGGGGGCGAGGGCCGCGCCGAGGGCGAGGGCAAGGAGGGCTCGACGGGGGCTGCGCATCGCATCCACGCTACCCCCGCGAGGCGGCCCCGGATACGGGGGGAGCCCCCTTCGGGTCGAATCCGCGATCGGGAGGAGCAGGAACCCCGGGGCCGGGCGACGAACTTCGGGGACGGGACACTAGAATGTCACGCCCTTCCGCGAGCCCTTCGCCCCGCGTTCTCGCCCATCGCCACCTCTGCCCCGGGATAGACCGAAATGTCGGATTCCGCCAAGATCGAACGCATCACCCGCTCCCTCGCCTTCATGCTGCGACACCAGCCCGACAAGTTCGATCTGGAGGTCGACGCGCACGGCTTCGCCGCCGTGGACGACGTGATCCGCGCTCTGGGCGAGCGACTGGGAGAGACGGTGAACCCCGCCGATCTCGAGCTGGCGATGGACTCGGGTGACCGCAAGCGGTACGAGATCCAGGGCGATCGCATCCGCGCGCTCTACGGGCATTCGATCCCCGTGGAGCCCGGCACGCCCTCGCAGCCGCCGGACGTTCTCTTCGTGGCCATCCCGAAGAGCGATGCCGACCGCGCCTCGCGCTTCGGCCTGCGGGGTGGTCGACGCCGCTTCCTGCACCTCGCCCTCAACGTGGACGACGCGCGGGGAACCGGACGCCGCGCGGCCCGTGAATACACCGTGCTCTCCATCCGCGCCCTCGAGGCCTGGGAGGAAGGCGTCAACTTCTACGACCGCCATTCTCTCTGGCTGGCCGAGGACATTCCGACCCACCTGATCGAGGTCGAGGGGAACTACGACGACGGCCGGGAACCGATGCGCGGTCCCCGCCGCCAGGGACGAAGGGACGACCGCCGCGGAGGTCGGTCCGACGGCCGGCGCGGTGGCCGACGCGAGCGCGGGGGGGGTCGTCGTGACGATCGCGGCTCGCGCGATTCCCGCTCCTCCCGCGGCCGTGGCTCCTCGCGGGATCGTGGAGATCGTGGGGATAGTCGAGATCACCGGGATCGCGGCCGGGACCGGAGCCGCGGCGACGGCGAGCGCTCCGCGGAGATCCCCCGCCCCGCCCGTCACGAGAGTCGGCGCGAGGAAGAGCCCGTTCGCGCTCCCGTCGCGCAGAGCGAGAAGCGCGAAAGCGCCACGAAGCCCGGCCGCCCTTCGCGCGAGCCGACGGCCGCCGCCACGCCCTTCGGGAGCGGCATCGAAGAACCTGCCCCCGTCGTCGAGGAGAAAGTCGTCGCCCCGGAGCCGGTGGAGCCGGATCCCGTCCCCGAACCGGTGGAGCCGGAGCCCGTCCCCGAGCCGGAGAAGCCCGAGGATGACGGCCTGCCCTCCTTCGGCGCCGGCCTCTGATTCGACGGGGGAGCTCCCCCGATCACCCGATCCCGGAGGTGCGCTTGCCTCCCCTCGCCTTCGCCGTCGAGCTTCCCAGAGACTGTGACGTGCTTCGCGGTCGCCGGGGCGTCCTCGCGCTTCGCGCGGAGGCGCAGGAGGCGCTGGCATCCGCCGGCTTCGACGCCGACGGTGGCGAGCGTCTCGAGCCGAGCGACCTCGTCGGCCGCCGCCTCCTCGAGGGCTTCTCGGGAGGAGACGCGCGGTTCGCGGTTCGCCGGTTCCGCCACGGAGGGCTCCTGCGCTTCCTCACCGGCGAGCGGTTCTCCGATCCCGCGCGCCCGTTTCGGGAGCTCGCCTGCTCGGAGGCCTTGAGCGAGGCCGGGATTCCCACGCCCCGGGTGGTGGCCGCGCGGGCTCGGCGGGCGAGGCTCTACGGCTGGCACCTCGCCCTGGTCACGCGCCGGATCGAGGGCGCGATCGACCTCGCCGACGCGCTCGAGCGCCTGCGGTCCGGCGGGGTGGGCTTCTCGAGCCGCGCCGCGCTCTTCCGCTCCATCGGGCGATTGGTGGGGCGGCTGCACGCCGTCGGCTTCCTTCACGCGGACCTGCATCCGAAGAACCTCCTGGTCGACGAGAGCCTCCTCGCGAAGGACGCACCCGACGACGGCGCGCCGCGCTCCTGGATCCTCGACCTGGACCGCTCCGTTTTTTGCCGCCCGCTCGGGACCGAGGAGCGACGGGACAACCTGCGCCGGCTGTACCGAGCCGTGCAGCGTCGTGACGCCCGCGGACCGCGCTTCCTCACGAGGGGAGACGTCCGCCGCTTCCTCGCCGCCTACGCCGAGGGTCGGGAAGCCGACGCGACTCCCTGGCGGGAGGACTGGACGGCGATCCAGGAGCGGCACGCCTCGCGCGCCGGCTGGCATCGGCTGGGCTGGTTCCTGGAGCGGCTCTCAGGCTAGCCCAACTTGAAGGGTTTGGAGCCGAGATCGACCTTGGTGCCCCCGTGAA
>CAYRXS010000410.1:0-4354 GCA_964428225.1 uncultured Planctomycetaceae bacterium
CGACACCCCCATCCCCATCCAGCCAGCCCCATGAAGCTCATCCCCGTTCTGCGGCATGTAGCGCCCCTCGTCCTCGGAGCCCTCGTCCTGGGTGGCGATCTCGCGGCCCAGGCGAGCGACGAACAGATCAAGGCGGACATCGAGTTCGCCAGGGGCCTGGCCTCGCGTTTCGTGTACGTGGACCTCGCCGAGGAGCTGATCGCCGAGATCGAGAAGGGTCGGCTGACGAAGGAGCTCACCGAGGAGCTGGGGGTCGCCAAGTGCGACATCTACTACGTGGGCGCCAAGAACGAGCGCGACAAGGACAAGCGCCTGGGGCTCTACGACAAGGCGATGACCTCCTACGAGGCGTTCATCGACGACAACCCCTTCTCCGATTTCCTCCCCGAGGCCAAGGGGGCGTACGTCGACCTCTGCAATGCATACTCGAACGTCATCGAGCGGGCGATCGGGGAGACCCTCGGGGACGAGGCGGAGGCCCTGCGGACGCTGAGCAGGTCCGTCCTGGAGAAGGGGCTCGAGCACACGGGAGAGATGCTCGACAGATTTCCGCCGAATCCCGACGACATGACGGCGGAGGAGAAGCTCGACAAGGCCCGCCTCATGCTCAACCGGGGCCAGATGCTGATCACCTTCGCGAAGGTCTCCGAGGAGGGGACGTTCATGTTCGGCATGGCGGACAAGATCCTCGAGGAGGTCGCCCTCGAGTACGGTGAGTCCACCGGTTGGGGCTTGAACGCCTACATCCTCCTGGCCAAGTCGAAGATCGCCCAGGGCGACTACACCTACGCCGCCGACTTCGGCGAGTACGTGGTCGACCTCATGGTGCCCTTGACCCAGGAGAAGAGGGACGAGGACGACTGGGATGCGATCCCCGTCGACTTCAAGGCCAAGCGCTGGGAGCTGGTCGAGCGCGCCAGCGCGGATCTCATCAGCTCGCTGGTCGCCATCGGGAACGTGTCGAAGGCCTGCGAGTTCGCTCTCCACTATCACAACTCGTGGAAGCGCGAGGGATTCATCCTGAGTCCGATCGGCTACCTCTCCCTTCTCGAGGTCGGTCGCACCCTGCTCGCGAGCGGGGGCTACGTGGGCGGCTCGATCGCCCAGGGCGAGCTCCAGTGGTTCGAGACCGAGGAGGCGATGAACGATGCCGGCTACTCCGCCCGGCGCAACTCGCGCTCCGCCACGGACCTGGCCCTCGGCATCGCCCAGCAGGTCAACGAGGAGAACAAGACCAACATCCTGAAGGTCTACGCGCAGAAGCTGATCTCCGAGATTCGCGACCTGCCCGGGATCGTACTCGCCCCCGAGGTGCTCTTCGAGGCCGCCCAGGGCGAGTACAACGCGAAGAACTACCACGAGGCCAACGTCGCGCTGCGGGGAGTCCTGCGGGCGCTGGACTCCCAGGACGAGGCCACGAAGCGGGGGTTCCTTCCCCGGGTGCTGTGGTACCTCGGGCGGTCCTACGAGAAGACGAAACGGCCCCTCGAGGCCGCGATGGTGTTCAAGGAGGCGGTGACCACGTGGCGGGGCGACCTCGAGTTCGACGAGAAGAACGCCCGCGGCTACTACACCAACATCGGCGACGTGCGGCGCGCCGCCCCGGGAGACACCCGGGTCAACCAGATGTGGCTCGAGGCGGAGGAGATCGTCGTCGACGTGCAGAAGTCGAACACCGGCGACATCGTCTGGCGCCAGGCCGAGCGCCTCTACAAGGACGACGAATTCGAGCAGGCGCGTGAGAAGTACCTCCAGGTCGAAGAGCAGCAGAACAACTACGAGCGCGCCATCGCGAAGGCCGCCCTCTGCCTCTACAAGATCCGCGACGTCGACGGCGCCAAGGTGGAGTTCCTCCGCTACATCGAGGAGTTCCTGCCGGATCCGACGCACGTCGTGAACACGCCGCAGAAGAAGCTCGCCCGCCAGATGGCCAAGGCGCAGGTGGTCTTCTACCTGGGTCGGATCGCCTACTCGAACGCCGACTACGAGCGCGTGATCGAGCTCTACACCGGCTTCGAGAAGGAGTTCCCCGACCAGACCTCGTACGCGCCGAACGCCCTCTACATGCTCCTGATGTCCCACCTCGGCCTGAGGAACTTCGAGGCCGCCGAGGCAACGCACGCGATCCTGCGCGACACGTTCCCCACCGAGAACGTCACGGGGAGGGGCGCCCTCCAGATGTACAACCTGGTGAAGGCGGAGCAGGAGGCGGCCCTGGCCGCGGGCGACGCGGATCGGGCGCACGAGCTGCTGCGCAAGATGGCGGAGTACATGAACATCTCCAACTCGCTCACCGCGGAAGGCGTCTTCAGCAACCTCCACAAGGAGACGAGCCTCTGGATCGACCTCGAGGAGTGGGCGAACGCGGAGACGGCCGCCCGCCGCGCCATCGACACCGCCGGCCCCGAGGAGGAGGACACCGTCACCAAGCACCTGATGCCCGCGCTCGGTCTCGGCCTCCTTCGCCAGAAGCGGGTGGACGAGGCCTTCGAGATCCTGGATCCGCTCGTCCCCGATCCCGACGACAAGGAGGACCCGCGTCGCGTGTCCGCCGAGGTGACGGCGAACTGGTGCCGCGCGGTCTGCGGCTGGATCGAGGGCGACGAGAACAACATCGTGGAGGTACCGGGAGTGGGTGACGCCGCCACCATCGAGAAGGCGAGCAAGCTGTGGCTCCGGCTCACCAACAAGGAGAAGAACGACGGCAACCAGTGGGAGGAGCCCTGGTATGCGCTGAAGTTCGAGCTCTTCCACTGCTGGTACCGCTGGGGCCTGGTGGACAGCACCAAGAGCGAGAGCTGCTTATGGGTGGTGTACGACCTCGTCGACTACGCCGGCCCGACCTTCGGCGACATCGAGGCCAAGTGCGGGAACCGGGTGCTCCAGAAGCGCTACCAGTGGCTCTGGGACAAGGTCCGCTGATCGAGACGTGTCATGGATACCCCGACCCCCTTCACCCCGCCCAAGTTCCTGGTTGTGAGCCCGTCGCCCACGGCTAGAATGGCCGCCCAATCCGAAGCCATGCGCCACCCCAACTCGTTGTCCAGCACCGACTTTGGTCGCCCGAACCTCCCCTCGCGCCCCTCGCGGCGCCGGCTGGCGCGGCGCGCTCTGACCCTCGCCGCGGGAGCCGTCCTGGCCCTCGGAGCCCTGGCCCCCACCTCCGTGGCGCAGGGCTCGCGACCCGACCAGGTGATGTGGCGGAACCCCCGGGGCCAGATCAAGACCGACACCGGCACGATCATCGAGAACACCCTGCAGAAGACGGTGATCGAGACGAGTAGCGGCCAGAAGGACCGGAAGTCCGACATCGTGGAGAGCGTCCGCTTCGGCGACGTGCCCACGAACTTCACGGACGGGATCGCCTACTTCGACCGCGGCGACTTCCCGAACGCCGCCGCCAAGTTCAAGCTGGCCGCCGGCGACCCCGACACGCCCCGCGCCGTGGTGCGGGCCTACGCTCGGCTGCGAGCCGCGGAGGCCCTGATGAAGAGCGGGGCCGTCGATCCCGGCGCCTTCGCGCAGGCCAAGGCGGAGGCCGAGACCTTCCTGGCGGATCACCCGAACAACCGCGACGTGCCGAAGGTGCGCATGCTGAACGCGCGCGCGACCCGGCTGGGCGGGGACTCCATGGCCGCCGCCGAGCTCTACCGCTCCCTGTTCATGGAAGCGGCGGGCGGAGCGCCCACGGAGGGCTACGGACTGGTCCACTGCTACCGGGCGGGCCTCGCCGCGGCGAAGTCCTTCCTGGAGGCGGGCGAGACCACCCAGGCGAAGGAGCTCTACGGGACGATGGAGTCGTCGCTGCCGGCTCTCCTCGCGGAGGTCGACGCCGAGGATCCGAAGCGCCAAGCCCTCGAGGGCATCCTGTCGGAGGCCCGCCTCGGTGACGGCTACATCCTGCTCGCCGAGGGGAGCGCGACCCAGGCCAGGAACACCTTCGAGGGTTATGTCCGCAATGCCGACCTCGGCCAGCCAGACCTGATCTACGGGGCTCACCTGGGCCTCGCCGAAGCGTACCTGGCGGACGGCAACCACCGGGAAGCCCAGCTCGAGTTCGCCTTCGTCGCCTCGATGGATCACCTGAGCCGCGACCGCGTGGCTCGCTCCCTCGTCGGGATGGCCGAGTGCGCCCTGAAGCTCACCGCGGTCACCACCGCCAAGACCGACGCCAAGACTTGGCTGGAAGACGTCAGAGACCACTACGGAGACACGCCCTCGGTGCTCCGTGCCCTGGAGATGTTGAAGGACTTCTGACCCGTCGACATCTCACCCCCTGCTGCCACGGCGGGAGGTGGCCACCCCCGGCCCCCCGCCCCGGGCAACTAACCCGGCAAATATCTCCCAAGGGGTT
>CAYRXS010000411.1:0-4288 GCA_964428225.1 uncultured Planctomycetaceae bacterium
ACCGGCGTGGCGCAAGCCACCGGGGGTTCGAATCCCTCCGCCTCCGCCAGTTCGCGGCTTCGTGCAGGGAGTCGCGATCAGCCCTCCGCGCGGCGCCCGAGCAGCTCGTACGTCGGCGCGGTTTCGGGCAGCTCGACGCGTTCCCACCCGGCCTCCAGGAATGGCCGCTCCGCGTTGCGCCGCAGGTTGCCGAGGGAGCTGCGCATCGCCTCACGACGATTGCCCGCACTGTCCGGAACGCCTGAGAGATCGAAGCCGAAGAAGCGCACGCGAAGGATAGCGACAGTCTCGCCGGCCGCGGTCTCGGCGGGCAGGAGCACGTCGCGGCCGAGCATGTACCGGAAGTCATCGCTCGGCGAGTAGATGTCCGTCACCAGGTCCCCCGCGCCCGACGTGTGCGTCAACACGTTCAGATCGCACTCGTAGTCACCGAACGGGAAGGGCAGGTCGCAGCGGAAGTAGATCTCGTGCGCCGCGAAGGCCGCTCCGCCCACGTCCACGCCGCGGACGTAGCTCCCCTCCCGCGGCTAGATCGCCTCGTAGCCGGCGCCGATGTTGCGGGGGTACTGCCGGTAGTCGTTCTCCGCGGCCTTGATCGAGGCCAGATCCGCGCGCACCAGGGTCGCCGCCTGCTCGACGCGCGCCTCGCTGCGGGCCCGCCAGGGGACCTCCGGGTTGCGCTCGAAGTAGAGGCTCTCCCCGAACACGATCCCGCCCCCGGGGCCGTCGACCTTGGGATCCCAGTCCGGGGCGAAGAGGTCGGAGGTCTCGAGCAGCTCGCGCAGGAGGGGCTCGAAGCGCCCCGAGCCGGCCGGGCCGGCCTGCGCGAGGTCGGCGAGCAGGGCGTCGACCTCGGCACCCTGCGCCACTCGCAGGACGAGGTCCCCGAGGCGCAGCGGGCCGTCGCCCGTGCGCAGCTCCGTCGCGAGCAGCGCGCCGCGGCTCGACGATCCGCTACGGACAGAAGGCGGTCCGGCTGAGGCTCGAGAGCGTCGCTCAGTCCTTCCAGTACTCCTCCACGAAGAGACTCCCCGGCTCCCGACGGCTGTGCTTGGTGAAGCCGCTCCCCTGCAGGATCACCATCATGCTCTCGATCATGAGGGGGTTGCCGCACAGGAAGACGGAGGTGGTCTCGTGGGAGAATCCACGTTCGAGGAGCTTCTCGAAGGTGCCCTCCTCGACGAACCGGTTCACGAAGCCCACCTCGCCCTTCCAGTCGGAATCGCGGTCGATCTCGTCGATGATGGGGAGGTAGTGGAAGTTCGGGTAGCGGGCGGCCAGGCTCTCCAGCTCCTGGCGGTAGCCCAGGTCCCACGACACGCGCGCCGCGTGTCCCACGACCGTGGCGCGATTCTCGTCGAACTCGTAGGCGGAGCGGAGCATGCTCAGGTACGGGGCGAGCCCGGTGCCGGTCGCCACCATCACCACGTCATTCCCGGCGGGGACGTCGTCGAGGGTGAACATGCCCTTGAGCTTGGGGCCGAGCCAAACCCGATCCCCCTCACCCAGGGCGAACAGGCGTGGGGAGAGCGCACCGCTGCGCACCAGGGCGACGTAGAACTCGAGGGATTCCCCGTCGAGGCTCGACGAGGCCACCGAGTAGGCGCGCTTGATCAGCTTCTCGGGGACGGCGGGCTCGTCCTCCGGATCGGCGTACTTGCTGCGCGGCGCGGAGCCGGGGAGTCCGAGCACCGCGTACTGGCCGGGCTTGAACACGACCGGCCCCGAGTCCGGCTTGACTCGCAGCACGAGCAAACCGTGGCTGACCTCCTGCCGCATGACCACGGTGGCATTGCACGGATCTGAGCGGGAGGGCGACTCAGAAGATGCGGCCGGGAGAGGTTTCGACCGAGACGAATCTGCTTTCGGCTCCATGCTTTGAACTTGGCTGAGTCAGCGCGCGAAGCGCCGCAACGGATGCGAGGATCCCCCTGGGCCCCCACGAGCCCGCATCCTATAGCGCTGCGGCTGGGTGAAGGACGCGCCGGAGACGGTTTCGCGGAGATTCGGGACCGAGGAGTCGGCGAAGGTCGCATCCGCCGCTGGCAGCAAGACGAAGTTGAGAGAGGATTAGACCCAGCTTTCACAGCCCTCCAGGTGCCGCTCCCGCCATGAAGCCGATGCTCTCGTATCCACTGATTCTGGTCGCCCTCCTCGCCCTGTCGCTCTTCCTCCTCCACGCGGGCTGCCGCCTGGGTGGCCCGACGGAGTGGGACGCGGGGGACGGGGCCACCCCTGTGCCCTCCTTCTACGAGCTCGAGACGCGCACGCTGGTGGGGGCGCCGGCCGCTCTCGCCGAGCATGCGGGGCAGGTCGCCCTGGTGGTGAACGTCGCCAGTCGCTGCGGGCTCACCAAGCAGTACGCGGCGCTGCAGGCTCTCCATGAGGAGCTCTCCCCGCGCGGCTTCACCATCCTTGGCTTCCCGAGCAACGACTTCCTGAACCAGGAGCCCGGGGACGCGGAGGACATTCGCGAGTTCTGCACGCAGAACTTCGGAGTGACCTTCCCGCTCTACGAGAAGCGGATCGTCTCCGGCGACGACCCGGACGAGGTGTTCCGTTTCCTCTCACGCGACCTCGAGGAGCCGACGTGGAACTTCACCAAGTACCTCGTCGACCGCCAGGGACGGGTCCTGGCGCGCTTCGCGCCGAAGACGACCCCGGACGATCCCGAGCTGCGCGCGGCGATCGAGGCGGCGCTCGGCGCCTGAGCCCTCCCTGATCAGCGCCCCTCTCCGAGCACCTCGTCGAAGAAGGCGTACGCCGCCGGCAGGACCTCCTGCACGATCGTCAGGTGCTCGATGCCCTCGCGCACGTCGAGCCGGGCCGCGGGCTGGTGGATCACGAGCGAGGCGTGGAAGGCCCGCGCTCCGCGCAGGCCGAAGTCCTCGGAGCCGGCGGCGACGTAGGTCGGGAGCCCCGCGTAGACCTCGTCGTGACGGGAAGGCCGGCCGCCGCCGATCAGGGCCATGGCTGCGTAGGCCTCGGGCGCCTTGCGGGCCGCCGACAGGGCGTGCGCCGCTCCCATCGAGTGGCCCAGGAGGAGGACCCGCTCGCGATCGATCCGATAGCGCCCCTCGAGGGCATCGAGCAGCGGCCGCAGGTCTCCGCCGCCGCCGAAGAGCGGCGCCTTGGGCGCGACGAAGACCCAGCCGCGCTCCCGGGCCAGGCGCACGGCCGCGCCGTGGCCATAGCCTTCGAAGAAGAGGTGGTCGCTCCCGCCGGCGCCGTGCAGCGCGAGCACGCAGGGCCGGTCGGCGGCGCCCTCGGGGAACGGCGGCGCGTAGAGGCGCAGCGCGCGAGGGCCCTTCTCGGCGGGGACCTGCAACCACTGGTCACCCTCGTGGCGGAAGTCGTAGCGCGCCGTCTCGGCGGCCAGGGCCGCCTCGGCCTCGCGCAGGAGCGCCGCCCCGCGCACGTCCAGCTCGGGCACTTTGCCGTCCAGGAGTCGTGCGAGCATCCCGTGCAGGCGCTGGGCCGTGGCGCGTTCCAGGTCGAGGGGACGCGGCGCAGCCTCCACGCCGCGCTCCAGAGCGGCGAGCCGCTCCTGAAGGTCGTCGGCGAGGGAGACGTTCACGGTCACCTCGTGTACGGCCCGGTCCTCGAGCAGGAAGCGGGCGCGCAGCCGGTAGTCCCCCTCCTCCACCGTCTTCAGCTCCAGGACCGACTCGACCGCCGGCGACGCGACGAGGGCCCGCTCCTGGGGCCCGGCGACCAGGGTCTGCGCAGCGTCCGTCAGCTCGAGGAGGACGCGCACCCCCTCCGGAGCGGGAACTTCGAGGTCGTAGTACGGCGCACACGTCACGGCCAGCTGGGAGTCCCCCGTCGCCGCGAGGCGCCAGGCGGGTCGCACGACGAAGGACGCGCACCAGGCCGCGACCCCGTCGGTCGGGACCTCGCCGATCGCGAAGCGCGCCCGGTCCAGCGCCCGCGCCGCGTCCTTCATCCGTAGTCCGAAGAAGCAGGTGACGGACTCCCGGAGCGCGGGGAGGGCGCGCGCCTTCGCGCCGGCGTCCGCGTCATCCCACGCGAGCTCGAGCTCGCGCAGCCGGCGTCCCAGCTCGTAGCGCGCCTCCTGGGCGACGACGAGCGGAGCGGAAGCGATGAGCAGGAGTAGAGCCGGGAGCGCGCGGGAGAGCCTCACGGCGACCAGCATAGCGGAGGCTGGCCTTCCCAGCCCCACCGCCCGCCGGGCTCAGACCGCGCTGGCCTCGCGCAGGGCGCTGATCTGCACCGGCGAGTAGTCCAGCACGTCCGCCAGGATCTCGTCGGTGTGCTCGCCGAGCAG
>CAYRXS010000412.1:0-4288 GCA_964428225.1 uncultured Planctomycetaceae bacterium
AGCAGGTGGGTCGCGGCCCCGAAGTTGCCGCGCTTCGGGCCCTCGACGCCCAGCGAGCGGCAGTCGGTCTCGGAGAGATCGCCGAGGACATGGATGTCCCGGCCGTCGGGCCCGCAGGCCCAGTAGATGGCCATTGTCCGGTCTTCGACGTCGAGCTCGCCGGCGAGGAAGCTCATGAAGTCCTGCGCCACCGGCTCGACGATGTTGTCCGTTGAGATGACGTAGCCCTTGTCCATGGCGTCCTTCCTGGCGGGGCCGGCGAGTGAGACGAACTTCCGGCCGTCCACGCTCCTCTCCGTCAGCCAGCCACGGCTCCGATACTCGCGGAGCGTCTTCTCGGGGATCTGGCTGCGGTTTCCGCGGCCATACCAACCGCGCATGGACGCACTCCCGTCGAGCGCGACGCCCGTACGCCAGCCCTCCGCGTCGTCGGGGGCCCACGCGACAAGCTCGACGCGCACCTTCGCACCGAGGTCCTGGACGTACACCTTCCCGAACTCCTTCTGCGTGAGTCTGCCCGGGATCAGAACGCTCTGGCCGCGTCGGGCCTGGCTCGCTCCTCTTCGCTCGTCCATGGTAGCTCTCCTTCGCGCCCGGATCAGGTCAGTGCCGCGGGGGAGATGTCCTGCTCGATCTCCAGTCCTTCAATCTTGAGCGTGAAGGAGTTGCAGCCTCCGTGGACGGAGAAACTGAACTTTCCGGGCAAGCCGTCCGCAAACACGTCCAGCACGTTTCCGCGGTCGTCGCGCACCTCGCCGCTGGGTGCGACGATCATTTCCGGGGTCATGAGCTCGCCGAAGAGGATACCAGTGATCTGATGCGGCTCCTTGATGTTCTCGACCCAACCGCTCGCCCACACATCGACCTTCTCCTCGAGTTCCGTGTCCTCGAACATGTCGTCGAACCGCAGGAGTTGGTCTCTGTCCACATGCGTGCCGACGCCGATCAGCACGAGCTTGACGACCCGGTCGGGATTCGCCGCGACCTGGCGCCCTAGCTCCATGCAGTACTCCATGCACGCGGCCTCGTCCTCGATGATGCCATCCGTGACGACCACCCCCATGATCCAAACCGCCCCTTGGCCGTGTTCCTCCACGATCTTCCGGATGGCGGGGAGCATGTAGGTGCCCTTGCCCCAGCGGTGGTGCCCGGGGCCCGTGATCGAGACCTCCTCTAGGTCGGCCCCCTTGAACGTGCCGATGTCCTCGAGATCCGAGCCCCCCTCCAGGGCCCAGTAGAACAGCGAGACAGAGTCGTCCCGCGTGACGTCGCCCAGAAGCTCGCCTATCTTGAGCGCCACGGGCTCCATGTGGTTCGGGTTGAACGCGTCGCCGTACGCCGGCTTGAGGGACTTCGATGCGTCCAGGGCGAGGACGGCCCGGGATTGCTGTCTCTCGCCGACCAGGGTGTCGGGATCGGGCATCATGCAGACCTCGACTCTCTTGCGCCCGTCATCCTTGGGGTGGACGTTCACGACGGCGAGCTGCTTCTTCGGGTTCTTCACATGCGACATGTCTCTGTTCCTTTCGGTCCTTGTTGGATCTGTCAGCCTCTCCAGAGGATCTCCCGATCCGCGCGTTGGCTCCCACTCATGCCGGATCTCCCCGGCCGATGATCTCCATGGACAGCAGGCCGTACTCCCAACGGGCCGCTTCCAGGCGGAAGAGACCGGTGCTCTCCGCGCGCGCGGGTCCCGCGAATCCGGGTCCGCTGTCGATGCTACGGGCTCCCGGCCTCCGGCCGACCAGCCTCGGGTGCAGATCCTCGAGGCGGAGGTCGATCTCGTCCACGGTGACGATTGCCAGGAGGCGCTCCGGCTCGCCGGTTTCGCGCGTGCCGGGACCCGTCACCGTGAATCCCCCCTCGCTTGCGAGAGCCTCGATCCCCCCCGGCGGCGCGGCCGGAATCCGGAAGGCATGCCCGTGAACCTCGGCCCCCTCCGGAAACGCCGGAGACGGCGCCAGCTTCGCGCAGGTGCCACTGGTTCCGAGGTTGAACAGGTGCACGTGACCCGCAAAGGGCATCCGGCCGTGGAACTCCATCCGGTCCCCGATCTGGAGCCGGCCGTCCCAGGGCCCGGTCTCAGTGACCCGCGATGCGGCGAGGGACTCCGGGAGGACCTGGCCCAGTGCCGCGAAGGCGGTCCGGGCTGAAGGGGCGTCGACGGTCCATCGCACCGCGAACAGATCGATGCGCTCTCCGTCCGGCTTGGCGTGCCGCAAGCCCGCGAGCAGCGTCGCGATGGCCACGTGGCCCGGTTCCATGGTCTCTCTCATCTCGACCCGCCGTCACGCGAACTCGATCCTGATCGTCACCGAGCCTTCGGCCCAGCTCAGGTCGAACACGTAGATCCCCGCTCTCGGCCCCGGAAAGCTCGGGGCTCGCTGGTTTCGTTCCACCCGGAGGGGCTCGGTGAGTCTGGCGCCCCCCGTATCCGTCACGACCACCTCGAAGGGCCGGATCTCGGCTCCGTCCTCCGTCCGGAGGAGGTCGAACTCGATCTCCGTGCCATCGTCACTGCGACGTGTGGTCACCTCGATCCGATCTCCGCCGCAGTCCCGGACCACCCGGGCCACGGCCGGCGCATCACCGGCCGGCCGGGGCGGCGCATCGATCGATCGGACCCCCGGCAGGGGCACGAGTCCTTCCCCTCGCGGGAAGAGCCGCCGCATGCGATCCGCCGCGTAGCGCAGCAGCTCCCCGGCGAGGGAGAAGCTGGCGTCGACCTCCTTCGATGTGGGACGTCTGGCGAAGTCGGCCGCCCTGCGGATCGCCGCCCGGAATGTGCCACGGAGGTAGTCGAATTCCTCGAACAAGGCCTCCGGCGGCTCCTCCATTCCGGCCAGCAGGCGCCGAAGCTCCTCCCGCGCCAGCCCATCTTCAATACTGTCCGGTCCTTCCACAGTTTCCTCTGCTCATCCCGCGGGCCCGAGGCGTTCCGCGAGCAGGAGTTTCACCCGGTGGATCCAGGTCGCCACGGTATTCTCCGGCACTCCGACGGTCTCAGCGATCTCCTGGTACCTGTACTTCTCCAGGTAGAGACGGAACGCGCGAGCTCGTTCTTTCGGCAGGCCCCCGAGAATCTGCTCGACGAAGGCGTCCAGCTCCCGGAAGCTCACCTCGGCCAGGGCATCCTTATCACCGGGCAGGATCATGCGGAGCGTATAAAGTGCCTCGGGGGAGCTCCCCACCGGGGTCTCGAGGGAAACCACCCGGGAACGGTGGCGGTTCTCCCGACGGTAGGAGTCGACGACGCAGTTGCGAACGACCCCGTTCAGATAGGCGGTCCAATCCCGGATCGCCAGCAGCTCCGCCGGTGGTCGGCAATACATGGCGATGATTGCATTCTGGACGACGTCATCGAGATCGTCGTCGTCGACCCCCTCACGATGTCCGATGATCCGCGCGAGCTTCCAGACGAGGGTCAGCAAGCCTCGCCAGAGATCCTCCAGTGCCTCGGCATCACCTCCGAGGGCTCGTTCTACGAGGTCGAGCGGAATCGGCGTTTGCCTGTTGGTCATCCCGCCCTGATGAGCAGCCGGAACCATAGTGAGGCCACGCCTTGCGGCTCGCTAGCCGCGCCAAGAACTGGGATGCTCCATCCGCACACCGTAATCGTTCTCACCATGGGCTGAGCCGCAGGGTCCCCCTGATGGGAGCTCAGAACAACACCAACGCTCAACTTCATGGGCGCATGCGGCTTGTGCGAGAATGACAGAGGCTGGCGCCACTAGGCTTCAGCCTGAGCGGTAACGGGAGCGAAAAAACCACGGTAGCATAGGGGAGGAGCTTGTGGCGGCCACTATTTCTGGGCCTCCCCGCCAGAAGCCGACATGCGAGCCGGCCGCCCCAGGGTGATACAGCTCTCACCGAGAGCGCCGCCTGAGCGACCTCATGCCGACGAGCGCCGAGCTGTACCGTTCGGTATAGTTTGGCCGCTTTCCGCAGGTGAGAGGATGGATTCCTGGGGTATCTGGTGCGGCCGCGGGATCGCTGCCGGGATTCAGGAAGGGATAGGGTGCCCGGAGAAACGAGGGAACTCTCCAAGCGACTTCAGCATCTTGCGTTGAATGGGTGACAGTACGGTGGAGCCCTCTCGGACGCGCACGCATCTACCCGCACTCTGATCGAGCTCGTGCCTGGCCCTGGGAGGCAATGGTTGCTCGCCTGATCGGCCACGTCAAAGCGGAAGAGATCTCGCTACGCACCAAACCCGCGCCCGACCAAATGTGGCGCTACCCACGCCAGCACGTGCAGGAAGCCCGCGGCGTACAGGGAGGCGAACAGA
>CAYRXS010000413.1:0-4260 GCA_964428225.1 uncultured Planctomycetaceae bacterium
ATTCCACCGTGCAGGGACGGTCGTCCCCGCGCCATGGATCCGCCGGACGGGTACGCTCCGGCCGTCGAAGAGCACGGGTAGCGAGCTTTGCGAGCCTCGACTCGCGATCCCCGGCCTCCCGCGGAGCCGGTAGGGGACCCCCCTACGAGTCCGGCGGCGTCCTCAACACGAGCAGGCGCAGCTCCGTCATTTCCTCGATCGCCCAACGCAGGCGGATAGGTGACTTGAGGCGCCTGTTCAGGGTACGAGGCGGGCGCCTCGCTCTCGCTGGCAATCTGCGTTAAGCCTCGTCGCCGGGTGGGGCGTGACGGCTCCCCACCGAGGAGCCTGCCCGCTTCTCCGAGGAAGCCCTGTGGGTCCTCAAGCAGCACGACTGGCCCGGCAACGTCCGCGAGCTGCGCAACTGCGTGGAATCGGCGAGCGGGCTGGCGCGAGGCGAGGAGATCGAGGTCGACGACCTGCCCCAGCCTCTCGTGGAGCTCTTCCGGCGCCTCGACGCGAAGGAGATCCCGGCCGCGATCCCCCGCCCCCTCGGCGCTCCGCGGGGCACCCGGATCCAGACCGGCCCGGGAGCCGGCGAGGTCGAGAGCCAGGACCGGCTCACCGAGCTGTGGGGAACGGAGGAGGAGCCCAGCCTCGGCCTCTGGGAGAAGCGCGGCCTCCTGGATGCCCTCCGCCGCACGGAGGGCGACAAGCTCGCGGCCGCGAAGCTCCTGGGTATCGGCAAGAGCACCTTCTACCGCAAGCTCAAGACGCACGGGATCACGTAGCGATCGATCCCGTCCTCGTTGGCATCAGAAGGGCGCGAGGGCCGGGGAGCCCACCGCGGCCAGCGGGGCGTTGCTGGGCATGCCCGGGTTGGTGAGCTGCGCCTCCACAGTGCCCTCCGCCAGGTCGGGAGGCAGGTCGGCCTCTAGGAGCAGGATCGGCCGCGGACCGGTCTCGTAGAGCAGGATGCTCGTTCGCGCTGCGATCCCCACGTCGTCCTCCGTCCACTCGCCCGTGGGCCGCAGGTGCAGAGTTCCGCCGTCCGGGCCGGTCACCTTGACGCCGAGGTCGACCACCTGGCGGTGTCCCACGTGGCGGACGTGAACGCGGGCCTTCCCGCCCTCGAGCTCGAGCTCGATCGTCGGCGTGAGGCCGAGATCCTTGCTGCGCAGGAGGAGGAACGGGATCGTCGAGGGCACGTCCGGCTGGTGGCTGCGATCCGGTACGGGGACCGAGATCAGCTCGTAGCGCCACAGAGCGGCGACCAGGGCGCGGTTCCTCTCCTGGGACGTCCCCTCCGTGTCGAAGCGACGTAGCCACGTCTCGAGGAAGCTCGACGGCGGCACGCCCTCCTCGAGCGAGCCGATGAGGGGTACGACGTAGCCCGCCTCTCGCTCGAACGCGTCGACGAGGTCCACCTTCCGGTTCGCCCGCCAGGAGTGCACTCGACCGTCCTCCGTGGAGGGGAAGGCGCGGCCCCGCAGGTCGTAGACCTCCTTGCGCGAGAGGTAGGCGATGGCCCCCGGCCAGAAGGTCGCGATCGTCGAGGGCTCCTTGGCGCTGTCCCGCAGGAAGACGCCCAGCGGGCGAAGCCGCTCGACCTCGCGGATCTCCGCGAGCAGGCCCAGCCGTCCCAGGCTGCGGCCGTACGCCTCGGCGAGGCGGGGCCCGGGCTCCATCCACCAGCGCTGGAAGCGCTCCAGCGGAATCGGGCCGATGTTGCCGGGGGATTTGCTCACCAGGAACGAGGCCCCGGTGGCCAGGACGAGCACCGCCCAGGTGACGGGGGCGAAACGGGGTCGCCGGTCCATCCAGCCCCGCAACGCCTCCTGCACGGAGATCAGGGAGATCGGGACGACCGCCGCCAGGGCGTTCCAGAACGGCAGCCCGTCGCCGCCGGAGAGCACCACCATGCCCAGCCACGTCGCACTCAGGATCAGGGCGCGGCGGCCCGTCCCCGAGAGCCAGCGCAGGGGAAGCAGGACGACGGGGAAGAGCAGGAGGGGGGCCGAGCCCGAGCTCAAGAGGTAGCTGCGGGCGTAGTCCAGGCCCAGGGCCGCCTGCCCCGGCGTCGGCTCGAGCAGCGAGCGGCCGAAGGGCGACAGCCAGGTGCCCAGGTTCACCCATCGACTGATCGCCATCGCTCCCACGACGACCACCGGGACCACGTACCACCATCGCAGGGATCGTCGGCGCAGCCCGTTCTCGCCGATGGGGCGGTCGAAGAGCTCGAGGACGAGGAACGCGAAGACGAGGAAGATCCCCTCCGGTCTCGTCAGCGCGAGGAGGGCGAGGGTGGCGGCCAGGCTCCGTCGCCAGCCCCGCTCGAACGCCAGGAACGCCGAGGTCACCAGCAGCATGGCCAGCGGAGCCTCCGTCCCGCTGGCCCCGGCCGCGGCGGCCGATCCGCTCGCGGCGAGGAGCATCGGGGCGATCAGCCCCGCCATCCGACGGGGGCTGAACTGCGTGAGGACCACCACCGTGCCCAGGGCGCACAGGATGCCCACGAATTGGGTCACCAGGGTGGGGGGGAGGTAGCGGTGCTCCGCCACGGTGCAGACCCCGATCCACAGGGCCGAAGGGTAGGACTCGACGGCGGCCGCTCCCGGATTCCACGCCAGGGCCCCGTGGCGGATGAGGTTCCTCGCGCAGCGATACGCGACGTGCGAGATCTCGTAGGGCGCGGCGAATTCACCGCTGGGCGTTTGGTGGATCCACAGCGTATGAGCCAGGAGGATGGCCAGAGCGAGGAAGAGGAATGTGATCCGGTTCATGTCTTGGCCTGCGCCGCGAACGGAATGCTGGGGTATCCTGGCCTCGGACTCCAGTCCGGAATCCCGAACCTCCATCTCCGCCGGGAGGGCGTCGTGGCCCGCCCCGAGACGGATCGCCGATGAGCTCAGGCCCCCCTGATCACCTTCCCTCGGAAGAGGAAGCGCGCCTGATCCGGCTCGCGCCCCTCATCCCTCCGCTGGTCCACCGCCTGAACAACGCCCTCGCCGTGGTCCGGGGCGCCTGCGATCTCGCCCTGGCGCGGAGCTTCTCCACCCAGCTTCGCCGGGCGTCCGAGGAGACGGTGCGGCTCGCCGACAGCCTCGCCCTGCTCAGCATCTGCGCGAAGCCCCTCGTTCCGGCCGACACCCTCTTCGACCTGATCTCCGCCGCGCGCAACGCCTTCGTCCTGATCGAGCCGCTCGCGAGCCGGCAGCGGGTCGAGCTGGTCGAGCGCGGCGATTCGCGGTCCATGATCGTCCGGGGAGACGCCGCGCGCCTGGGGCAGGTCCTCGTCTGGCTCACCGGCGAGACGCTCGGCCCGGAACCCACCTCTTCCGCCGGCAGCGTTCTGCGCCTCCGGGTGGATCGAGTCGATTCGTGGGCGCAGCTCACCCTCCTGCACGTCGCCGGCTCCCCGGGGGCGGAGCCCGACTGGTCGGCGGCCCTGGACGCCGCCCGGGAGCTCGTCGGACGCAGCAAGGGCCGGGTCGAGTGCCGGTCTCGTCCAGGGGGGATCAGCCGGATCCGGCTCGCCTATCCCATCCTGTCGGATCCGCAGTCCAAGGAGACGGTCGAGACGCCGAGCGGCACCCGTCGCCGCGTGCTCCTCCTCGAGGGAGACGAGTCCCAGCGCGACCTGACCAGAACCGTTCTCGAGGAGAGCGGGTACGAGGTCCACGCCCCCGACGCTCCCCTTCCGGCCCCGCGTCACGAGGCGCTCGAGGCGGTCGACCTCGTGCTGGTCGACGCCGACCTCGTGCGCCGGCGGCCGGGACTCCTGGGCGAGGTGGCCGCCGGCTCCTCGGCGGGCCACGACTCGCGCGTGGCGCTGCTCGGCCAGCCCTTCGGGGAGGGAGGAGGAAGGAGCTACCGCTTCCTCGCCGAGCCCTACCGTCCCGGGGAGCTGCTCGGCTTCGTCGAGTCGATCCTGGAGTAGCTGCCGGCTAGACCGGCTCGATCTCGATCCTCTCCGCGCCCGCGACGGCGTCGCGCACGAGGCCCTCCACGTCGATGAGCTCCTCGGCGGCCGCGCAGGCGTCGAGCCGGCCGCGGATCACCGGCTTCTTCGGCTGGAACACGGTGCAGCAGTCGGGCTCGGGGAGGATCGAGACGTCGTAGGTGCCGATCCGACGCGCCCGCTCGATCGTTCGGGCCGCCGTCACCCCGAGCGGGTGGCGCGACTGCCTCGTCGTTCGCTCCTCCCGTTTTTCACGACGCGGCACAGATCGATGACGAGGACGTCGAGCGGCTGGTGGAGACGATCCGCGATCGCGTGCT
>CAYRXS010000414.1:0-4228 GCA_964428225.1 uncultured Planctomycetaceae bacterium
GTTCAGGGTATCGATCGAGACGACGAGGAAGCTCGGCCGCTCCTCGTCCGGCCCCGCGCACGCCGCGAGCGACCCGAGGAGGGCGCACGCGACGGAGACGATCGAATTCCACCCGCGTATCATCCCGCCCATTCTCGGCCGTCGGCGCGGGTTGGCGAGAGGATTCTCCGCGGCTCTCGTCATCGATCGCGGCGCCGGAGCAGGACGTGCGTCTGGGGCATCTCCGTCGTGGGCACCCGCTGGAAATTGCGCCGGAGGAACTCCCACACGAGGGGATGCGAGCGGCGGAGGGTGAGGTCCTCCCGGTCGTCGAGCGCGGCGTCGATGATGAGCGCCCACCGGACGTCCTTCTCGCGCAGGTCGGAGAGGATCTCCTCCTGCACTTGCCGCTCGGCGTCCGGCCAGAAGAAGTAGATGTCCCGGGTCGGCGACACCTTCCCCAGGAGCGGGTAGAACGTCGGCCGCATGGGCGCGATGAACATCGGCTCGTCCGCGGGGACGTTGCTGCTCACCGCCCGCTCGACGCCGGCCACGTACACCGCCTTGTCGGGGTGCAGCAGGACGGTGTCCTCGCCCACCTCGTACTCGACGAACGCCACCGCGGGCCGCCCGAGGCGGAACCTGGCGAGGGCGCGGTTCGATTCGAGGATCACGAAGAAGGACGCCGCGGCGAAGAGCGTCCATGTCGTCGCCCGCAGGAGCTTCGCTCGTCCCGCGCCGAACGCGGCGGGGAGGGCGAGCAGGGCCAGGATCGCGGGGTGGATGCACTGCGCGATGTGGTCGGGGGCCGAGCGGACCGCCGCGTGGTGGGAATAGAAGACGCCGAGCACGACGGAGGCCACCAAGGGCCCGTTGCGCTCCAGCCGCTCCCCGCGGAGCCGGAGGACCACCGCCGCCCCGATCGGGTAGACCAGCGCGGGGAGCAGGAACGCGATCGCCTCGCTCACCGCGCCAACCAGCCCCGTGAGTCCCTCTCCCCCGTACTCGATCCGCCACGGCCAGGGGTAGGGAATCGGGAGGTTCGCGCCCTCCCGCAGGTGGACCAGGACCGAGTCCACGAAGGCGGGAGCAAAGCCCGGAACGAAGGCGAGCATCGCGAGGATGGGCGCGTAGCCGACCACGATGCCGAGCGCTCCGGCCCCGAGCTTGCGGACGAGGGAGCCCTCGCGCAGCTTCCAGTGCTCGTAGAGGACCAGGACGGACAGCCCGAGGACCACGTAGATCCCGTGGTTGCGTCCCATGACCGCCGCGAGCCCCGCGAAGATCCCGCACGCAAAATGCACCCCCGGAGTCGGCCGCTCGTGGAGGCGGACCGCGGCATAGACCGCGATCATCGCGAGGGCGGACTCGAACATCTTGTGCCGCGGGAACATCCACGCCGCGAGCAGGATCCCGAGGGGAACGAGCCACCACGGGTTCCGCACCACGCGGCGGACCACGAGCAGCCCGCAGTACAGCCCCAGGGCCTGGAAGATCGACACGGAGAGCCGCAGCCCGAGGATGCCCTCGCCACAGACGGCGGACCACGCCGCGCACCACCAGTAGCGCCCCGGGTCGTAGGCCTGGAAGTCCCGGATGGGGACCAATCCCTCCGCGGTCCGCAGCGTCCCGTACCAGAGGTACCCCTCGTCCATGAGCCCGAGGTCGTAGCGTCCCACGAGCAGGTAGACCGCCGCGCTCAGCCCCACCGCGAGGACCGCAGGGAGCAGACGGACGAGTCCGGAGCGGGAGAGCGACGGCACCGCTACGGCCTCCTCTCCTGGAGCAGCCCCTCCTCGAGCGTCCGCGGCGCGAATCCCAGGATCCGGCGAGCGGCCTCGATGTCCGCGGACTTCTCCAGCTGCAGGCGCGCGACCTGGTCGGGGACGAACGAGCCCGCACCGACCGCGCTCGCGATCCGGATCCCCAGCCGCGCGAGGCCCGCGGGGACGTGGATCCGACGCCGGCGGGGCACGCCGAGCATCGCCTCGACGCGCGACACGAGCTCGAGGTACGTCATCGACTCGGGCCCCGCGAGAGTGAGAGTCTCGCCCTCGGCGTCCGGCGCGTCGAGCGCGCGCGCCGTCGCCTCCGCCACGTCGTCGACGTGGACCGGCGCGAAGCCCTGGGTGCCGTCACCCAGGATCGCGATCCACCGGCTCGTGGCCAGGGTCCGGGCGATCGCGGAGATCGGGTCGCGCCCCCCGCCTCCGTAGACCTCACCCGGGCGCAGCAGGACCCAGGGGAGCCCCGCGCCGCGGACGTGCTCCTCCGCGAGAGCCTTCGAATGACTGTAGGCCCCTCCCTCCGCGCCCACCGCCCGGGTGCTCACGTGAACGAAGCGGCGCACGCCGGCCCGCTCCGCGGCGGAGAGCAGGTGCGCGGTGCCGCGCTCGTTCGTGGCGTGGTAGCGGGCCGCTCGCGGCGAGTGGGTCACCGCGGCCATGTGGAGCACGACGTCCACGCCCCGCAGGGCGTCCTCGAGCCCCCGCGGCTCGACGAGGTCCGCCCGGGCCCACTCGACGCCGTCGTCGCCGTCCTCCGGGTTCCCCCGGGTCATGAGCCGCACCCGGAACCGGTCGCGGTCGATCCGGGCCAGGACCGGGCCGCCGATCTCGCCCGTGGCCCCGGTGACCAGCAGCCGTGCCCGGTCAGCTCCCACGACCCTCGCGGAACTCCCGGATGCGGTGAACGACCAGGTTGCGCACGAACTCGAGCACCGCCCGCGGCTTCACGAACGACCGCCGGCCCGTCAGGCCCAGGAAGCCCGTCGGACGCTCGCCGATCCGGAAGCGGTGGCGCCGGGCCTGGATCATGATCTCCGCGTCGATGAACCAGTCGTCCGACTCGAGGTCGAGCTTCTCGTAGGCCTCGCGGGTGAAGATCTTCGGCTTCGCGTTCATGTCCCGCGCCGCGGTGCCCGGGAAGAGCAGGTGGAACAGCTTGTTGTAGACGTTCGACACGAACCGCCGGCGCAACCCGTCGCCCCGGGTGATCCGGAAGGTCTTCACCAGGTCGAGGTCCTCGCGCTGCAACAGGTGCCAAAGGTCCGCGACGTCCGTCAGCGGCATCTGCCCGTCGCCGTCGATGATCGCGATGCTGCTCCCGCGCGCCCGCTCGAACCCGGTGCGCATGTCCCAGCCCATCCAGCCGCGCTTGGGCTCGGCGACGCACAGGATCCGCGGGTCATTCGCCGCGAGCTCGCGTACCACGTCGGGCGTCCGGTCGTCCGTGCCCTCCACGTAGTTGCCCACGAGCACGAGCTCGAAGGTCCCCAGGTTCGCCTCCTCCAGCACGCGGATCGCGCGCTCTGCGAAGTCCCGGGCGTACTCGTTCGTCCGGTAGCAGAGGATGACGAGCGAGAGGTCGGGGACGGGTTCCCGGCTCTCTCCTGCTTCGTTCGCGTTCATGGTCCCGATCGCGAGCATCCAGGGCTGCGACGCGGCTCGTCAGGCTACCGGGGTCGTCGGGGGAAGGGAAGACGCCTCAGAACATGCGGTCCACGAACTCGCGCTCCCAGGCGAGGAGCAGGAGCGGGCTCGCCGCGAGCACCTTCCCGTCCGCGATGCGCACCGCGCGGACCTCGAGGTAGGCCCGGGTGGCGCCGAAGTCGGCCGTCTGCTGCAGGACGGCTCCCGGCGTCGCCACCGCCATGTCACTCTGGAGGCGCCCCAGCTCGACGAGCGAGATCTCGTGGACCTCGGCCTCGCCCGCCGCCCGCCACGGCGCGGGCTCGTAGCCCAGCTCGGTGTACAGGACGAAGTCCAGGTACGCGTCGGGGAAGTGGCCGTGGACCTGGATGCGCGGCGAGGTGTCGGGGTCGATGGAGAGGGCGCGATCGTCGACCGGGATGGCCTCGAAGTCCGCCCGGCCGTCCACGGTGACCGGAAGCGTGGGGACGAGCGACGCGTGCTCGTCGAACGGTCGCACGAAGCCATCGCGGCGGGGCGTGATCGGCTCGCGGTCGTTGTGCTCGCCGGTGAACAGCGGGCGCCAGGGCCACACCGGGCGCGGCGAGGTGGGGAACGGCTCGCGGAGGCGATCGACGATGCCGTAGCTCAGGCAGTAGGCGCCGCGGTGGAAGGCGGGGAAGCCGTCGTGGAAGACCGGCTCGGGGCGGGGATCCTCGTCGGCCACCTCGGCGCGCGCACGTTCGATCGCCGCCTCGGCCACGCGGGCCGACTCGGCCCACTCGCGGGTGTCGAGGAACGCACGCGCCCCGCGCAGGCCCCCGAGCACGATCACCGCG
>CAYRXS010000415.1:0-4226 GCA_964428225.1 uncultured Planctomycetaceae bacterium
ACACCATCGCTACGGAGCAGCCTGGTCGCGGACGCCGCTTGGAATTACTATCCTCTGAGGATCTGCAGCGCGGCGATCCCCTGGCCGTTCGGGGGCAGCTCCCAGAGCTCGACGCCGCGGTAGGTGGTCGAGACCGGTTCGACCCACTCGCCCCGGTGCTCGGCGAGGTCCTCGTAGGCGAGGAAACCGCCCTGCGCCTGCACGTAGTCGGCCATCGTCCTCGCGACCTCGCCCTCGTAGAACGCAGAGCGGCCGCCGGTGGCGAGCTTCCTCAGCGTGCTCGCCAGCGTCGGGTTCTTCCAGATCTCGCCCTTCTTCGGGGCGCGGCCGTCGACGGTGAATTGCTCGACGAATCCGGGGTACCTCGAGAGCCTCGGCACGCTGAGCGCCCAGTAGTGCGCGATCAGCTCGCTCACCGGAAAGCCCTCCTCGGCGTAGCGGATCGCGGGGGCGAGGACTTCCGCCATCGGCTTCGCTCCGAAGCGCTCGTGCAGCGCGAACCAGCCGTCGACCGCGCCGGGCACCGAGACCGGCAGCGGGCCGTACGCGGGGACCTTCTCGATCCCCTCCCGCTGGAAGTACTCGAGCGTCAGCCCTTTCGGCGAGCGTCCGCTGCCGTTGTAGCCGTACAGCTTCCTCGTCTTCGCGTCCCAGACGATGACGAAGAGGTCGCCGCCGATGCCGTTGCTGGTCGGCTCCATCAGGCCCAGCACCGCGTTGGCGCAGATCGCCGCGTCGATCGCGTTGCCGCCCGACTGCAAGACATCGAGCGCCGCCTGCGTGGCCAGCGGCTGGCTCGTCGCGACCATGCCGTGGGTGGCGATCACCTCCGAGCGGGTGGCGAAGGGCTTGCCGGTGATGCGGTCCTGGGGGAGGGGAGCGATGGCGGCGAAACAGAAGAGGGATAGGATCATCGGAGGCTCCTTCGGTTCAGGGCTTGACCACGACGTCGAGCTCGGCGGCGGAGGTCCAGGCGTTGCCGTTCACCTCCGATTTCGCGATCAACTTGAAGAAACGCGCACGCGTCCCCGCCGGCAGGTCGATGCGCTGCCTCGCGGAGGTGTTCGGAAAACGCCCCGTCGAGACCGGCTCGCCCCAGCTCTCGCCGTCGGTGGAGAGGTAGAGCTCGTACTCGCCGATCCGCCCATTCGCCTGCCCCTGGCGCGGCAGGTAGGTGAACGCCTCGAGCTCGTACACCTCGCCGATGTCGAACACGATGAAGTGCGGATGCCTCGGCTCGCCGGCGCCCCACCTCGTGTGCCAGTAGGTGTTCGGGTCGCCGTCGATCGCGTACTTCGCCTCGCCCTCGCCGCGGTGCTCGCTGTCGAAGGAGAGGACGCGCCACTTCGTGCGCGGCAGCAGGAAGGGGAAGTCGATGCGCGCGGTGGGGCCGGGGAGCACGCCGGGCTCTTCGACCCACGCCTCGACCACGCCGCCCTCGGCGAGCTCGAACGGACCGTCGTAGCGCCGATGTCTCCCGTTCACCTTGCAGCGAATACGCTCCTCCGCGCCGCCACCGGAGAGGGTCACCACTCCCGTCTCGTCACGGAAGACCTCCACCGCCGGGGCGACCGGAAGGCGGGGGCGCGCGACGTGCCCGAGGAAACCCCTCGTGGTGTTCCAGGGGCGCAGGCTGTACTCGAGCAGGAACGGTCGCGACTCGAGGACGTACTGCGCCATCGGTCGAGGCCCGCAGCTCGCCCCGCCGAGTCCTAGCTGACCGCAGTCGACGGTGACGTAGATCTCCTCGCGGACGGGCAGCTCGTGGGGGTGGTTCGCCGCAGCGAGGTCCTGTGGGGTGTGGTGCAGCGCGCTCATCGAGAGGGTGTCGCGCGCGACGATCACCAGGCCGCTGGCCGCTTGCGGATCCTCCAGCATCATCCAGCGCACGTCCTCACGGTTGCCGGTGTCCTGGGTGTGCACGTAGGGCACGAACATCTCCGTCGCGGTCGTGGCGTGTTCGCCGAGATCGGCGCTGCTCTTGCGGTCGACGTAGTTTTCGTGGGGGCCACGGCCGTAGTACTGAACCCTCTCGAAGGTGCCGGGAACGCTCAGGATGTTCCCGATGCGCGGCAACACGCCGGGCGCGCCGTGCGGCACGATCTGGCTGGAGACGTCGATGACCCCGCTGCCGAGCACGGTCCAGGTGGTCTTCGTCACGAAGCGGCACTCACCCGCGCCGCGGGAGACGCCGCCGACCTCGATGCGCAGGGCGCTTTCGCCGAGCTTGCTCACGAGGAACGAGGTCACCTCGTGCTCGAGCGAATCGAGCCCGGCCCGCTCCCAGCTCCCCGAGCACCACTTGTCGTTGTTGACCGGCGCGCGGAACGCGTTGAGCACCGGCCCACCGCCGGACTCGAGCACGTCGACGCCGTCGTAGCGGAGCGTCTCCAGCGTTCCGGTCCTTCGCGAGAACACCGCCTTGAAGCCGTTGCCCTCGACGATCACGAGCCCGCGGCTCTCGACGTGCCGGAGTGGCCCCAGCGAATCGAGCGACAGCGGCGGCGCGGGACTCCGGTACCAGGGGAGCTCGAGCTGGGCCTCGCCGACGGACCGACTCCTGTCCTCTCCGAGACGCTCGCGCACCTCGACGTTCAGCACGTACTCCGCCCCGGGCATCAGCTTCTGGACCCGGATCGGGAACTTCACGACCCGGCTCTCGCCGGGAGGGATGCTCGCAAAGGTGCGGGACCCCTTCCAGGGGAGCGGTCGGCCGTCCTCGAGGATCATCATCGCCAGCTCGCCGGTGAGGTCGGTAAAGAAGCGCTTGTTGTGAACGCGCACCAGCCCCTGGTCGAGGTCCTCCGCGGTCACGTCGACGTACTGGTAGACGCGCCGCATCTCCCACATCTTCGGCGGGATCGTGCGATCGGGGAAGACCATCCCGTTGCAGCAGAACGAGCCGTCGTTCGGCTGATCGCCGAAATCCCCGCCGTAGGCGAAGTACTCGACCCCCTCGGGCGTCTTCGTCCGCAGCCCCTGGTCGACCCAGTCCCAGATGCACGCGCCGATCAGCCGGTCGCTCCCTTCGATCACCTCCCAGTACTCGGCGAGGTTGCCGACCGCGTTGCCCATCGCGTGCGCGTACTCGCAGACGAAGAAGGGCTTGTCCGAATCCGCCGCGCCGGTGCGCCGGAGCCACTCGACGCTGGGATACATCGTGCTGTCGACGTCCGCCTTGCCGTTGTCGCGCTCGTAGTGGATCGGCCGCGTGTCGTCGATGGCCAGGATCGCCTCGCGGCAGGCCTGGAAGTTGCGCCCCGGGCCCGCCTCGTTGCCCATCGACCACATGATGATCGAGGGGTGGTTCTTGTCGCGGTGAACCATCGAGACCTGCCGGTCGACGTGGGCCGCCTCCCAGGCGGGGTCGTGGCCGAGGGACGCCGCGCCGTAGCCCATGCCGTGCGACTCGACGTTGGCCTCGTCGATGACGAAGAGGCCGTACTCGTCGCACAGGTCGTACCAGATCGGCTGGTTGGGGTAGTGGCTGGTGCGGACGGTGTTGACGTTGAACGCCTTCATCAGCCGGATGTCCTCGAGCATCGAGTCGATCGTGACCGCGCGCCCGCGGTCGGGGTCGTGCTCGTGGCGGTTGACGCCCTTGAGCTTGACCGGGACGCCGTTGATCAGGAGTTGGCCGCCGTCGATCTCGACTTCGCGGAAGCCGACGCGGCAGGTGACGTACTCGACGTCGTCGTAGTCGAACACGAGGACACAGTGAAGTCGGTAGAGCTCCGGGGTCTCACAGCTCCAGAGGCGAGGGTTCGAGACCTCGCCGACCAGCTCGACCGTCCTCTCCTCTCCGGGCCCGAGCCCCGACACCTCGTCGTGGACCGTGGGGTCTTCCAGGAGAAGCCGGCCCTGGGGATCAATCAGCACCAGGAAGACCCCGAACGGATCGGCTTCCTCGTCGCCGTAGTTCTTGATCTTGATGTCGACACGCAGGTCCGCGCTCGTGTAATCGTCAGCCAGCTCTGTGCGCACGAAGAAGTCACGGATGTGCACCTTTGGCGTGCTGAACAGAAAGACGTCGCGGTAGATCCCCGAGAGGCGCCAGAAGTCCTGGTCCTCGAGGTAGCTGCCGTCGCTCCAGCGCAGCACCTGCACCGCGAGGTGGTTCTCCCCCTCTCGTAGGAACTCGGTGATGTCGAACTCCGCCGGCGTCATCGAGCCCTGGCTGTAGCCGACCTCGCGCCCGTTGACCCAGACGTACATCGCGCTCTGCA
>CAYRXS010000416.1:0-4210 GCA_964428225.1 uncultured Planctomycetaceae bacterium
ATCGCGCTCGAACCTGACAGGCATTACGTGGTGAGCACAACTGCTCCCTGTCCCGAGCTTGTCGGCCATGCACTGCGAGGCGATCGCGAGAGTCCTGTGATTGCTGTCGGAACAACCGTGGCCCGTGCTGATTCAATGCCCCTCCAACCGCTCAGTGTGCCCATCGCGTCGCCCGGGCACAGGATGGGTGGTCTCGGCACCCCGGGGCTCTCCCCAGGGCTCGATTAGATGCACCAACGCCGTACTCAACGGAACTTGACGAGGTCGACGCGCCGTAGCCGGAGGCTCGTCGTTCCAGATTTGAGGAGGATGCTGATTTTGTGTTCACCGGTGGCCATGTAGCGCAGCGGAATAGTCTCTCGATGGTCGTTCCAGCTATACCGGTAAACATCGACACTTCTCGGCGGCATCAGACTCGCATCGACATTGACTTTCAGGGTGAGCGTGCCGTGATCCGGAAATTCAGAGCGGGCATTCGCCAGACAGTGGATGATGAGATCCGCTTCGGTCGGCTGCTCTCCCGAAGGCACAGTGAAACACAGTAGAATCTGCGATCTACCGTGGCGGGAGTATTGCCAGCCGCGACTCACCTCCGGCACCTCACCTCGATAGACGCCTTCTCCGGAATCCAGAGCCTCGGTCGCCCATCCCTCGATGGCTACCCGCTCGACGGAGAAGTCCCATCGCGCGAGGAGATCCTCCTCGTCGGCAGGCCGGGGATTGTCGACGGAGATCTCATTATCGGGTATCCGCGGATCTTCTTCATGGAACATGGCACTCAGGCGCGCGCCAGGCGGCGTGGCCCACATGCCGGGATCCCCCGCGCGTTCGAGCCTCGTCGCCTCCTCCCTGGCATCGAAAAGCGCAAGCGTGCTCTCATCGTACTCCTGGTGCGTGCTCACGCGCTGCTCCAGAGCCTTCCGTGCCGCAGCGTTGATCGCTTCGCTACCCCGCGCACCGCAACAACGCCCCCAAGACTCGACCTCCTGACAGCGGGCCTGAGGCGCAAAAGGACCCGTCCCGGTTCGCAACTCGAGGTCGAGGCATTCCGATCCGTGCGCCGTCCACAACTCGGCCTGGGCCCCTTGGGTCCATGGGGCACCCACAAGCAAGGGCGGTACTTCTCGCAACAATCCCATCTTGGCCTGACGATCTCGAAGGTGGAATGCGAGCGCGCGGAAGAACACGAGCCATGGACTGAGCGCGGCGGCGGCCGATTCCCGGGCTTCCTCGGCTTGCCGGAGTACGCTCGCGACCCATTCCTGGGCCTCGCCGTCTCCAATGAGGGAATCCGTTCCATTGAGACGCGAGCGATGGATTATGCTCTCCAAAGCGATCCGGCCGAGACGGGCTTCCTCGGGGCCGCGGTCACTCCCCAGGGTCCACTCCAGGAGATCCGGCACGCAATCGGCGGTCCCGCATCCCCAAAGCGCCGTCAGCGCGAGTTTCACGTCGGGATCGTTGGGGTACCCTTCACGCACCAAGTCCATCAGGAGCCGTCGAAAGTCCTCCGTCACCGGCACGTCGGAAGGCTCGAGGACGGGACGAGAGTCGAACAAGAGCGCGATCCAGCGAAGCGCCGTTGACCTGAGGTCGGATGGGGGATTCTCCACGAGGTCCCCGGGCCTCTCGACCGCGGTCATCAGCCACTTGCTCAGCTCCGGGAAGGCGGCAAAGCCGCGTTCGTCCAGGTAGACAGCCGCCAACATTGACGCCTCTTCGGAATCCGACGCCTCGAGCTCGGCTCGAACGAGATCGATCGGCGCCGGTGCATCCGCGCCCACGAGCGTGAACACGGCCCAGGCGCAGAATGCGAAGAGACCGCATGCAAACAGCGTCGACAACGCGGTATGCCGCCGGACGAGCCTCGCGGCACGGTGCGTCCAGGGATCATGGGCCGCACCGACGGGCTCCCCGGCGAGCCAGGCGGCTAGGTCCGCGCCGAGCTCGGCGGCGCTCCGGTAGCGGCGATCCGGATCCAGCCGGACCGCCTTGGCCACGATCGCTGCGAGTCCTTTGTCGATCCAGGGCGCCAGCTTAGCGAGGGGCTCGAGTCCAATCGCGGCTCGGGGCCTCTCCCTGGGGAGCCGGCCAGCGAGGAGGTCGTGGAGGGTCGCCCCCAGGGAGAAGAGGTCCGTTCGGGCATCGGCCTCGCCCCGGAGGAGCTGCTCGGGGGCGGCATAGGCAGGCGTAAGCGAGGACTCGGACGTGCGCGTGTACTCCTCCGGCTGGAGCGGCCGCACCAGACCAAAGTCGACGAGCACCGCCCGCTCCCCTGGCTTCCGGGTCCCATCGCCCGCCACCCGTTCGATGGCGATGTTCCCCGGCTTGACGTCCCGGTGCACGAGCCCGGCAGCGTGCACGACTGCGAGGGCCTCTGCGACCTCGCGAATGCGCTCCACGAGTCCCCGCAGGTCGTGCGGCTCCGCCTGCAGCGCCTCTCCGTCGGCCCGCTCCGCCAGACGCTCGCGCAGATCGCCCCCCTCGACCAGCCGCATGGCGTAGAAGAGGAATCCCCTCTCCTCGCCGTAGTCGTGCACCTCGGCGAGGTGGGGGTGGTGCAGGGTCGCCGCCGTGCGTGCCTCTCGCCGGAAGCGTCGGCGGTCGGCCGCGGAGACGGAGGCGGCGTCGAGGACCTTGAGGGCCACCACCCGGCCGTCGAGCGATGTCTGGGCCGCTCGATACACCGTGCTCGTCCCGCCCTCCCCGAGAGGCCCCTCGACCACGTAGCCCCCGATGCGGTCCCCGGCCTCGAGCGCGCGGCGGCCGCTCGCCCCGGTGCGTGGGCGGCGCAGCGTCTCGTAGCTGGGCGCGGCGCGGCAGAGCCGCTCGACCTCCTTCTCGCGCCCGGGAAAGCGCGCTTTCAGGGCCGGTACGTCGAGCGGAGCCCCCGAGTCGAGCGCCACGAGCACGGCGTCGGTGACCGATTGGGAGGCGTCGCCACCCCCCTCGTCGCGCCCCTTCCGCGGCTCCGATCCTCCAATGCTCATCCGCACACAGCGCAGCAGGGCGCCGAAGCAGGCCAAGGGGGAGCGACGCGGGAAGGGGCCGAGCATCGAGTTCGTCTACCTCCTGATCGAGGAAGGCGCACCCACCGTTCGCCGACTCTCAGCGCAGGGCCCATGGTCACGCTGTGTCCTACTCCAGATCGGCGAGGCCCTCGAGCAGGCGCCGCTTCGCCTCTCCGTACAGCTTGCGGACGTGCGAGTCCGAGAGTCCGAGGCGGCAACCGATCTCCTCGGAGGTGAAGCCCTCGCGCTGGGCGAGCCGCCAGATGTCCCAGAGCCTGGGACCGAGGATGCGCTCGGCTCGCCCTTCCAGCTCCTTGTCCCGAGCCCTCGAGGTCGGGGCGGCCTCGCGCTCCTGGGACACCTGGATCACCCCCTCGGTGTCTTCGAGCTCGCCCAGAGCGAGGGGGACCCGCCCACCCCCGCGCTTCTCCGCCCGTTCGGCCTTGGCCAGGTCCTGCGCCGTGCGATTCAGGACCGTGGCCAGGTACTTGCGCAGCGATCCCGGACCGCGGTATTCGAATCTGATGAGCGTTCTCTTTTCGAACGCCTCATGCCAAGCCTCCTGGGCAACGTCCTCCTCGTCGATCTGACGACGGCGGAGCATGGGCATCGCCGGGTGCGAGCGGGCGCAGGCGACGAGGAAACCGCTGTACTCGGAGTAGAGGCGCCTCTGCGCCTCGGCATCGCCGGCGAGCGCGAGCTCCAGCAGGATCCGCGTCGCCTCGGCTTGCGGCTGGGGGTCGGTCATGGCGACCAGCGGCCAGGACCGCCCTGGTCGGCTGGAACCCCATCCTATCACCGCCGATCGGCCCTTCGCCGGAAAACCGGCAGAGGAAGCGAACACTTTCGGAGCGCATTTCGATCCGGAGGTAGACCCATTCGGTGCCGGACCATGGCGCTCCTCGACCCTACTCCCCACGGCCCTCTCGATTCAGAAGCATGCCCCTGGCGGTCTGTCACCAGACATCAGTGCGACACGAGGAGCAGGGTCGATACCGCGGGGAGTCGGGGCAGTAGGGGATCGCCAGCGCGATACTCCGGAAGATCGGGTCTCCTGAGACTCTACTGGCGAGGCGAGTATTCTCCCTCAGGAGCGGGTACCCCGCACGTGGGAGGCTCGCCTCGGGCAATGAGCCCACGATTAACTACCCTTCAACGATGCACAAAAACGGGAGGATGACCATGCGTTCACGACTGCT
>CAYRXS010000417.1:0-4151 GCA_964428225.1 uncultured Planctomycetaceae bacterium
GCATTGGCCCTTCCAGCCGCTGCCCGAAATGGCCCTTTCTCGGCCGCGTCTCTAGGCGACGAAGGCGTCCAGCAGCGCGTCCTCGCCGATCTCGCGGTGGCGGATCTGGCGCAGCCGCTCCGGTTGCAGCCGGTGGGCGAGCGAGGTGCCGCGGCCCCCGTTGATGTCGCCGGTGTAGACCGTCACCTGGTCCACGAGCTCGACCTCGAACCACGCGTCGAGCAGGGTCGGGCCCGCCTCGAGCATCGCGCGGCGCACGCCTTGCTCCCACATCCACGACTGGACCTCGCGGAGCGACGGGCGGCCGTCGTCGCCCGTGCGCACCGAATGCACGGAGGCCCCGGTCTCCTCGATCGCTCGGCGCCTTCCCGGGTCGGGGCCCTGGCGAGTGAACACGTGCACCGCGCCGCCGGACTCGTCCTCTCCGGGCTCGCAGAAGATCCGCGCGTCCGGTGGCGTGCTGAGCGTGGAGTCGAGGATCACGCGGATCGGCGCGTGGTCGCGGTCTCCGGGAGCGCGTACGGTGAGGCGCGGGTCGTCCGCGAGCACCGTCCCCACCCCGGTGACGATGGCGTCGACCCGGCTGCGCAGGACCTGGACCGTGGCGAGCGAGGTCGGCCCCGAGATCCACCGCCCCTGGCCGACGTCTTCGGGAGGCCGGAGCTGCCCGGTTCGGGTCTGGGCCCACTTCGCGATCGTCCAGGGACGTGCGCGTCGGATTCGCTCGGGCCGCGTCCACTCGATGAAGTGGGGCGAGACGACGGTGAGCGGGGCGGCCTCGCCGCGGACGACCACCTCGACGCCTCCGTCCTCGAGCGCGGCGATCCCCTTGCCGTGGTGACGCGGATCGGGATCGAGCGCGCCGACCACGACCCGCCGGAACCCGTGGCGAAGGATCGCCTCGGAGCAGGGCGGAGTCTTGCCGTGGGTGACGCAGGGCTCGAGGGTGACGACGAGCGTGTCCCAGCGATCCTCGGGAACTCCGCTGCGCCGCGCGTTGTCGAGCGCGTTGACCTCCGCGTGCGCTCCTCCCCACACCTCGTGATACCCGCGTCCGATCTCCACCCCGTCCGAGAGGACGGCGGCTCCCACGCAGGGATTCGGAGCCACGTCGAAGCGGAAAGAGCTCGCCCACTCGCCGAGCACCCGAAGCAGAGCGTCGAGGTCGGCTTCCGTGGGCTCGCCCGTGGAGGCGGATACGGTGCGGCGGGGATCCATCGTGCGTGGCCTGTTCCCCACGAGCGCGGGGAGGTGGCGGCCACCGCGATTCTATCGGACGTGCTCCGTCCTCTCCGACAGTCACAACGGAATCGAAACGGAATCCACGCGAGGTTTCCCCCGAACCCGGCTCCTACTCCCGTTCCTGGTAGTCCTTGTACTCGACGTAGCGCGACTCGCCCCCCGTGACGAGCGAGAGCAGGAGGCGCAGCACGCCCCAGGCCTCGGCGATCTTGCCGAGGACGACGAAGACCGCGTAGATGCTCGCGTGGCGCGGCTGGTCTCCCATCCCCCGACGCCAGCGCCACACCCGGAACCACAACCAGCCGTAGAGAAAGAGCAGGAGCAGCCCCCAGCCCCGGGTGGCGATCCCCACGAGCACGGCGGCGAGCGGAAGCCCGAGGCCCCAGAACCCGATGCTCGCCACCTCCTTCAGGTGGAACCACTCGGGTCCGTGCAGGTGCTTGGCCGCACCGTGGGCGAAGGCGTACCCCCCGCGCGCGTGCCGCTTCCACCAGGCGCCGAAGCGGCGCAGGGCCACGTCGTGCAGGGTCATGTCGTGATCGATGCGACGGATGCGCCAGCCCTTCTCGCGCAGGCGGAAGCACATCTCCGGATCCTCGCCGCAGCTCATCGACTCGTCGTAGCCGCCCACCTGCCGGAGAGCCTCCGCGCGCACGAGCACGTCGCCCCCGCTCGCCCTCGTCTCTCCCACCGGGGTGTTCCATTCGATGTGGACGAGGCGGTTGTAGAGCGACGCGTCGGGGTCGACCTCCCGCCGCCGTCCGCAGACGGCCCCCAGTCCCGGGTCGCCCTCGAGCGCCTCCCGGGCCGCGGCGAGGAAACCGGGCACGAGCCGGCAGTCTCCGTCGACGAAGAACATGTGCTCCACGTCGGGCTCGATCTCGAACAGCCGCCGCATTCCCGTGTTGCGTCCCCGCGAGGCGTTGGCGGGGAGCGACGTGTCCACCTCGACGACCTCCACACCCGCGTCGCGGGCGTGCTCCACGCTGCCGTCGGTCGAGCCGGAGTCCGCGTACACCACCCGGCGAGCCTCTCCAACGCAGGAGGCGAGGCAGCGCCGCAGGCGCTCGCCCTCGTTGCGCGCGATCACGACGATGCCGATGTTGTCGATCATGGCCGCAGGGATCGTTTCATCGGCCGACGGAGCGGATTCCCAGAAGGTTGAACAGCACGAAGTCCCACCAGAAGCCCCGCGGCTCGCGCCGCGCCTCACGGGTCAGGAGGCGCCGCAGGTTCCACAGCGCGTTCCCGCCGGCGAAGGCGAGGTCGGCGGCCAGCTTCACCGCCCACCCCCGGTTCTTGTGCAGGTACCGGGCTCGCGACTCGAACCAGTAGCGCGGCATCCGCCTCTCGAGCTCGCTCCCTCCCGTGGCTCCCGTCGCGGCCCCCGCGTCGTGGAGAATCCTCGCCTCCGGCACGTACCAGCATCGCCGGCCCGCGCGCCGCGCGGCGAGCATGAAGTCCACCTCCTCGAAGTAGAGGAAGTACGCCTCGTCCATGAGGCCGACCGCCTCGAAGACCTCCCGGCGCACGAGGACGCAGCCCCCCGACAGCCAGTCGGTGGGGTGCGCGTCCGACCGGGGCTCCGGCGAGACGATCCAGCGGTCCAGGAGGCGGGAGACCGGTCCGAGGTGCAGCCCCTCCTCGAGGGCACTGAGCACCCCGGGGAAGCGGAAGGCGGTCCCGCGCAGGTTGCCGCGTCCCACCTCGGTGGCGGGGCCGGCCAGGCCCGCGTCGGGGGTGGCGGCCAGGAAGCGGACGAGGGAGCACACCGCGCCGGGGTACACCTCGCAGTCCGGATTCAGGAGGAGGTAGAGGTCGTGGGGCCGCCCTCCCTCGAGGCTCTCCCGGACGGCGAGGTTGTTGCCGAAGGCGAAGCCGCCGTTGTGCTCGCTCGCCAGGACGCGCGCCCAGGTCCCCCAGCCGGCCTCCTCGATGCCCGCGCGCAGCCGGTCGAGCGAGCCGTCCCCCGAGTCGTTGTCCACCACGACCGCCTCGAGGCCCGGCAGACGCTCGCGCTCCGGCTCGAGCGAGGCGAGGCAGCGCAGGGCGAGCTCCGCGGTCCGGTAGTTGACGGTGACGACCAGGATCCGGCCCGGATCCGGGGCTCCGTCGGGCCTTCCCCGCTCCACGTTCATCCCTGCAACATACGCAGTCTCGAAGCCCATTCCCACGCCCCGGAAGGCCTCTGTTGGCGGTCCGGAGCACGACATTCCCACCACCCCGAGATCCGTAGCGCGGGAGCCCCGGGCGAGCCGCGGGGAAAATCTGGGGCTCAAATGCCCCCCTCGGGAACCGCTCCGGAGGAGATCCGGAGGGGGCCTCCGGCGGCCTCCCAAGACCCCGTGATTCGGGGTGAGAAACGCATTCCTGGCCCATGCAAGGGCGATTCCCTAGGAGGCTCCAATTCTTCCTCCCATCCTCGCACTAGTCGGCTATCATTCCTCGAGGCAACTCCTGCCACTCGAATGCCACTTTGAAGGAACCCGGGCCTGAGAACATCCGTCCTGAATCCATCTGGAGCAATGCTGTTCCCGAGGGAGCCGCTTCGTCTCCGGTAGGAACGGGTGAGCCCGTTTCCGTCGAAGTGCCCGCACATGCCGTGCGCCGCATCGAGACGTTCCAACCCAACGCAACTCTCCTCAGGATCTAGATCAACAAACGAACGAGGAAGAGACCATCTAGGAAGATGAACATGATGAAGTCCCTTATCTCCACTGCCCTCGCGTTGGCCGCCCTGAGTGCTGCCAGCTCGGCGCAGTCCGAGGTGCGCCCGATCAGTATCCAGGGCTCGCCGAATTACGCCACGATCAACGTGGTGACGGGTGAAATCACACGTGGTTCCCAGCAGAAAGCCTGCCCCCTGATTCTCAAGTACGAGAACACGGACACGTCGGGTTACTACTCGA
>CAYRXS010000418.1:0-2776 GCA_964428225.1 uncultured Planctomycetaceae bacterium
CCCTGTTGCCAGGATGAAAACCTGGTGTCCTAGGCCTTGCTAGACGATGGGGCCACTCTGGGCTCTTGCGTCCCCCGAGGGAGACGGCGCGGAAAGGTACTGTCGGCCCCCGAGAGTGTCAACCCGAGTCGGGGAAAAGGGGCCCGCTCAGGCCGGGCGCCAGCCGGCGCGCGCGAGCCGGGCGAGGACGTGGCGGCACTCGCGCTCCTGGCCGTCCAGGATCGAGCCGGCCCCGCGGGCGGCGGGGGGAAGGACGCTCCAGGTGTAGGTCTCGATCTCGATGTGCAGCTCGGGACTCCCCCAACGCTCCGGGCGGCCGAGCACGGCCTCCAGGAGCGCGGTCGCGTCCTCCCGCGTGGTGGCGAGCTTGGAGTCCGGGGGGTCGAGCTCGGCGAGGTCGACGGGCACGTGGAAGTGGCAGCGCCACTCGTCGGCCCCGCGCCAGGCCGGCGCATCCCCGCGGACCTCGGGGAGGTCGGCGGCGCGCAGGAGCTCGGCGCCCCGCCGCGCGGTGAGCTGGTGGAGGAAGACGGGCTCGTCCATCGCGAGCAGGCGCGCGCGGCCCTCGGCGTCCTCGTCGGGGCAGGAGAGGCGCAGGGCGTTCGAGAGCTGCAGCTTGCCGAGGGGGATCCCGGAGGCCGGCGCGCGCGCGAAGGCCTCGCCGGGCTCCTCGAACTCGACCGCGGCGTGACAGGCGTCGAGGCAGGTCCCGAGGTAGCGCTCGAGCAGATCCTCGGCCGTCCCGCGCACCGAGGGAAAGCCGCGGGCCAGGACCTCGACGGCCCGGGCCCGGATGCGCTCGAAGAGGGCGGGCAGCTCCCGCGTGTCGTTCGCGGTCGAGCGGGGCTCGGGCTCGAGGGACAGGACGACGCGACAGCTCGTCTCGTCCTCGAGCTGCGCGAGGTGGAGCGCGCAGAGGGCGAAGTTGTCCGCGCACGCGTCGAGGTCTGCGGGTCCCGACACCGTGGAGGCGTGCATGCCCGCGTGCGTGCTGATCGAGACGTGCGCCGGTCGCTCCTCGCGCACCGCCCACGCCGCCGCCGCGATCCGGGCCACGGCGAGGGTGTAGGCGAGCCGCTCCGGCGCCTTCCACGTCGGGCGGAACACGCGCTCCTTGCCGCCCGCCTCGTGAAAGCCGCCCCAGGGGAAGGCGTTGAAGGTGAAGGTCTCGAGGTCGTGCGCGTCGAGGAACTCCAGGAGCCGGTCGAGCTCCGCCTCCGTCCCCTCGGCCGCGAGCTCCAGGGCGAGGGCTCCGGGAATCCACAGGCCGACCCCGAAGGCGCGGCCGCTCCCGAGCCGTTCGCGCAGGGGAAGGGCCGTTCCGCGCAGCCCGTCGAGCACCCCGTCGAGGTTCGTCGCCTCGGCGAAGTTCATGCAGTAGGCGAGCCGCACGGCACGCCCGGGTCGATCGGGATTCGCGAGCAGCACCGCCCGCTCCTACCCGTCGAGCTCGAGAGGGATGCCCTCCTCGATCAGGAGCACGGGGATCGAATCGCGGATCGGGTAGAGCACCGTGCCGTCCTCGCGGACGAGGCCCTCCTCGACCTTCTCGGTCACCGCCTCGCCCCCCGCGTTCTTCGCCTCCCCCGCGGCGACCGCGGCGTTGAGGCGCTCGAGGACCGCCTCGTCGGCGAGGGCGAGGGGCTGGTGGGTGTCGGGGCAGACGAGGATGGCGAGGAGCTCGGGATCGATCACGGCGGGGCCTCCGGAAACGGGAGAGGGGTAGGGTAGCGGGACGGGGGGCTGCGGGGAACACGACAACCGGTACCGCGGGGGCGAGTGGCGTCCTATGCTCTCCCGGATGTCCGCGCTCCTCGCCCTGCTCCTCGGATCCCTCCCCGGCCTCCTCCCGGGCGCCCCCGCCGTCGATCCCCCCGCCCTGAGCCTGCCCGCGGGCCCCGCGGCCGAGGCCTGGTCGCGGGTGGCGGCCGACACGGAGCTGCCGGAGGACGCGATCGCCCCCTGGCCGCAGTGGTCGGATCGCTCCGAGCGGGGGTGGGGCTCGGCCGCGCCGTGGAAGCGGTGGGTCGAGCTCGTGCGGACGGAGGCGACGGGAGAGTCGGACCCGCGCCGCCGGGCCGCCCTCGCCCTGCTCGCCCGCGCCCGGGGACGGGACCTCGACGCCTGGGCCCACTTCGAGGCCTGCGGAGACGACCCGCGCGTCCTCGCCGCGCTCGCTCCGAGCTTCTTCCCGGGCACGCCCCTCGACCACCCCGGGCTCGCGGGAGGCCTGCCCACGACCCTCCCCGACGGAGCGCTCCTGCGCCCCGCCCTCCCCCCGCGCCCCTTCCTCGAGGAGGGACGGCCCGAGGGGCTGGTCGAGCACGCCCTCGAGCACGGGGGATTCCAGATCGGCGAGAGCATGATCGCCATGAAGCTCTTGCTCGAGCGCGACGGAGTCCAGGTGGACCTGCACCACCTCGAGGGGCCGCCGGTCACCGTGCGCGTCCTGCTCCCCGTCCCCGCGGGCGAGGAGATCGGAGTGGCCTACGTCGACTGGTACCGCCAGGACGCCGCGGAGGTCCCCCTGGAGGTGCGGCTGAGCGCGAGCGAGGAGGAGGCGAGCCACGAGCTGTGGGGACGCTTCCGCGCGAAGCCCATCCCCTGGCCGAGCCGGCTCCCCGCCACGCTCCCCGCCCAGGTCGAGCTCGCGGGTCTCGCGGTGCGCGTGTCGCCGGAGCTGTTCGAGCAGCCCTGGCTCGGCCACCTGGCCCGCTCGCTCGGAGAGCTCCTCGGAACCCCCGCCCGCCTGGAGAGCGCCGTGGAAGCCCCGGAC
>CAYRXS010000418.1:2786-4135 GCA_964428225.1 uncultured Planctomycetaceae bacterium
GCCAGGTCCAGATTCGAGCGCGAGGTCGCCGCGATGCTCTCCCTCGCCGAGGCGTTCGTGCTCGGCGCCGGGGACGAGGACTGACGCGGGGACCGATCCCCGAGCGACCGTGGCGCAATCGCCACCGCGGCGGTAGGGTGCGGCCTTTCCGTCTCCGTCGACCCTTGTAACCTCCCCCATCGCCCATGGATCCCATGCATCGAGAGCTCCGGGAGCGCTTCCTCGCGGTGCTGCGTGACGAGAAGGCGGCCGCGGTGATCCCGACCGGATCGCTGTCCCGCCGCAACGCCGACTCCGAGTACCGCTTCCGCCCGGAGAGCGACTTCTTCTATCTCACGGGCTTCGAGGAGCCGGACAGCGTGCTCGTCCTGCTCCCCGGCGCGGAGGAGGGCGAGGAGGTCCTCTTCCTGCGCGAGCGCGACGAGAAGGCGGAGATCTGGAACGGCCGGCGGCTGGGCGTCGAGGCCGCGGAGGACGCCCTCGGGGTCGACCGCGCCTTCCCGGTGGGCGAGCTGTGGGAGAAGCTCCCCGAGCTGCTCGAGGACGTCCCGCGGCTCGTGTATCGCTTCGGGATCGACGAGGAGTTCGATCGTCGGATGATCCGGGCGGCGACGCAGGTGCGCACGAAGGTCCGCCCCCCGATCGTGGCTCCCTCGGAGTGGATCGATCCGGCGCGGTGGCTGCACGAGCAGCGGCTGTTCAAGACGCCCGGAGAGATCGAGACGATCCGGCGGGCGGCCGCGATCACCACCGAGGCCCACGTCGCCGCGATGCGCGAGGCGAAGCCGGGGATGAACGAGGGCGAGATCGACGCGCTCCTCGGTTACGTCTTCCGCCGCCGGGGGGGATCCGGTGAGGCCTACAACAACATCGCCGCGGGAGGCGCGAACGCCTGCATCCTGCACTACATCGAGAACAACATGCCCTTGGCGGGCGGGGACCTGCTCCTGATCGACGCGGGGGCCGAGCTGGGCTTCTACGCCTCCGACGTCACCCGGACCTTCCCCGTGAACGGCCGGTTCACCGCCGAGCAGCGCGCTCTGTACGACGTCGTGCTCGGCGCCCAGGTCGCGGTGATCGAGGCCTCGAAGCCGGGGGCGACCATGAGCGGGCTGCACGAGCTCTCCCTCAAGCACTTGACGGAGGGACTCGTCTCCCTCGAGCTGATCGAGGGGCCGGTGGAGAAGGCGATCGAGGAGAAGACCTACGAGAAGTTCACCGTGCACAAGACCGGGCACTTCCTCGGGCTCGACGTCCACGACTGCGGGTCGACCTGGGTCGGCGGCATTTAGATTCACCTCGCGCCGGGAATGATCTACACGGTGGAGCCCGGCCTGTACGTGGGCGAG
>CAYRXS010000419.1:0-4111 GCA_964428225.1 uncultured Planctomycetaceae bacterium
CGAGGCGACCGTCGACCGTCTGGAGGCGGCCTACAAGGGCAAGGACGTCGACGACACCCTCGCCGCCCTCCTCGCCGCGAAGCAGGTCCTCCACAAGGACGTGGTCAAGGAGGTCGCCAAGGGCCTGAAGAAGAAGGATGCCGAGGTCCAGATGGGGGCGATCGAGACCCTGCGCTGGATGAAGCACCCCGAGGCCATCGATGCGCTGCACGACTGCTACAAGCGCAACAAGGCGGTGATGAAGGTCGACGAGCTCGGAGCCGCGGTGATCAAGGCGATCGGCCAGCACGGGGATCCGTCCTCGGTGAAGATCCTGGCCGACAATCCCTTCAAGCCCGACTTCTTCAAGGCCATCCAGGCGCGGATCCTCGGGCTCGGGATGATCCGCACGAACGAGTCCCTCGAGGCGACGTTCGCCATGCTGAACAAGGCGGGGACCGGCGGCCGCCGCTCGAGCGGCAACCGCTTCATCGGCGAGTTCCGCAAGACCTTCATCGTCCTGACCGGCGTGGATCAGGGCCCGCGTCGCGACGGCTGGGTCAAGTGGTGGAACAACAATAAGAAGACCTTCGAGGTCGCCGAGAAGATGCCGGAGATCCCTGCGAAGGTCCGCGTGGAGTGGTACCGGTACTGGGAGCTCAAGGACGAGACGAAGAAGAAGAGGGGGGAGGACGGCAAGCGCGGCCGGGGCCGCGGCGGGGACGACGACGCCGGCGGCGACCGGCGAAAGGACGACGACGGCTAGCGCTCCCCGAGGGCGCGAGAGAATCCCGCGAGGCCGTGCAACCGCGCGACCGCATCCCGGGTCCTCGGGACGCATGGCGCGCGAAGCGGAGATCCCCCGGCACCTGACGCCCCGGTCCGAGGCCTGGCCGGACGAGCTGAACGAGATCGACGGTCCTCCGGAGGAGCTGTGGCATCGGGGGAGGATCGAGCCCCTGCGTCCCGGCCCGCGGGTGGCGATCGTGGGCACGCGCGCCCCGACGCCCTACGGCGAGGGGCAGGCGAGGCGCTTCGCGGCCTATCTCGCCGAGCGCGGGGTGTGCGTGGTCAGCGGCCTCGCCCGGGGCATCGACCACTGCGCCCACGAGGCCGCCCTCGACGCGGGGGGCGCGACCGTGGCAGTCCTGGGGTGCGGCGTCGACCGGCCCTGGCCGGGGGGCGAGCTCGCGGAGCGCATGGTCCGGGAGGGGGCCCTGCTCTCGGAGCACCCCCTCGGCCAGCCTCCGCGCCGCCACCACTTCCCCCTGCGCAACCGCCTGATCTCGGGCCTGGCCCGGGTCGTCCTCGTCGTGGAGGCGGCCCACGCCTCGGGCTCCCTGATCACCGCCCGCTGGGCCGCGGACCAGGGGCGCAGCGTCTTCGCGGTCCCCGGCCGGGTGGACCAACCGATGGCGCGGGGCTGCCACCGCCTGCTGCGCGAGGGCGCCGGCCTCGCGGAGAGCCCGGCCGAGATCCTCGAGGAGCTCGGGCTGCGCGGGGATCCGGTCGCCGCGGAACCCCGGCACGCGGACTCCCCGCTCGTCGCGGCCCTGCGCGGCGAGACCCTCTCCGCCGACGAGCTCGGCGAGCGACTCGGTCTGTCGGTGCCCGAGGTCCTGGTCCAGCTCATCGGCCTGGAGCTCGCCGGCGACGTGGTCCGCGCCCCCGGCGGTCTCTACCGCCTCGCGCAGAGGTAGCGAACCCTACGGTTCGTCAGTCGACCGACGCGAACAGGGTCTCCAGCAGGAGCATCAGGGCCGCCACCGCCGCGCACGAGACCACGAAGATCAGGTAGCGCCGGGGAAGGCTCCGCAGGGCCGGGGCGTCCTCGGTGTGGGAATAGAACGCGCCGAGGACCACGATCGGGACCGAGAGGGCGAGGAAGTACATCACGTGGGCCAGGAGCTCACTCACGAGGCACCCTCCTCCGCCGCGGCCGGCGCCTCCGCCTCGGTGGTCTTCGGGCCCAGCCAGCGCTTCTCCCCCACCCCGAACACGTCGAGCATGGCGAGGATGTTCAGGAGGCCGGGCATGCACGCGTAGAGCAGGCCGACGTCGCCGGAGGGCAGCTCGCCGGTCACCGGGGGCCGACCGGAGAGCAGCTCGCCGAGGAGCGCGGGGAGCCCGACGAGGAACTGGCCGGACCAGTAGTAGAAGTGGCGCTCCCGGCTGAGATTCGAGCCCTCCGCGAGGATCGTGCCCCAGACGAAGAAGCCCACGAGGAGCACGAAGACGATCCCCGCCCGCAAGCGGCGCCCCTGCAGCAGGTGCCCCAGCCCCGGGACGAGCCAGGTCGCCCCCACGGCCAGCACCGGCGAGATCCCCTCCCGCGGAGCGTCGTCCGGGGTGCGGGCGAGGAGGTGGGCCTGGACCATCAAGACGACGTTCGCGAACCCGGACGCGGCGGTCAGCCAGCCCCCGAGCAGGATCCAGCTCGGGAAGGGCGTGGGGGGATCCGATCCGAAGCCCACGTACTTGAGCTGGGCCAGCATCGCCCCGAGGTTCCCCGCCTCCGGGGTCAGCACGGTGGCGAGCGGTCCCTGCAGCTCGGGATCGAGGAACGCGAAGCAGCGCCCGTCGCTCAGCAGCCAGCCGAGCGCGTACAGCCCCTCGACGACCAGGAAGGCCAGGATCCCGGGAACGAGCCGCCCGAGGTACACGTGCCCGGCGCCCGGAAGGAACCAGGTGAGCAGGACGGCGACGATCGGCTCGCCGCGGCGAGGGACGGGGCGGGGCTCGGCCATGGAGGCGAAGATGGTAGCGAGGCGGGCTGCCCGCTACCATCTCCGCCCCCATGGGTAGGAGCCACGAGCACGAAATCCGGGTGCGCTACGGGGAGACGGACCAGATGGGGGTCGTCCACCACGCGAACTACCTGATCTACATGGAGGAGGGCCGCACCCGCCTCATGGAGGAGCTCGGCGAGCCCTACCACGAGGTGGAGGCGCGGGGGTGGGCCCTCGTCGTGCGCAGGGCCGAGCTGCGATTCCGCTCCTCCGCACGCTTCGGGGACCGGATCCGCGTGCGGACGTGGGTGGAGCGGATCCGGAGTGCGTCCGTCCTGTTCCGCTACGAGATCGTCCACACGGAGGGAGAGCGGCTGCTCGCGGAGGGCTCCACGGAGCTCGCCTGCGTCGACACGCGGGGCCCGGAGCGCCGTCCCACGGAGCTGCCGGACGAGGTCCGCTCGGCCCTGGAGGCCTGATCAGGCAGGTCGCGGGTCGTCCGGCCAGGTGTCCTCGGAGGTGGGCCGGATCTCGGGCTCCTCATGATGGACGGCCGGGGGCTCCGAGGGGAGCAGGCTCGGCAGGGAGTCGATGTAGCGCAGCTGGCACTGGGGGCAGGCCTCTCCCGTGGCGAGGTACCGGACGCGAGGGGGCGTCGTGACGGGATTGCCGCACTGGAAGCACAGGGGATCGCGCTCGCTCATGCCCCCTCATCGGATGGCGGAGGCTTCCCCTTGAGCGGCCCGCCGGGGCCCGAAAAACCTCACGTCCAGGAGAGATTTTCCGTCGAAAACCTGGTTGACGCTCGTATCCGCTGCTAGATTGGGATGCTCGCAAGGTTGCGAGAACGGGCCGTCCAGGGCTGGACGGCCCTTATTCGGGACCTATATAGCACTGAATCAGTGCCTTTTTTCACCCGCCATGCTCCAGCTCACGAAACGCACCGAGTACGGGCTCATCGCCCTCTCGCACCTCGCCGCGAGGCCGGGGGAGTTCGTGAGCGTACGGGAGATCTGCGAGCGCTACCCCGTCCCCCGGCGCCTCGTCGCGGAGGTCCTCAAGGACCTCTGCCGCGAGAAGGTCCTGGATTCCCAGCGGGGCGCGGGGGGCGGCTACGCCCTGGCCCGCGCCGCGGACTCGATCTCCGTCGGGGACGTGGTGAGCGTCCTCGAGGGGGAGCCGGCGCTGGCGAAATGCCAGGTCCGGGATTCCCTCGACGCCGCCGCCTGTGACGTGGCGGGGGACTGTCCGATCCGGGATCCGATCCAGCGCCTTCGCTTCGACTTCTGGCACCTGCTCGAGCGCACCAGCCTTCGAGACCTCGCCCGCCCCTTCTCCCCCCTGCCCACGCCCACCGATTGACGTTCGGGACCATCTGGCCATGAAACTGCCCATCTATCTGG
>CAYRXS010000420.1:0-4102 GCA_964428225.1 uncultured Planctomycetaceae bacterium
GTCGGCTGCTACAGCTTCATCTCCGGCGGCGTCTTCAACTGGTTCAACACGAAGTATAACTTCGCCACCTGCGAGGTGCGGCTCTTCGAGGACGGCACCGCGCATCTGCTCACCATGGCCGCGGAGATCGGCCAGGGCTGCGACACGGTGCTGCGCCAGATCCTCGCCGCCGAGCTCGGCATCGGCATCGAGAAGATCCGCCTGACCGCCGCGGACACCGCCGTCACTCCCAAGGCCGACCTCGGCACGTGGGGCAGCCGCGTCACGTTGATGGCGGGCAACGCGGTGCTCGACGCGGCGCGCAAGATCAAGGACATGCTGATCCCGGTGATCTTCGGCGACTTCGACCTGAACCAGATCCACGACGTGGGGTTCGCCGACGATCGGGTGTTCGTCAAGGTCAAGCCCAAGAAGGGCATGACTCTCGCCGAGTGCGCGTACAAGGCTCTGCGCAGTCGCCGCGGCGAGCCTTTGACCGCCTTCGGGGCCTACACCCCGCGCAACATGGGTCTCGTCAGCCCCGCCTTCTCCTTCGGCGCCCAGGTCGCGGAGGTCGAGGTGGACGAGGAGACCGGGCACGTCGACGTCAAGCAGATGTACACCGCGCACGACTGCGGGGTGCCGATCAACGAGATGGCGGTCGAGGGGCAGCTCGAAGGCTCGATCCACATGGGGCTCGGCTTCGCCCTGACGGAGGAGCTGAAGGTCGAGGACGGGATCACGCAGAACGCGTCGTTCCTCGACTACAAGATCCCCGCCGCGAGCGACATGCCCCCGAGCGACTCCGAGGCCATCATCACCCACGAGCCCGAGGGTCCATTCGGCGCGAAGGAGGCCGGCGAGGGCCTCGTGAGCCCCACCGCCCCCGCCCTGAGCGAGGCGGTGTACCACGCCACCGGCTTCCGCTGCACCGAGCTGCCCATCACCCCGGAGAAAGTGCTGCGGGGAACCGGGAAGCTTTCCTGACTCCGCACCTTCTGCATCGCTCGGGTGCAGCGAATGACGTGGAGCGTTATTCTCCTCGACGGGAGGTACGAGGAGTATGGAACACGTCTTCGAGTACGGAGTTTGCCGGCGATGCGGCGCTACGGCGGGATCGGGGGGCGATGATTCGCGGTGTCCGGGTGACTCCGAGGATTCCGGATCCGGGGCGAGTGGATCCCGTCCCCCCCTGGCTTCCCTCGGAGCCCGGTTCGCGGGGCACCTGCTGGACAACCTCTTCGGGTTCGCGATCTTCGTCGTCCTCGTCATCCTGAGCTTCGTGACCGGCGTCGAGAGCTTCTGGCTCCCGCTCCTCGGCTTCTTCTACTATCGCCTTCTCTACGACGGGGTCTCGGGGCAGACCGTGGGCAAGCGCATCGTTCGGACCCAGGTCCTCGTGGCCAGTACCGGCGAGCCATGCGGGCTCTTGAGGTCCTTGGGGCGCAACTTCCTGCTCTGGACCTGCCTGGGTATCTTCGATGCCCTCGCCATCTTCAGCGCCGAACGTCGACGCGGCGGTGACTATCTCGCGGGTACGATCGTCGTGAAGCTGCGAAAGGGCGAGGCCCCTGTACCCGTCACCCCCAGCGCATCTGCGAAGATCCTCCGCAGCACGGTCCACGTGCTCATTCTCGCGTGCGCGGGCTTCATCCTCCTGCAGGACTGCCGCTCCCGGTTTCGGAGCGACTTCCTGATCTTCAATGCCCTGCCGGCGGCGGTCGAGATTCGCCTCGGCGAGACGGAATACACGGTCGCGGCGGAGAGCCACCGAAAGCTCGAGGACTTCGCGAGCGGGGACTATCGGGTGTCCGTTCGAACCCTGGAAGGTGTGCTACTCGAGGAATCGGCCATCTCGATCCCCGGACGCCACGACGTGGTCGCGTACAACGTGCTCGGGGCCGCACCTCTCTTCTTCGAGGACGAGATCTACATGCATCCCCGCGAAGACACCAGTGGCATTCCCGAGCGGGAGTGCACCGATCTGATCGGCGAGTTCTTCGTGACGAGGCGCGCCGTCGACTATGTCCTGAAACCGCATCCAAGCGAGATGCGACTCGACTCGTATGAAGACTTCCGCATCGTCAGCACCTTCGGCATCCGAGATGGCGGATGGGGGGCGAGCCTTGGTGGGCTCCTGGAGCAGGGGCATGCCAATACGGTCGGGGTGCTGATCCGGATGCTCGAGTCGCTCCCCCCGGGAGACGAGGCGAGCGCCGTGAGGATCCTCACCTCTCTCCGCGTATCGGGGGACGTGGACTCCTTCGAGTCGATCTCCCTCAAGCTGTTGGAGGAGCACCCGGAGAGCCTGGAACTGCACCTGATCCGGCAAGATCAGCTCCTCGGGAGCGGCGAGCTGCCGGAGCTGCGTACCCTGTACCGCCAGGCGGTGGCAGAACACCCGGACTCCCCCATGCTCGGCTATCTCGATGCTCGTCTCGCCCCGCCCGACGAGTCCCTCGTGCTCACCAAGGAGCTCCTCGAGCGCTTCCCCGACCATACCCGGATTCTCGCCCGACACGGATGGGCCTTGCACCAGATCGGGGAGTTCACGCGTGCGCAGCCGTTCTTCGATCGTGCTCTCTTGCGCAACGCCGAGTGGACCCTGGAGGTCGTCGCCCCCGCGGTGCGCAATCTCGCCGCTCTGAACAGACCGGAGGAGGCGCTCGACCTCCTGAGGAAGCTGCGTCTCAAGACCCAGGAAACGGCGCACGAGCTCGTCGTCCTCCATGCCCAGCTCCTTCACCTGACCGACGGTCTGGACGATCCGACCTCACTGAGGCGCATGATTCGCTACTGCCACGGATCCGTCGACGACCAGTTGGTGCTCTGGTACAGGCTCTGCTCCGGAGCGGAGGCCACGAAAGACGTCGACCTCGGCACGATCCGAGACGAAGGCCTGCGAGATGCCATGGAGATGGCCCGAGCTCTCGAGCAAGGGCCTCACGAGGCACTCGCCGTCCTGAGAGACGACGAAGACTGGGATGCGGGCTGTTTGGACACCGCCCGGCTGGTCGCCTTGGCGTGCGCGGTGCAGGCAGACGGGGATCTGGACACGACGACGCGGCTGATCCAGTGCATGCCGCTGCACTGGCACGTCTTCGACGATTCCACCGTGTACGGAACCTCGACCCCCTACACGGCCGCCCTCGATTGGGAGGTGCGCGCGGTTCTCGAGTTGTGCGAGGGCTTGCGTCATCCGGCCGACAGTGCCGAGCGAGCCGAGCACTTCGACCGTGCGCGTTCCCAGGATTTCATGAAGGGCTTCGCCTGGCGAGCCTCGCAGCAGTGGTAGCAGCCGGAACGTGCGCCCCTCGGCGACACCGGATAGAGTGGGCGCCGCGTCATGAGATACCTGCTAGCCTCCCTCCCCGCCCTCATCGTCCTGGCGTTCGGGATCCTCTGGTGGATGCCCGGGACCCGGCTGTGGGCCTGGGAGGTCTCCGACGAGAACCATCCCGTCGAGCTCCTGACCTTCGCGACGCTCCTCGTCGGCGGTCTCCTGGGACTCCATTTCGCCCGGCAGCTCATGAAGGCCAGGACCGGGTGGTGGATCTGGCTCTTCTACGCGGTCTTCTCGCTGGGCCTGCTCCTCATCGCGATGGAGGAGATCTCGTGGGGGCAGTGGTTCTTCAAGTTCGATACGCCCGAGGCCATCGCCTGGAGGAACAAGCAGCGTGAGCTCAATCTCCACAACATCGGATCGGTGTACGGGAAGAGCGAAGTGCTCGCCATTCTCTTCGGTGTCGGGGGCCTGATCGGATTCGCCTTGCGCCGCACGAGGTTGCTGCGGCGGCTCGATCCCCCGCTGGCCATCCTGCCCTGGGTGACGGTGATCGCCGTGGTCGGAGGCATCGAGTACCTGGTCTCCGACCTCGACGTGGAGGTGAGCCCCGACCTCCGCACCCTGATCGTCCACGCCATGCCCGAGGTGACGGAGATGCTGACCGGCATCGCGGCGTTCCTCTACGTCTGGATCAACCGGCGCCGCTACTCACCGAGCGCGGAGGGCGGCGAGACGATCAGCGCCTGAGGCCCCGGCGGCAGACCTCCGAGCCCGCCGTGCGGCTGGGTTGCGGCCTTCGGCGGGGGGGGATAGCCTGGGTGGGTAGGGCGAGATCGA
>CAYRXS010000421.1:0-4101 GCA_964428225.1 uncultured Planctomycetaceae bacterium
ACCTGCACGCTCTTCACCGACGGCTTGCGCTCGAAGAGCCGTCCCCCCTCCCCCACCGCGCGATACACGAGGTGCGAGAGGCGGAACTCCAGGCCGGTGAGCGTGTCCACCCAATCCGGCATCTCGAACTCTCGCACCACGAGATCGGGTCGACCGTCGACGTCGACGTCGACCACGCTCGCCCGGACCACCGCCGCCTCGAACCGCAGGATCTGCCGCGGCCGCTCGGGGAAGAGCCGCCGACGGTCGTTGAGCAGGACCAGGAGGTCGATCTGCGTGTTGTCGAGGCCCTCCTCGTCCCCGTCGAGCTGAGCGAGCACGTCGCGGACCCCGTCGCCGTCGAGGTCCACGAGCCGCAACGCGGGCTCGTCGTGCGGCTTCAGGTAGGGCGGGAGCACCTCGACGCGGTCGGGCTCGGGGGAGATCCCGTCGGGACCCGCGAGGTGGACGCGCAGGCCGTCCTCGGCCCACAGGACGAGGTCCTGGCGCCCGTCGCCGTCGACGTCGGCCAGGGCCGGAGCGCGGAAGGAGAGCTCGTCGCTGGCGAGCAGGCTCGACCGACTCCCCTCTTCGCCCAGGAGGAAGCCGATGTCGAGGATCCCCTCCTGGGTGATCTCGATGCCCCCCGAGCCCACGTTGACGGTGGTGGACTCGGACGAGACCTCCTCGAGCATGGATCGACGCTCGCGGTACGCCTCGTCGAAGCTCGCCCGGCGCCGGTAGGTCGGCGCTCGCGGATCCTCGGGAGGAGCGCCGTCCGCGGGACCGAACAGCGCGAAGCCGTCGCGGGCGGGCAGGAGGAGTTGCTGCCCCTCGTCGCCGTCGAGGAAGTAGCGCCAGCCGGCCAGGGCCCGCGGATCGGGCACGTCGTAGACGAGCTCCATCTCCACGAGCCGCCGGATATTGCCGCGCAGGCCCCGTCCCTGCGTCGAGCACGACCAGGCGCCCGCCTTGGTCAGGAAGACGATCTCGAGCCCCGCCTCCTCGCGGACGTCGGCGAAGCCGTAGGCGAGCACGTCCTCCATGACCGGGATCACGTGGCGCGGTGTGGGCGCGACGCGGGTGGCCTCGAGCTCGTGCACGCGCAGCTCCCGCGTCCCGTCGGCCACGCGCACGGCCAGGCAGAGCTCTGTCCGCCCGTCCTGGTCCACGTCGACGAAGCGGTGGTCGAGGAGCTCGTCGGTGAGGTCGATCGACGCATCGACGAACCGCACTTCCGGCGGAGCGGCGCCCGCGAGCGCGAGGAGGAGCGCGATCATTCGGCGAGTTCCCCCTTGCCCGTCGACCAGGAGATGAACCGCAGGAGCTTCCACTCGCGCTCGTGACCCTCCCGCTCGTAGTGGAACAGGGAGATGATCCACAGGTCGATCAGGGTGAAAGACGTGCTCTCTCCCTCGGCATCCGCGTCGTAGTGAACGAGGATGGGAAAGGCGAACCGAGTGAGCCGGGTGGGCTGCTCCTGCAGGGTCACCTTCACCACGCGATCGACTCCGTCGGGATCCGTCAGCTCCACCTCGATCTCGTCCCCGGGGTTCCGGGTCTGCAGGTGTCGGATCAGGGCGCGGGCGGAGAGGATCTCGCGGCCGTCCACCGCGCGCACCACGCTGCCCACGGGAATCCCCGCCCGCGGGAAGGGCGCGTCCTCGTCGCTGCTGACGAGCACCGCGCCCCCGCGGCCGCTCGCCCAGCCCGCCCGCGACCGCGAGGGGTCGAGGCGGAAGGCGAGCCGCGCCTCGCCCGCGGGCTCTCCGCCCGTCGATTGCAGGCGCACCGGCACCTCGAACACCGTGTCGCCCCGCTGCACGCGGACGGAGACCCGCGCCCCCGCGCTCGCCTCGCGCAGGAGCGCATCGAGGGCGTCGGGGTCGTTCAGCTCGTGCTCGTCGAAGGCAAGCACGACGTCGCCGATCCGCAGCTCCGCCGCAGCAGCAGGGGAGTTCTCGACGACCTGCGTGACGCGCACCCCGGGCCGGAAGAACAGCTCGTCGAGCGTCCCGCTGTCGTTCTCGCGGGTCTTCAGCCCGAGGAAGGCGCCCGCGCCGGCCGTTCGCTCCGCCGCCCACGCGAGCGTCTCGGGCAGGGGTTCGGGGATCGGCTCGATGGGAGAGGTCACACAGGCGAGGCTCGGCAGGGCGAGCGTGGCCAAGACGAGGGGGAACGACTTCATAGCGATCGACGGGACAGGACGACGGCGGCGAGGACGATCATGATCGCGGCCTGGGGCCACGGGAGCCAGAGGTTCATGGCCTCGAGAGCGGGAGGGAATCCGGCGTCGGAGAATCCCCGCGCCGTTCCCGCCATCTCCTTCATCGCGGACCCGTCGACGAAGGAGGGGGCGAAGGACGCGAAGATCCAGTACTGGGCCTCGCGCAACGTGTCCTTGAACAGATCGAAGACGAAGAACAGGACCAGGGAGAATCCCACGGCCTGGATGGCCGAGCGGCAGAGCGACGACACGAAGAGGCCGAAGCAGTACAGGGCGAAGAGGGCCGGCATCGCGCCGAACACGGCGAACCGCAGCTCGCCGCTCAGCTCCTCGGCGGAAAGCAGCTCGTAGCCGTTCTCGACGAGCGGGCCGAAGTCGAAGTAGTGCCGCGCGCACAGCCACGCTCCCGCGCCGGTCGCGGCGACCAGGATCGGGACGAGCGCGACCGCGAGCAGCACGCGACCGAGGACCAGGGAGAGGCGCGTCGCTCCCTTCGTCACCGCGACGCGGAGCAGCCCGGCGTCACGGTCGCCGGCGAGGCTGCGCGCGGCGTGGATGAGCAGCACGAGGGCGGCCACGACCAGCCCCACGCGCCAACCGTCGACGAGGGGGCCCCAGGCGTCGCCGGTGTCCGCGACGACCTCCGACGCGCGGCCGCTCGCCAGGCGCCGCGCGGTCTCGGCCGACTCCGCGACGTGGGCGGCGAAGACCCGGAGGACGGAGACGACGAAGAGCGCGAGCAGCACGAGCCAGCTCGAGCGCGTGCGCAGGAGGCGATACCCCTCGGCGCGTACCACGCGCAGCACGGCGCTCACGTCACGCCTCCTCGCTCACGCTCGTCGACGAGTCGCTCGAAGACGGAGTGCAGGCTGGCGGAGAGGGGCTCCAGGCGCGAGACGTCGCACCCCCCGTCGACCAGGGCGCGGTTCAGGGCGGCGCTCGTCACGCCCTCGAGGCGGACGCGCAGCTCGCCGTCGCCCGCGTCGGGCTCCGGCTCGACGCCGTCCATCGCCTCCAGGATCCGCCGCGCGCGCTCGGCCGGCGAGCACTCCACGACGACGAGCGCGCGACCGCCGTCCCGCAGCTCGTCGAGCGATCCCGCCCGCGCGACGCTCCCCGCGAGCAGGACGGCTCCGTGGGTGATCACCGTCTCCATCTCGTGCAGCCGGTGGCTCGAGAGCACGAGCGACGCGCCCTCCTCCGCGAGCCGCCGGAACAGGGCGAGCATCGCCCGCACGCCGAGCGTGTCGAGGCCGGAAAGGGGCTCGTCGAGGACGAGCAGCTCGGGGCGGCCGAGCAGGGCGCACGCGATCGACAGGCGCCGCGCCTGGCCCAGCGAGAGGGTGCCGGCGCGCCGGCGGGCCATGTCGGACAGTCCGACGAGCCCGAGCACGTCGTCGGGACTCCGCCCCTCCCCGGTCCCCGAGAAGCGCCGCGCGTATTCGAGATTCCCTCGCGCGGACAGCCCGGGAAGCAGGACCGCGCGATCGAAGACGACGCCCACGCGTCCTCGGACCTCCTTCAATCGCCGCGGGGGCCGCCCGAGCACGAAGGCCTCCCCCATCGTGGGCCGCATCAGGCCCAGGGCGCAGGCCAGGGTCGTCGTCTTGCCCGCGCCGTTCGGTCCGAGCAGCCCGAACACCTGACCCGACTCCACGCGCAACGACACGTCACGCAGGGCCTCCACGCGCCCGAAGCGCTTCCCCAGCTTGCGGATCTCGAGTGCGGCCATGCGACGGGATCATACTCGCCGGGTTCCTCGAACTCAGCCCCGAGCGATCACCCCGCCGCTTCTACGATCGACCCCCGGGTGTTCGTTCCGAATACCCCGGGCAAACTCCCGTCTTTCGGAGGTTCGATCCGGTCTTCCCCGAGATCCACTGAATGTCGAGGAG
>CAYRXS010000422.1:0-4086 GCA_964428225.1 uncultured Planctomycetaceae bacterium
CTGAATGTCGAGGAGAGGCAACGGAAACGGCCCGCCGGAGACCTCCCGGCGGGCCGTCGAGATTCGCCCTCGCTCTGTCCGTCTCGTCCGATCCTCAGAGAACGAGGAACGTGATGGCGTCGTAGTCCACGACGTCGGAGAAGTGCAGGAAGCCGTCCGCCACGTCGTCCACGAGCAGGATGGCGTGATAGTAGCCGGGCGGGATCGATGCATTGAGCACCGTCGCGGAGGCGTCGGTGAGGCCGCCGCTGTAGAAGACGTTGTCCAGGCCGACCGCCCAGGAGGGCTGGGTCCAGTACCCGTAGGAGAAGACCTGGCCCCAGTTCAGACACACCACCAGGACCCAGACGTCCACCGGCTCCTCCGCCTGGTCGCGGGCCTGCACGTCGATGGTGAGGTTCACGTTGTCGCCGCTGAACAGGATCAGGTTGTCGTCCTGGCCATTGCACTTGAGATCGACCTGGAGCGGAAAATGGAGGTCGAACACGTAGGCCGATCCGGAGTTGCTGCCGAAATCGTCATTGGCGTTCGCCCCGATCAGGGCCACATCGTCGAAGAGGGCCACGGCATTGCCGAAAGAGTCCCCAGCCGCGCCGTCTCCCGCCAGCAACTTGCCCCTCTCGCGCCAGGAGTCGGTGTTCGTGTCATGGTAGAGCACGTAGGTTGCCCCGGCATGATCGCCGTTGTCGTCGTCGGCACGGGCCCCGATCAGGGCGTCATGCCCCGAAAGGCACAGGCCGTAACCGAAGCCATCCCCAGGTGCGCCGTCCGATGCGAGCAGCTTGCTTTCCTCCAACCACGTTTCGTACGGCTGGTCATAGCGAAAGAAGTAGACCGATCCCGAGTTCTCGCCGAGATCGTCGTCCCCAGTTGATCCGATCAGGGCGACATCATCGGAGATGGCAACGGAAATGCCGAACAAGTCACCTGCGGCGGCGTCCCCGGCGACCAGCTTGGCCTCTTCGCTCCACGATTGGGAAACCGGATCGTAGCGGAAGACATAGGCCGAACCCGTGGCTGCCCCGTGGCCGTCATCGTCCTGCGTCCCGATCAGGGCGACATCACCGGAGATGGAAACGGAACGGCCGAAGTAGTAGTACGCCCCGCCGAAGGTCGGGAGGAGCTTTGCTTCCTCGCTCCACGTATTGGAGACCGGATCGTGGCGGAACACGTAGGCCGAGCCTGACTGGGGGCCATTGTCGTCGTCAGACATCGACCCGATCAGGGCGACGTCGCCATCGAAGAACACGTCCCCACCGAAGTAATCGCCCCCGTCACCGTCCGAGGCGACAAGCACGGCCTCTTCGACCCAGGATGCGGAGATCGGATCATGCCGAAAGACGTAGACCTTCCCGGAAGACGCGACCATGCCGTTGGCCCTTTGCGCCCCGATCAGGGCGAGATCATCGTGGATGACCACGGAGCACCCGAATTCGTCGCTACTGGTACCGTCCGAAGCGAGGAGCTTCGCCTCTTCGTTCCACTGATCCGAAATCGGGTCGTAGCGGAACACGAAGGCTGAGCCGGAGCCCGACCCGTTGTCGTCGCTGAAGCTCGCGCCGATCAGGGCGACATCGCCGTAAACGGACACGTCCCGACCGAAGCTATCCCCTTCCGCGCCCGCGGACGGAAGCAGCTTCGCCACTTCGCTGTGTTGAGCCATCGTCGGCTGCGCGACCAGGAGGCTCAGAAGGACGAGCCCGGTCCACGGAAGCCACCGGGTGGGAGCCGTCCGTCCAGCGGGGGAGAGTGAGTTACGCATCGCTTCCATCCTTGCTCTTGGAGAGGACGGCTCGAGGGAGAGCCACGCCTCTCGGCCGCGGTTTGGAGGAGACCACGCGTTCCTCCACGCACTCCGCGCGAAGGGTGCGCGCGCTCTGCAACGAAACGGAGCATCTCCGGGAGGCGCCCTGCGTCCGGATTCTCTAACCCATTGATACGAAGTGGGTTATGATTGCCTGATCCCCTCGACCATGTGAGAGCTGGATGGGACAGGACATCACCCGCGAGATCACCCGGATCCTCGCCCGAGACGGGCACGGCGAGGAGCAGGTCGCCGAGGCCCTCCTGCCGGAGGTGTACGACGAGCTGCGCGCCCTGGCGGGGAGCTTCCTCAGGCTGGAGCGGCCCGAGCACACCTTGCAGCCCACGGCGCTGGTCCACGAGGCGTTCCTCAAGATGACGGGCTCCTCGGAGGCGGGATGGGAGAGCCGGGCCCACTTCCTCGCTCTGGCCGCCGTGGCCATGCGCCGGATCCTGACCGACCACGCCCGCCGCAAGAGGGCCTCGAAGCGGGGCGGCGGCCGGAGCCAGGTGACCCTCCCCGGCCTGGCCACACCCACGGGGGAGGACCAGTTCGATCTGATCGCGCTCGACGACGCTCTCGAGAAGCTGGCCGCTCGCTTCCCGCGCCAGAGTCGGATCGTGGAGATGCGTTTCCTGGCGGGAATGAGCGCCGACGAGGTGGCCCACGTGCTGGGCATCTCCCCCCGCACCGTGTTCGGCGACTGGCATCTGGCCCGGGCGTTCCTGCGGTGCGAGCTGAGTGGTGACGGCCTGTCGTGAATCCCGATCGAGACGAACGACTCGCCGAGCTGTTCGGCGAGGCTCGCAACCTGGCCGGGGAGGCCCGAGCGGCCTTCCTCGATGAGGCCTGTGCGGAGGACGGGTCGCTGCGCCGCGACGTGGAGCGCCTGCTGGAGCACGACTCCACGAGCGACGGCCTGGACGACGACGAGCTGATCGGACGGGCCCGAGGCCTCCTCGCCGACGCGGTGATGGGCGATCGTGGGAACCGCGACCTGCCGGAGACCCTGGGCCCGTACCGGATCCTCGACCGGATCGGCGAGGGCGGCATGGGCACCGTCTTCCTCGCGGAGCAGTCCCGACCCCGCCGCCGCGTCGCGCTGAAGATGATCCGCGCCGACTCGTTCTCTCCGAACCTGCTGAAGAGGTTCCGGTTCGAGGCCGAGGTCCTGGGACGGCTCGAGCACCCCGGGATCGCCCAGATCTTCGATGCCGGGGAGATCGAGACCCCCGCCGGAAGCCTGCCCTACTTCGCGATGGAGTACGTGGAGGGGGTGGAGCTCCGGCGATACGCCCGGGACCAGGACCTGAGCGTGCGCGAGAAGCTCGAGCTGGTGGCGCGCATCGCCGACGCCGTGCACCACGCCCACCAGAGGGGAATCGTGCACCGCGACCTCAAGCCGGAGAACGTGCTCGTCGTGGAGGAGCCCACGAGCAGCGTGGCGGGCGAGGCCGCGGAGTTCGCTCGCCTCGGCCGGCCCAAGGTGCTCGACTTCGGCGTGGCCCGCGCCACGGACGCGGACGTGCAGATGACCACGCTCCAGACCGACGTCGGCCAGCTCGTGGGGACCATCACCTACATGAGCCCCGAGCAGGTGGAAGGGGACTCGCGCCTCCTCGACGTGCGGAGCGACGTCTACTCCCTGGGCGTGCTGCTCTACGAGCTGCTCTCCGGACGGCCGCCCTTCGACCTGCGGCGCAAGTCGATCCCCGAGGCGGCGCGGATCATCCGCGAGGAGGAGCCCACCCGGCTCGGCTCGCTTCGAACCGCCTTCCGCGGAGACATCGACACCATCGCGTACAAGGCCCTGGAGAAGGAGTGCGACCGGCGGTACGCGTCCGCCGCAGCCCTCGCCTCCGACATCCGACGCTATCTGGCCAACGAGGCGATCCAGGCCCATCCGCCCAGCACCTTCTACGAGATCAGGAAGTTCGCCCGCCGCAACAGGGGACTCGTCGTGGGGCTGGCGCTCTCCTTCCTGATCCTCCTGCTCGGAATCGTCACCTCGCTCGTGTTCGGGATTCGCGCCACCCGGAACGAGGCGGAAGCGAATCGCAACTCCTATCGCCTCGAGATCATGGCCGCCCAGGCCCTCGGGGACGAGCACCCGTGGCTGGGGCTCGATCACCTCGAGCAGGTGCCGCCCGAACACCGCGGCTGGGAGTGGAAGCACCAGCAAGCGCGGCTCGTCTCTCCCCTGACCACTTTCGAGGGAGACACCTATCCTAGAGTTTCGCCATTCCTACGCGGCCAGCAAGGCATCGTTGAGCCATCCCCTG
>CAYRXS010000423.1:0-4038 GCA_964428225.1 uncultured Planctomycetaceae bacterium
CGCTGAAGGCGCCGCCGCCGTGGCGGCCCATGCCGCCGTAGGTGTCGACGATGATCTTGCGGCCGGTCAGACCGCAGTCGCCGTGGGGGCCGCCCTGCACGAAGCGTCCCGTCGGGTTGACGTGGTAGATCGTGTTCTCGTCGAGCAGCTCGCCGGGGATGGCGACCTTGACGATCTTCTCGACCACCTCGCGGCGAATCTCCGCGAGGACCGCCTGCTCCTCCGTCTCGCCGTTCACGCTCTCGTCGTGCTGGGTGGAGATCACCACGGTGTGGACGTGCACGGGCTTTCCGTCTTCGTAGGCGACGGTGACCTGGCTCTTCGAATCGGGCCGCAGCCACGGGATCTCCCCGCTCTCGCGCGCCTCGGCGAGCCGCTCCACGAGCCGGTGGGCGAAGTGGATCGGGGCGGGCATCAGGGTCGGGGTCTCGTCGCAGGCGAAGCCGAACATGAGACCCTGGTCGCCGGCGCCCTGCTCCTCGTGCAGGCCCTCGCCCTCGTCCACGCCCTGGGCGATGTCCGGGGACTGGCGATCGAGGGTGACCATGACCGCGCAGGTGTCCCCGTTGATGCCGAACGCGTCTTTCGTGTAGCCGATCCGCTTGATCGTCTCGCGGGCGACCGTCTGGTAGTCGATCCGGGCCTTCGTGGTGATCTCCCCCGCGACGACGCACAGCCCCGTGGTCACCAGGGTTTCGCACGCGACGCGGGAGTCCGGATCCTCGGCCAGCAGGGCGTCGAGGATCGAGTCGGATATCTGGTCGGCCACCTTGTCGGGGTGGCCCATGGAGACGGATTCGGAGGTGAAGTGCTGCCGGGCCTTGGGGTAAAGCCCCGGGCTCGGGGCCTGGGGGAGAGGGGCGGATTCCGATAGATCGGCGCCTCCTGGGCGCCACTCATCGATCAATTCTGTTTTCCCGAAGGATAGCCCCCGCGGGGCCGGGGTCCAGCCCGGTTCACGTCATGAAGCCCGGAGAGAGCTCGGACAGGGCCTCGAGGGTCCTCCGCGCCGCCCCCCTCTGGCTCTCGACCGTCTCCAGGCCGGCGTGGGCCATGGCCTCGCGGCGCGCGGGGTCGGCGGCCAGCTCGCGGAGGGTCCGGGCCAGCTCTTCCGCGTCGCCGACCTGCCGGGCGGCCTGCGCATCGAGCAGGAGGCGGGACTCGTGCAGGAAGTTCGCGACGTGGGGACCGAAGAGGACGGGGAGCCCCTGCGCGGCGGGCTCCAGCATGTTCTGTCCCCCGTGCTCGATCAGGCTCCCGCCCACGAACACGAGGTCGGCCAGGCCGTAGACGCGCTCCAGCTCGCCGATCGTGTCCACGAGGACGGGCTCGGCGGGATCGGGCGACTCCTCCCCGGCACGCAGTCGGCTCAGCCGTCGGGCGGTGCAGCCGTCGCGGGCGAGATCGCGCACGATCCCGGGGCTGCGCTCGGGGTGCCGGGGCACGAGGATCAGACGGGCGTCGGGGATCCCCTCGCGCCAGGCGCGGACGACGTGCCGCTCCTCCGGCTCGTGGGTGCTACCGGCGACGAGGACGAGCTGTCCCTCGCGGGGCCCGAGCAGTCGCGTGAGCTCCTCGCCGGGATCGACGCGCCCGACCCGCAGCCCGTCGGCCTTCACGTTCCCGGTGATCAGGATCCGGCGTGGGTCGACGCCCAGGGCCCCGAACCGATCCGCGTAGAGCTCCGACTGCACGCAGAAGAGCGAGATGCGGTTGAACTGGGGCATCAGCCGGCGGAAGTAGAGGTAGCGGGAGTGGCTCCAGTCCGTGATGCGGCCGTTCACGACCACCACCGGCACGCGGCAGCGATTGCACTCGCGCAGGAAGTTCGGCCAGATCTCGAGCTCGATCAGCACGACGAACGCGGGCTCGACGCGGCGGAGGAAGCGGCGCAGGACCAGCGAGAGGTCGATCGGGAAGCGCAGCACCACGTTCGAGGGGAACAGCTCGCGGGCGATGCTCAGCCCGGTGTCCGTCGTGCTGCATATCACGACCTCGACCCCGGGGAAGGTCTCCTGGATGCCGGCGACGATCGACTGCGCGCCCTTGACCTCCCCCACCGAGACGCCGTGCACCAGGACGCGAGGGCGGTCGGGCCGCGCCCGGGGCACGCTCTTCAATCCCCGGCCGAGCCGGTCGAGGACCATGGCGGCGAAGCCCGGCGTCCGCCACGCCTTCCACAGGAGCCAGGGGAGTCCGACGATCGCGGCCAGGCACCACGCCAGGTCGTAGACGAGGTGCAGGAGCCACCGCACGAGTCCGGGATTCGGATCGTGGCGGAGGGCCGCGACGTCCGCATCGAGGAGAGGAGCGCCGGTGCTCAGCCTTGCCTCCCGTGGCACTTCTTGTACTTCTTGCCGCTTCCGCACGGACAGGGGTCGTTCCGTCCGACCCTGCCGAATTCATCCGTGGACGCGGGCGAGGGCTTCTCGGGCTCGGGGGCCTTGGCGGGAGCGGCCTGCTTGCGCCGCATCTGGTCGAAGGCCGCGGAGGCGGCGGGCCGGCGAGCCTGCTGCCGCATGCGGGCCACGGCCATGGCCCGGGCGGCCTGCTCCTGGTCGGCCTGGGTCTGGGGTCGAGCGCCCTGGTACGCGGAGCGGGGCCGCGTGAAGGACGCGCCGCCCTCTCCGCCCTCGTCATCGGGCCGACGCACCTGCACCCGCAGGGCCAGGCTGGTCACCTCGTCCTCGACGGTGGCGATCAGCTTCTCGAAGAGCTTGAAGCCCTCGGCCTTGTACTCGTTCTTCGGATCACGCTGGGCATAGCCGCGCAGCCCGATCCCCTGGCGCAGGGCGGTTATCGCCCGCAGGTGGTCCATCCACTTCGTGTCGATCGTGTGCAGGAGCAGGTGGCGGTCCACCTTCCGCATCAGCTCCTCGCCGAGCTCCTGTTCCCGCTCGTCGTAGCGAGCGACCACTGCCTCGACCGCGGGCTCGAAGTCCGGCTCGTCGTCCGTGGTCGCGAGCCGCGCATCCTCCTCGCCGGGATCGAAGCCGAAGCTGCGGTGGTACCAGCCGCGGAAGCCGTCGGGGTCGAGCTCGTAGGTCCCCGCCTGGCGAGTGACGACACCGCGGAACATCTCCAGGACCTTCTCCTTGAGCCCGATGTTCTCGAGGACCTCCTGGCGCACGCCGTAGATGGTCTTGCGCTGCTGGTCCATCACCTCGTCGTACTCGAGGAGGTTCTTGCGAATCTCGAAGTAGTAGTCCTCGACCTTCTTCTGCGCCTTCTCGATGGCCCGGGTGACCATCGGCGATTCGATGGGCACGCCATCGGCCATGCCGAGCCTCTTCATCGCGTTGGTGACCCAGTCCTTGTAGAAGCGCCGCATGAGCGGATCTTGCAGGGACAGGAAGAACCGGGACTCGCCGACGTCGCCCTGGCGGCCCGATCGGCCGCGGAGCTGGTTGTCGATCCGCCGCGACTCGTGTCGCTCCGTTCCGAGGACGTAGAGACCACCGCGCTCGAGCACCCCGGCCTCGTCCTTGTCGCATTGCTCGCGGAGCTCGTCGCGGATGCGCGCGATCTCGTCGAGGTGCTCGAGGTCTCCCGCCTCGAGGTCCTTCTCCGCGAGGGCCTGGCGGAGCCGGAACTCGAAGTTGCCGCCCAGTTTGACGTCCGTGCCGCGCCCGGCCATGTTCGTCGAAACGGTCACCGCGCCCTTCTCGCCGGCGAGAGCGACGATGAGGCCCTCGCGCTCCTCCTGGCCCGCCTTGGCGTTGAGGATCTCGTGCTTGACTCCGCGGCGCCGGAGCATGCCCGCGAGCTTCTCGGAGTTCTCCACGGAAGTCGTCCCCACGAGGACCGGTTGCCCCTTCTCCTGGAGGCGCTCGATCTCGTCGGTGATCGCCTTCCACTTCTCCGCCTCGGTGCGGTAGACGGTGTCGACGTTGTCGGCCCGGTCCACGGGGAGGTTCGTGGGGATCGTGATCACGTCGAGGCGGTAGATCTTGAGGAACTCGCCGGCCTCGGTGATCGCGGTGCCGGTCATGCCCGCGAGCTTGTCGTAGAGGCGGAAGTAGTTCTGGAAGGTGATCG
>CAYRXS010000424.1:0-4028 GCA_964428225.1 uncultured Planctomycetaceae bacterium
CCTGGCGAAGCCGCCAGGGCCGGTTTGGCTTCGTAACCTTTCAAGTTGGGCTAGGGAATCGAGCCGCGGCGAGAAATACCCGGCGCCCCGGTGCGCTTCACGGGGGTCTTCCGCGACGAGGTGGTGAACCGATGACGAGCCGTCTGCAATCCCGCGGCGTGAGCCGTGTCCTTCTGGCCGTCCTTCTCCTGGGGCTCTGCTTCTCCTGCGCCCCGGACAACGCCGTGGGGCTCTCCAGATCCATGGAGTGCGCCGCGGAGAGCCTGCTCGCTTCGGAGGAGCGCCACGAAGCCGTCGTGACCTTCGCCCCGCGGAAGGACCCGGGTGGGGCTTACACGCTCGTCTTCCTGCCCGACCGCCCCACGAAGGGCGAGGACCTGGTCGACAACGGAGTGGCGAGGGAAACGGCGGAGGACGTGTTCGAGACTCTCGCCTACGTCGAGGTGGGAACGCGACCGCTGCTCATCGTCCATCGCGGGGACGGGGTAATGAGCTTCACCGGCTACTGGACGAAGTTCGCGGAGGTGGACGACGTCCTGGTCTTCTCGGGTCGCGGAGAGTGCGAGGTCGTGCTCGAGAAGGTGGACGACGTCGTGAAGATCACGGCGGTCCGCTGACCTCCCGGCTCACTGACCCCACGGTTTGGGATCGAGGTGCTGGAGGGCGTGTACCGTGCCTCGGTACAGATTCGTCATTCCCCCCTTCGACGGATTGGTGGTGGGGATGCACATGGCCTGCACTCCGAACTCGAGCCCCGACAGGGCGCCGGTGGGAGGGATGCCGAGGAACACGATCTCGCCCACGGGGGCGGTGGCGAAGGTGACCACTGGGCTGAGACCTACCAGCGTGAACCCGTAGGGATCCGCGAAGCTCACCCCGTCCAGGAGTCCGATCAGGAATGTGGCGGTCCCGTCGGGACCGTCGGCGCGGAAGCGCTGGTCCCTGCCGACGAAGGGAGTGCCGTGGAAGCTCAGCGACCAGAGCGCGTGCTCGTGGGCTCCCATGTCCGGCAGGGCGGTCCCCGTCAGGTTCGGATCGAGGAGCCGCGAGTATTCCCCGTGGTCCTTCTCGACCGCGTAGCCCGAGGCGTAGTCCGCGGTATCCAGACACGGCGAGGCGAGCTGGATCCGCAGGTCACCCACGCCTGGGGAGTCGTCGACGAAGAGCGGGTCCTGGTCGATGCAGCCGTCGGATCCGGCGTGGGTCGGAGAGCCGTCGCAGTTGAGGAGCTCGCCCGCCGCGAAGCCGTTGAAGTTCGCGACCGTGTTGTTCCACGCGATCGAGTTGACGGCGCGGCCGGTGTGGAGAGCACCCGATTCGATGCCGTACGTCGCGTTTCCCGCGGCGGTCGCGTGGACGAGGTCGAACGTGCCTCCTTCCAGACTGATCCCGACCTGGCCGCAATCGAAGGCCACGAGGTTCACCGCGTCTCCGCTCAGAGCGGAGATCCGGAAGCCCTCTGCGGCCGCGTGCTCGCAACGCACCGCGCGCAGGGTGGCGAGGGACGAGGCGATGTCGAGCGCCGCCAACGAGCTCTTTCCCCCGAAGCGGACGAGCAGGTTCTCGAGGCTCGAGGCGTCCGCGGACGCCCGGATCCGGACGCCATACCAGTCACCGGCGACTCCCGTCGTGGCGGCCCCGTCCACGTTCGTGTCGCCCGCCCACTCGTCGTCGGGCAGGCACGTGGCCACCACGGGCTCGAGACCCGTGCCCTCGCACATCAGGCTCCCGTAGACCTCGAGGCGGACGTAGCCCGGGGCGAACTTGAGAACGATCCCCGGTCTCAGGGTCAGGGTGGCTCCGCTCGGCACCGCACAGCCCGCGCTGAGCACCAGGGCGCCGTTGAGGCAATTCCTCTTCAGCACCGTGACGTCCCCCGAGGGAGAGGGCACGGTCAGGAACATGTAGTCCCCGAGGGTGTTTCCCGAGGCCTCGTTGTCGTAGATGCCCGGCACGTGGTCCATCCGGACGCCGTTGATCGCGACCCCTCCGTTGTCCTTGATCGTGCAGCGGGAGATGGTGGGGGACGCCGCATACCCCGTGAGGTCGATCCCCTCCACCAGGCAGTTTTCGATCCTCGTGTTCGTCAGGGTGAAGTCCGCGCCGTACGACGCGATCGCTCCCTGGGAGGTCCGGCCGGCGTAGCGGATGATCGCGCGGTCGATGGTGGTGGCGTCGGCCGTGGTCCGCAGCTGGATGCCCTGCCAATCCCCCGCGGTGCCGCTCGAGGGCCCGTCCTTGTTCGTGTCGCCGGCCCAGTCGTCGTCGGCGATGGAGGTCAACACCACGGGCTGGAGATTGGCGCCGCGCACGTCCAGGGTCCCGTGGACGTCGAGGCGGATGGTGCCGACGATCCACTTGAGGACGACGCCGCGATTCAGCCTCAGCGTGTCCACGGCTGCGATGCTGCAGCCCGCGCCCATCACGAGGGCCCCGTTCAGGCAGTTCTCCTTGCTGATCGTGACGTCTCCCGTCGGGGAGGGAACGGACACGTACATGTAGTCGCCGACCCCGTTTCCCGATGCGGTGTTGTCCAGGAATCCCGGGACCTGCTCCAGCCGCACGCCGCGGACCGCGACGTCCACGTTGTCGTGGAACGAGCAGTTCGAGATGGAGGGCGATCCGACCGCCGAGGCGAGATCGACGCCCTCCGCGAGGCCGTCGCGAATCGTCGAGCTCGTCATCGTGAAGCTCGCGCCGGACGAGTGGATCCCCGCCCAACCGCTCCGTCCGGGGTAGCGGATCACGGCGTGGTCGATGGTGGTCGCGCTGGCGCCAGACCGCAGATAGATGCCCTGCCAGTCGCCGGGGACCCCGTCCGACGGACCGTCGCCATTCGTGTCGCCGGCCCAGTCGTCGTCGGGGAAGGAGGTGAGCACGACGGGCTCCGCCGCCGTGCCGTTGATGTCCAGCGTGCCCTGGACGTCGAGGCGGTAGATGCCGACGGTCCACTTCAGGACGACGCCGGGATTCAGCGTCAGCGTCAGGCCGCTCCCGATGGTGGACCCCCCTCCGATCACCAGGGCCCCGTTCAGGCAGTTCTCCGTGCTCACCGTGACGTCTCCCGTGAGAGACGAGCTGGAGACGTACATGTAGTCGCCCCCCGCGTTGCCCGAGGCCGAGTTGCTCGCGATTCCCGGAACGTGGTCCAGACGCACGCCCGTGATCGCGACCGCGCCGTTGTCGACGATCGAGTTGTACGCGATCGTGGGGCTGGAGGCCGCCGAGCCGAGCTCGATCCCCTCGGCCAGGCCATCCCGGATCGTCGAGTTCGTCAGCGAGAAGTTCGCTCCACTGCCGTGCAATCCGGCCCAACTGGACTTTCCGGCGAAGCGGATCTCGAGGTAGTCCAGGCTGGACGGACCGGACGTGGCGCGCAGAAACACACCGTGCCAATCGCCGGGCGCGCCGATGGTGGCCCCGTCCCCCGCGGAGTCACCGCCCACGGAGTCGTCGAGGATCGAGGTGATGTACGCGGGATCACCGGAGGCTCCGGTGACGTTCAGCGAGCCCCGGACGTCGAGCCTGTAGAAGCCGGCGTAGAACTTGACGATGGCGCCCTGCTGGATGGTCAGGGTCTCCCCGGCGGGCACGTTGACGGTGCTGGTGGCGTGGTAGATCTGTCCCGCGAGCAGCGGGCCTCCGTTGCCGTCATAGACATCGCCGCTGATGTCGGTCTGCGCGGCGGCGGTTCCTCCGAGCAGCGCGGCGCTCAGGAGAATGGCCAGGATTCGGAGGAGTTGCGGGAAGGATCGGTGGGACATGATTCTCTCCGTCTGCTTGCGCTCGGCGCGCGGTGAAGAATTCCGATGGCGGCTCTATCGTGGAGCGCCGGAGCGCGACGTCGCATCCCGGCGGCCTCCATTTGCTCTGGCGGTGGCGATTCGACGCGAATCCGAGAAAAAAGGACCGCGCTCGAGCCGGCTCCGGGTTTTTCGGGACTCCGTTGTCGAATCGGTGGAGCCCGTGGGAAGCTAGTGTCCTGTAACAGAAATTACAGGGCACATAATTCCGCGCTATCTCGTCTT
>CAYRXS010000425.1:0-4006 GCA_964428225.1 uncultured Planctomycetaceae bacterium
GACCGCCCAGGTCCACACCGCGGGCCGCGGCTGCCGCCAGGACCGCGAGCGCTTCGGCGTCCCCGCCCGCCCGCCAGGCCGCCAGGGCGTGGAAGTACCAGCCCAGGGCGTGATCGGGGTCGAACTCGCACGCCTCCGCGAACCGGGCCCGGGCTTCCTCGTGGTCGCCTCCCTCGAGGGCGATCCTGCCCAGGAGCCGGACGGCTCCCGCGTCCTCCGCGTCGAGGGCGAGCGCGCGCTCGAGATCTCCCCGCGCCTCGTCGTGCCGCCCCAGGGCGATCAGGGCGCTGGCGCAGTTCACCCAGTCGTCCGCTCTCGCGAACGGGCTCCGGGTGATCGCGAGGAACGACCGGCGGGCGGACTCGTAGTCGCCCTCAAGCAGCGCCGCCACTCCCTGGCGCGCGCGGGTCGCCCGATCCGCGCGCGAGCGGATCGCCGTCTCCGGGTCATCGTCCATGAACTCCCGCGCCTCCTCGGTGCGTCCCTGGCGGAGGAGCTCGTCCGCCAGGAAGGCACGGGGAATGCGCTCACCCGGACGGGCCGCGACGCCCGCCCGGAACAGCGCCTCGCTCGATCGCCAGTCGAGGCAGCGACGCGCCGAGCGAAGCCCGAGAGCCAGGCCCCCGACGACCACCGCGACGATCGCCACACGACGATCCGCCGCCGCCCGCCGGAGCGCGGCGCAACCGATCGAGACCGCGACGAGGGTCAGTCCCCAGGCCGGCAGGTACGCGAAGCGCTCGGCGAACACGTGGTAGGAGCCGGCGAGGTTCAAGGACGGCACGAGCGCCACGTAGAACCAGAGCACGCCCAGCGTCACCGCCCTCGTCCCCCACTTCCAGGCGGCCAGGCACCCCGCCGCCTGCGCGAGCAACGAGGCCCAGAGCCCGATCCACGAGTAGGCGACCTCCCGGCCGATCACGGGGAGGTGCGAATAGTCGAAGCTCAGGGGATCGGGCCAGAGGAAGAGCCGGACGTGGAGCGGAATGCAGGCCACCGACGACGGGAACAGGGAGAGCGAATCGCCGGCGGAGGTCGCGCCGACGCCAGCGAGGACGTGGCCACGCCACAGGAGGAAGAGCCCGCCGACTCCCACCATGCCCACGAGGAGCGCGAGGGTGCCGACGCGAGGCCGGCCGCCCCGCTCGCCGGGGAGGAGGAGACCGATGCCCGCGAGCAGGACCGGCAGGACGATCGCGCTCTCCTTCGCGAGCATTCCCAGGACGTAGAGCGCCACGAGCGCCGCTCCCTCCGTCGGGGTGATGCTCCGGGACCTCCGCATTGCTCGCAAGAACACGAGCGCCCCCGCCAGAACGAACGCGGCGGCCATCAGGTCGTCCTGCGCCTTCACGGAGCACACGACCTCCGCGAGCAAGGGGTGCGCGCCGTACAGGAGCCCGACGGCGAACGCCGCGCCGGAGCCCACCCATCCGCGCGCCAGCCTCCACGCCAGGAGCACGACCAGGGAGTGCAGGACGAGGCTGAAGGCGTGATAGCTCCACGCCGATTCCCCGAAGATCCGGTGCTGAGCCGCGTGGGCGAGGGTTCGGAGAGGGCGGTACGCGCGCGTCGTTCCGTGGGTGGACGGGTCGGTGAGGATCCGCCCCACCGACACCGACCCCTGGACGGCGGGGTTGTCGACGACCACGGGGTGGTCGTCGTAGGCGAAGCCGTTGCGGGCCGCGGCGCCGTAGCTCAGCACGACCGCGAGCACGAGCAGCAGACCGGCCGCGTATCGGTTGCGCATGCTCGTAGGTTACAGGATCGCGACGAACGAGCGGGACGAGCGAGAGTCGATTCCCCGCCCGCCTCCGCTCCCGAGGAGAACAGAGTGGACGGTGCGCGACGTCTTGTCGGATAATCGTCGGCCCGCGGCGATCGAGCTCGCGTCTCCGACGAGGCCGGATGCTCTCGCACCGCACCCGGCTCCATCCAATGAAGGAAGAAGGCACTCCCCTTCCGACCGTGTCCTACGCGCTGTGCGCGACGCCGGGGAGCGGCTGTACGCGCCTGAGCGAGCTCCTGGCCGGCACGGGTCTCGCCGGCTTCCCCGCCGCCTACTTCGATCCCGTCGTGCGCGAGGAGCTCTCCCGCGAATGGGGAGCGGCGAGCTTCGAGGCGTACTTCGCCGAGCTCCTCCGCCGGAAGACCGGTCCCAACGGCGTCTTCGGGTTCGTGGTCCACTGGGACCACTACCGGGATTCCTTCCGCGACGTCGACCTGCGCGCGGCCCTGCCGAACCTCCGCGCCTTCCTCGTCACGCGGGAGGATCGGCTCGGGCAGGCGATCTCGCTCGCGCGGAGCGAGCAGTCCGAGCTCGATCGCGACCGGGTCCGGGGATTCGTGGAGAAGATCGAGAACGACGAGCGCGCATGGGGCGAGCTCCTCGCGGCGGGCGGTCTCCCGGCGTCGCGCATCACCTACGAGCAGATCGCCGATGACGCCGGTGGGCGGATCACCGAGATCCTCGGAGCGATCGACCAGCCGGACGCCCCGCGCCCGCAGGTACCCCCCTCGCTCTTCCGCGATCCGACGGACTCCGCGACCGAGGACTGGCGCCGTCGCTACCTCGCCGGGGAGCCCCGCGGCGGGAACTGGCTCGAGCGACTGCGCCGCGCGGTGTGGCCCCGGGGCTCGCGCAAGGCTCCCGAGCCGGACGGTCCTCGGGTCGACGACGCCCCCTCCGATTCCCCCCGCGTCTACGGGATCCGCTGGGTCGATCACGACATCCCCGCGCGGCTCCCGGCCCGCGCCGTTCGCGGCCTGCGCGTCACCGTCGAGAACCGCGGCAACTTCGCCTGGCGCGCGCTCCCTCCAGGGGAGGTCTACCTCGTCGTCCGCCTCGACGACGAGTGGGTGGACACCCAGAAGCTCGCAACCCCCGAGGTCCCTCCCGGGGGGCGGACCACGATCCACTTCCCGTTCACGGTGCCGGCCGAGGCCGGGGAATACCGGCTCGACCTCGACCTGATCGAGTGGAAGGTTACGCACTTCAAGGACCAGGGCCTGGCCCCGCTCTCGGTGCCGCTCACCGTGGATCCCGCCGAGCCGTGCGCCACCACCGACTGCTACCACGTGGCGACGCGTGTCAACCCGTGGCACTACGCCCCTACCCACGGCATCCACGCCGGCGCGGGCGGTGCGACCTACCCCGTCTTCGCCGCGCGCGCCCGGGGCTGCCGCCTCTGGGACCTGGAGGGCAAGGAGTACATCGACTACGGCATGGGGTACGGGAGCGCGCTCCTCGGACACGGGCACCCCGCCGTGCAGGCCGCGATCCGGGAGGCGGTCGAGGAGACCGGGCCCACCGTGGAGCTGCCGTTCCCCCTGCACATCGAGGTGTCCCGGATGCTCACCGAGGACTTCCCGTGCGCGGAGATGGCGGTGCTCGGCAAGCACGGATCCGACGCGTGCACCGTCGCCGCCCGGCTGGCCCGGGTCAGCACGGGGAAGCGGAACATCCTGTACCGCGGCTACCACGGCTGGCACGACTTCTGGGCCGAGCAACCGGGGTACGCGGACGGCGCCATCCCCGAGCGGCCGGAGCGCTTCATCCACGAGTTCCAGTACAACGACCGCGACGACTTCTTCCGCCAGTACGAGGTCCTGAAGGGCGACCTCGCGGCGGTGATGATCGAGCCCTCCCCGCACGGCGGAGACGTGCGGGGCTTCGAGCTCGACGATCGGGAGTTCCTCGCCGCGGTGGCCGACGCCGCGCGCGACGCGGGCGCGCTCTTCATCCTCGACGAGATCGTCACCGGCTATCGCTATCCCGGAGGAAGCGCGCAGGAGGCGCTCGGAGTCGTGCCCGACCTGGCCTGCCTCGGCAAGGCGATCGCTGCGGGCATGCCCCTGTCCGCCGTGGTCGGCCGCGCGGACATCATGCGCGAGTACCTGCCCCGGATCTTCTACCCCGGCCCGACCTTCCGCGGCGAGATCTACTCGCTCGCCGCGGCCCGGGCGGCGATCCGGATCTACCGCGACGAGCCCGTCGCCCGAAACGTCT
>CAYRXS010000426.1:0-3992 GCA_964428225.1 uncultured Planctomycetaceae bacterium
CTTGTACCCGTCCCCGGCTCGCGCAAACTCGGGCACCGGATTCCCGTTGACCTCGTAGGGCCAGAAGGACTCCGGAGGTTTGTCGGTCAGAGCACGCGGCACGATGCTTATCTTCTCCGGGTCGGGGATGACGACCTTCTCGGTCATGTGTCCCACGCACTCGTCCATCATGACGAGTACGGGAACCCGATAGATCTCCGACAGGTTGAAGGCCTCGATGGTCAGATCGAACGCCTCCTGTGGCGACTGGGGGGAGATGGCGATCAGCTCGTAGTCGCCGTGGGATCCCCATTTGGCCTGCATCATGTCGGCTTGGCCGACCATGGTCGGCAGCCCGGTCGATGGCCCGCCGCGCTGCACGTTCACCACCACGCAAGGCGTCTCCATCATCGCGGCGAGGCCGATGTTCTCCATCATCAGGCTGAAGCCGGGGCCGCTGGTCACGGTCATCGACTTCGTGCCCGTCCAGGACGCGCCGACGACGGCGCTCATGCTGGCCAGCTCGTCCTCCATCTGGATGAAGGTGCCGCCCATCATCGGGAAGCGGCGCGAGATGCGCTCGACGACCTCTGTCGAGGGCGTGATCGGATAGCCGGCCACGAAGCGGCAACCGGCGGCCATCGCTCCCTCGCCGCAGGCGAAGTCGCCATCGAGATAGTGGACGCCCGTGAGCACGCCCGCAGGATCGGTCTTCAATTGGAACCTCCTATTCTCCGGGAATCGTCACGAACGGCCGTCACACTGCCTCGCTCGCCGGTTCCGGCACCTCCAGGCAGAAGATGGCGTAGTCCGGGCAGATCATCTCGCAGAGGTTGCAGTTGACGCACTCGCCGTCCTTGACCACCTCGGGCGGGTGATAGCCCTTGCGATTGAACCTCTCGGACATGACCAGCACGTCCTTGGGGCAGTACTCGACGCAGAAGGCGCATCCCTTGCAGCGGTCCTCGATGACGTGGACCTCGCCGTGCGGGATCTTGACCTCGTCGATGTCCAGCGGTTTTCTCCAGCACTCCATGTCACGCTCCAGTCGAGTGACTCTTCGTTGCGACCCTGGCGGCCCTCGGCCTCGAGGGAAGCTCTCGTCGCGCCGGAATCCCTCCTAATCGCGAATGGGCGAGTAATCGGACACCAGGGCTTCCATGGCGTCCCAGACATGAGAGATCTCGTTGCACATGACCACGAGATCACGCCTCACGCCGCGTGCGTCTTTCACGCGGCCGGTGAGGACGGCGTCCTGGCGGAAGCCCAATCCCTCCAGGAGCCGTCGTGCGGACACCTGGTTGTCGACGATGTGGGCGACCAACTGATCGAGGCCGAGGGACATTCCCGCTCGGACCAGCGGCCGAACGAGCTTCTTTGCCAGACCCTGGCTCTGGTGCGTGTGCCCCACGGCGACTCGTATCTCCCCGACGTGAGCGGACCAGCCGAGCGCTCGTCGATAGAGCGTCGACGTTCCGACGACCTTGCCCTCCTGTACGGCGATGACCGGGACGATGTGATCCTTGCTGAGCTGCCAGAGGTAGTTGTCAATCCAGCTGTCCTTGGTCACATCGTTGCGGAGGTACATCCGGTCCTCGTCCGGCAGTGCGCGGAGGAAGGCCTGAAGCAGGGCGGCGTCCACCGGCTCGAACGCTCGAATGGTCACTTTCGAGCCGTCGCGGAGCCTGACCTGCTCCGGCATCACGTAGATCTTCATAGGCTCCCCCCTGGTCAAACTGTTCATGCGACTCACGGTGGGAGCACTAGCCACGACGCACCCCCCTCGTGCCCGCGTCCCCGGCCCCGCGGGTGAAAACAACAGACGTCGGTCCGCGCCTCTCCGATGCGTTTGGACGATCCCCACCCGACTGTGGCCTGGTCCCGATCTCGTCGCGCCTCGGGACTGCCAGCGATTCTGCGTGGCAAACCATGGCAGTTGGCAAGTTGTGGGTTCCGGCGGGCACCGGCGCCGAGGACCTTCGGGGCGAGCGAGCTCCAGTGGCATTCAGGGCGACAGGTGTTCCGCGTCACCCGGAAGGAAGCGCCTTGCTTCGTGTGTTGCACGGTCGAGTCGTCCTGTCGAGCCTGAAAACGGCGCAATCACGGCACTTGTGGAGAACTCGTCACGTGAGGTGATCTGATGTATAATTGCCTCAAACGCAGAGGCGTTGCTCTCGGATAATCGCTTGGGTGTGTGATGCGGAACACACACTACATCTGGCAGGTCCCGAGATGGACCGAGTGCCTCGGTTGGGATGCAAGCCGCTTGCTTCGTCAAGTGGGGCGGACGCGGCGGCGACAGGGGAGCTTGTTAGGTAAGGCGGCGAGCCTGGGGCTCGACCTCGGCAACGAAACCCAGGCCTCCGTGCTCGCGGAGATACGCGTCAACATCCTCGCCGAGGAGGCGATCGCCACCTCCGAGATCGAAGGAGAGAGAGTCGATCACGAATCGGTGCGATCGTCGATCGCCCGACGCCTCGGTGTCACCAAGATCGGAGTCGGGCCATCGGAGCGCCACGTCGACGGGCTCGTCGAGATGCTCGTCGACGCAACGACGCGATACTCGGTACCGCTTACCGCGGACCGTCTCCAGGGGTGGCAGGCCGCCTTGTTCCCCACCGGCTTCTCGGGTGTCACGCGCATCGCGGTGGGGGAGTGGCGCGGTACTCGGGATCCCCGGGTGGAGGCTCGTCTTCCCGCGCGTCAGGAGACGGCGACTTACGAGGCCCCGCCCGCCGGTCTGGTCGCCGAGGAGGTGGACCGGTTCCTCGGCTGGTGGTAGCAGAGCGAGCGAACGATGGAGGGCCTCCTACGCGCCGGGCTCGCCCACCTCTGGTTCCTGACGATTCTCCCGTTCGACGACGGCTGCGGACGCATCTCGAGAGCGATCACGGACATGGCGCTCGCTCAGGACGAGCAGAGCAGCGTTCGTCTCTACAGCGTCTCGAGCGAGATTCTCCGCGATCGCGACTGCTACTGCCGGACTCTCGAGCACGTGCAGAGAGGGAAGGGCGAGATCTCCGACTGGCTCGCGTGGTTCCTCCAGTGTTTGGAGCGGGCGATGAAGCGCGCGGAGGAGAAGCTGGAGCATACGCTCGCCAAGGCGAGGTTCTGGCAGCGCCACGGAGGGGCCGTGCTCAACGAGCGCCAGCTCCGGATCCTCAACACCCTCCTCGACGCGGGGCCGGGAGGGTCCGGGGACGGCCTGTACACTCGCAAGTACGTCCAGATGACGAGCGCGAGTCGGGCGACGGCCCAGAGGGAGATCGCCAACCTCGTGCGCCAGGGTCTCCTCGTGCAGAGGCCGGGAGGGGGACGGAGCACCAGCTACGATCCGGCGTGGAATTGAGGGGTGGTCGTCGACGGCCAGAGAGCCTCACAAGGCTCTCTAATCCGCATCAAGGCGGATTCCCTCGCCGGTCCAGAGGTCCTCGGAGAGGGTCTTCTCCCACGCGTTGTTGCCGGGCTCGAGGGTGACCAGGTCGGTGACGAGCTTGTACTCGTAGTGTCCCGCGCCCGCGTGGATTACGAGGCGGTACGTTCCAGCCGAGCGGGTGTGCAGGGTGAACCGCCCGCCGTCGTCTACGCTCGCCGAGGCGACGCGCAGGGCCTTGTCGTGCTCCAGGCGGAGATAGCAGTAGCCCTCCCGGATCAGGTCGCCGACCGTGAGGCGGCCGCGGAGGGTGCAGGCTCCGTGCGGGGTCGTCAGGTCGAGGTCGGCCGCCGTCTCGTGTCCTTCCTCGACGAGGAATACGAAGGGGATCTCGGCGCACTTCTTCGCCTCGCTCTCGGTCCACCCCAGAACCTGGGCGGTTCCTGGCGAAATCTCCGCAGAGACCAACCAGGGGCCCGGCTCGAGGTGATCGAAGCGATGCGTCCCCTCGGGACTCACCACCGTCCGGAAGTGGCGTCCGACATTGCAGCTCAAGGAATCGATCCTCTGCCGGTAAGCGCGCAGCGCTAGTGTCCTGTAACAGAAATTACAGGGCACATAATTCCGCGCTATCTCGTCT
>CAYRXS010000427.1:0-3934 GCA_964428225.1 uncultured Planctomycetaceae bacterium
ACGGTCATCCGCCTGCCCTTCATCCTCCATTCCTCCTACCCCCACGAGATCCTGCACAACTGGTGGGGAAACGGCGTCTTCGTCGAGTGGGAGACCGGCAACTGGTGCGAGGGTCTCACCGCGTACCTCGCGGATCACCTGATCAAGGAAGGGCGGGGCGAGGGGCACGCCTATCGCCGCGACACGCTCGGCGGCTACCGTAACTACGTCCGCGGCGAGAAGGACTTCCCGCTGACCGAGTTCCGCTCGCGGCACTCCTCCGCGACCCAGGCCGTCGGCTACGGCAAGTGCCTGATGCTGTGGCACATGCTGCGCGTGCAGCTCGGCGACGAGACGTTCGCCGCCGCGCTCCAGCGGTTCTACCGCGAGCACCAGTTCCGCCGCGCGTCCTTCTCGGACATGGAGCGGGCTTTCTCCGAGACGGCGGGCGAGGATCTGAGCGGGATCTTCGCGCAGTGGGTGGAGCGGACGGGTGCGCCGGTCCTCGAGGCCGACGTCGCGGTCGACGCGGCGGGCGCCGTCGAGCTCACCCTGCGCCAGACGCAGGACAGGGATCCCTACGACCTCCTCGTCCCCGTCGCGATCACGCGCCGAGGGCGCTCCGACGCCGAGACGAGGATGGTCCACCTGAGCGATCGCGAGGGAGTCTTCCGGATCACCGGAGACGCGGAGGTGCTCCGGGTCGACGTCGATCCGTACTTCGACGTCTTCCGACGCCTGCATCGCGAGGAGATCCCCCCCGCGCTCTCCGGACTGTTCGGCGCCGAGGAGATCACGTTCGTCGTTCCCGAGGAAGGCGCGGATCCCCTGGCCGCGGAGTGGCTCGAGCTCGCCCGGACGTGGCAGGCCGGCGAGACGGAGAGCTTCCGGATCGTGCGCGCGGACGAGATCCCGGAGCTACCGACGGACCGCTCCATCTGGCTCCTGGGATCCGAGAATCGGTGGCGAGAGACCATCCGGGAGGCGCTCGCCGGCCGCGGCGTGGACGCCGTCCCCGAGGGAGGCGATTGCTTCGCCTACGTCCTGCGCCACCCGGCCGATCCGGATCTCGTGGTCGGATGGGTGGGAAGCGGCAATGCGAAGGCGATCCCCGGGCTCGCCCGCAAGCTCCCCCACTACGGCAAGTACTCCTACCTCGTCTTCACCGGGGACGAGCCGACCAACACCGAGAAGGGGCAATGGAGCGCGACCGCCTCGCCGCTCGTCTGGACCGCCCCGGGGGAGGACGTCGAACGCGCGGCCCTGCCCGAGCGCTCGGCCCTGGCCTCGCTCGCCCCTCCCTTCGACGCGAGGGCGCTGTACAAGCACGTCGAGTTCCTCTCCGAACCCGGTCTCGACGGCCGAGGAATCGGCACGAAGGGGCTGAGGGAGGCCGAGCAGTACGTCGCCAGCTACTTCGCGGAGGGGGCGCTCGATCCCTACGACGAGCACGGCAACTGGATCCAGGTGTGGGCCGAGCCGAACGGTCCGCGCGATCGCCCCGAGCGCATGGCGAACGTCATCGCGATCATCCCCGGGACGGACCCCGACTACGAGGGACAGTCCGTCGTGGTCGGAGCCCACTACGACCACCTCGGCAAGGGCTGGCCCGACGTTCACGCGGGGGACGAAGGGAAGCTGCACCCGGGAGCCGAGGACAACGCCTCCGGCGTCGCCGTGCTGCTCGAGCTCGCCTTCCACCTTCGTGAGTCCTACGAGCCGCCGCGCACCATCGTGTTCGTGGCCTTCACCGGCGAGGAGTGGGGACTCAAGGGGTCGCGCCACTACGTGCAGAACATCAAGGAGTTTCCCACGGATCAGATCATCGGGATGATCAACCTGGACTCCGTGGGACGGCTCGGAGACCGACCGATCACCGTCTTCGGCACCAACACGGCGCTCGAGTGGAAGTACATCGCGATGACCGCGAGCCTCCAGACGGGGATCCCCTCGAAGAGCATTCCCGACGATCCCGGCGGCAGCGACCAGAGAGCCTTCCACGAGGCGAAGGTACCCGCCGTCCAGATCTTCGGAGGGATGCACGAGGACTATCACCGACCCACGGACACGCTCGACAAGATCGACGTCCCCGGACTCGTGAAGGTCGCCACCTTCGTCAAGGAGATGATCACGTACCTCGCGGAGCGGCCGGATCCCCTCCAGTCGAGCTTCACGGAGAGGGCCGCGCCGAGCGAAGGCGCGGGCGGGGATCGGCGCGTCAGCCTCGGGACGATGCCGGACTTCGAGTACGCGGGCCCCGGGTATCGGGCCGCCGCGATCACCCCCGGCTCCGCCGCCGCCGAGGCGGGTCTCCAGGCGGGAGACGTGCTCCTGGCCATCGACGGCGTGGAGCTCGAGGGCCTGCGCCACTACAGCGGCATCCTCAAGTCCCACTCCCCCGGCGACGTCATCCTCGTCCGCTACCGCCGCGGCGACGAGGAGGACGAGGTGAAGGTCACCCTGCGCGCGCGCTGATCGGCGAGTCAGACCAGCCCGGGCTTCTCTCCCGCCGACGGGGGGAGGAGCTCAGGCCAGCTCGAACGGCCAGCCGACGATCCCTCCCTCGATGAAGGAGACGTTCTCGAAGCCGAGGTCGTCCAGGATCCGCTGGGCCTCGTAGCCGCGCAGGCTGACCTGGCAGAAGGCGAGGAGCTCCCGGTCCCGAGGCAGATCCTTGCCCTTCTCGCGCAGGGCGCCCAGCGGGACGTGCTCGACGTCGAACGGCAGGCGCACCTCCATGTACTCCTCCGGGCTGCGCACGTCCACCGCGACCGCGTCGCCCGCCTCGAGCTTCCGGCGGGCCTCCAGGGGCGAGATCCCCCGGGCGATCCCCTCGAGCTTGTTCTGCAGCACGTGGGCCGCGGTGAGCAGGGGATCGATCGGCGGCGAGTACGGAGGAGCGTAGGCGAGGTCCAGGTGCGCGAGCTGGTCCAGGCTCGCCCCCAGCGTGAGGGCGGTGACCGCGACGTCCAGCCGCTTCGCGACGTCGCCGGGGCCGACGATCTGACAGCCGAGCAGCTTGCGGTCGCGCCGATCGGCGACGAGCTTGACGGTGATCGGAGCCGCGTTGCCCATGAAGTGCGGCTTGTCGGGGCCCGCCGCCACCGCGGTCTCGACATCGAAGCCCTGCGCCCGCGCCTGGGCCTCGCTCAGGCCGGTCCGGCCGAGGGTGAAGGCGAAGGCCTGGCAGATCACCGTGCCGAGCACTCCGGGGAAGGGCTCTTCGAGACCGGCGATGTGGTTCGCGATGATCCGGCCCTGCTTGTTCGCCGTGCTCCCCTGCGGAGCGTAGACCGCGCCGTTGCCTTCGGGGTGCGCGCTGCCTGACACCACGCAGTCGCCGCCGGCGTAGACGTCGGGATCCGAGGTCCGACCGAACTCGTCGACGACGATCCCGCCGCCGGGCGCGACCTCGAGCCCCGCCTCCGCGGCGAGCTCGTCGTTCGGCCGCACGCCGATCGTCACCACCGCGAGCTGCGCGGGGATGCTCACCTCGCCGACCCTGACCGCCTCGAGCACGCCGGAGTCGTCCGCCACGAGCTCGTCCACCCCGGCTCCGAGCACGAGCCTGACTCCCTTGGCCACGAGGTGCTTGCCCGCGAGCCGCCCCATCTCCTCGTCGAGGAGGGTGGGCATGATCCAGTCGAGCTTCTCGATCAGCGTGACCGAGACCCCGCGACGCGTGAGGGCCTCCGCCATCTCGATCCCGATGAGCCCCGCCCCCACGATGACCGCGGTCTCGACCTCGCGTTCCTTCAGATGGGCATCGAGGCGCGCGGCATCGCGAAGCGCGTGGAAGTGCTGCACGCCGGACGCCTCGATCCCGGGGATCGGCGGCAGCAGGGGCCGCGCCCCCGTGGCGAGAACGAGCTTGTCGTAGGACATCTCGCTCTCGTCGCCGGTGGCGGTGTCCTTCACGCGCACGGACCTGGCCTCGCGGTCGATGCCCAGCACC
>CAYRXS010000428.1:0-3922 GCA_964428225.1 uncultured Planctomycetaceae bacterium
CGCCGACGTCGTGGACCAGGACGATGTTGGGGTGCCGCAGCTTCGCGATGGCGAGGGCCTCGCGGCGAAAGCGATCGACGTGGCGCTCCTCGAGCGCGAGCCCCGGCCGCAGGATCTTGAGGGCCACGGCCCGCTCGAGCTCCTCGTCGCGCGCGAGCCAGACCAGCGCCATGCCCCCGCGTCCCACCTCGCGCTGCAGCGTGTAGCGCCCGAAGCGAATCCCCGGGCCCAGGGGCGCCGCGGCCGAGGGAGCGGAGGCGACCCCCGCGTCGATCATCTTCAGACACCGCTCGAAACCGGGCCGGGCCTCGGCGGGTACCGCCTGCAGATACTCGCCCCGGTCGGGCGCCTGCCCGGCGTTGATGCGGTCGGAGTAGTCGGCCACGAGCCGATCCAGGCGGTCGTCGAGGGATTCTTCAGGCATGGGACCAGCAGGCGGCGATGCCGGCGGAACTCGTCGCGGAATCCGGGGATTTCACCCGATCTCCTCCTCCCACGCCGCCAGGGCGCGGCGGAACAGCGAGTGGACCGCGGTCTCGCCCCGGCCCATCCTCGCCGCCGCCTCCCGGGCGCTCAAGCCCTCGAGCTGGCGCAGGCCGATCACGCGGCGGTGCTCGGGGGAGAGGCGCTCGAAGGCGGCGAGGATGTGCGCGCAGCCCTCGGCGGCCACCGCTTCCGTGGCGGGGCCGATGCCCCGGGCCACGATGCCGCTCGCCCGGGCTCCGGCGCGGCTCCAGTCGGAGTGGACGAGCCGCTCCTCCCGGCCGTCGCGCTTCGCGGCGCGGATCGCGCGGGCGGCGTCGATCACCGTGTTCCGGGCGACCCGGTTGAGGAAGCGGCGCAGGGCGAGTTCGCCGGGCTCCTCGGGAGGCAGCCCCCCCGGGGCGCTCAGGGCTCGCAGGTACACCTCTTGGAGGAGGTCGTCGATCTCGATCCGTCGCCGCACCGCGGTCCCCGCGAGGTGGGCGAGCACGAGGCGCAGGGCTCGCTCCTGCGCGGCGAGCCGCGCTCCCCGGGCCGAGGAGTCGCCGGTCGGTCGAGGAGGGTCCATCGGGGGCGATGCTATCCGGGAGACCGCGGCGATGGTACGGTGCGCGCGGCGCACATGGGCGAGCACGAGATCCACTCCCGGACCGAGGACGAGGACCTGCGGTCCTTCATGCGGTCCCTGCTCGAGGACGTGCGGGCCCTCGAGCGCATGATCGAGGAAGGCCGCTTCGAGACCGGGGTGCGGCGGATCGGTGCCGAGCAGGAGATGTTCCTGGTGGATCACGCCATGCGGCCCGCGAACCGCGCGCCGCAGCTCCTGGAGAAGCTCGACCCCGCCTTCTTCACCGTCGAGCTGGGGCAGTTCAACCTGGAGTGCAACCTCTCCCCCCAGACCCTGGAGGGCGATTGTCTCTCCCGCATGGAGCAGGAGCTCACCGACCTCGTCGACCGGGCGCAGGAGGTCGCGGAGGCCGAGGGGACCACGATCCTGCTCACCGGGATCCTGCCCACCCTCGAGAAGGACGACCTCACTCTGGAGTCCATGACTCCCAGTCCTCGCTTCCACCGCATCAACGAGGCGTTGAGCGAGCTACGCGGGGGCGAGTTCCGCACCCTCATCAAGGGGCTCGACGAGCTGCAGACCACCCACGACAACGTGATGCTCGAGGCCTGCAACACGAGCTTCCAGGTCCACTTCCAGGTCGAGCCCCGCGAGTTCGCCAAGCTCTACAACCTCGCCCAGATCGTCGCCGGCCCCGTCCTCGCCGCGGCGGTGAACTCGCCGGTGCTGCTCCGCCACCGCCTCTGGCACGAGACCCGGGTGGCCCTCTTCCAGCAGTCGCTGGACACGCGCTCCGAGACCCACACCCAGCGTGGCCGGCGTACGCGGGTCAGCTTCGGGGAGCGGTGGATCGAGGACTCGGTGCTCGAGATCTTCCGCGAGGACATCGCGCGCTTCCGCGTGCTCCTGTCCACCGAGCTCGAGGAGTCCCCGCTGGACGTCCTGGACCGGGGCGAGGTGCCGGGACTGGGTGCGCTGCGGCTGCACAACGGCACGGTCTACCGGTGGAACCGCCCCTGCTACGGGATCTCGAACGGCAAGCCCCACCTGCGTATCGAGAACCGCATCCTCCCCGCGGGACCGACCATCCGCGACGAGATCGCGAACGCGGCCTTCTTCTACGGCCTGATGTGCGCGCTCGGCGAGGAGTACGAGGACGTGACCACGATCCTGCCCTTCGACGACGCGAAGGAGAACTTCCTCGCCGCGGCCCGCTACGGGCTGAACGCGAGGATGCGGTGGACGGGAGGCACCGCCATCGGGGCGAACGACCTGATCCTCGACCACCTGCTCGAGGTGTCCCGCGAGGGGCTGCTCGCCCACGGGATCTTCTCGGCGGACGCCGATCGCTACTCCGAGGTCCTGCGCCGCCGCGTGGACTGCGGACGGACCGGCGCCCAGTGGATGCTGGACTCGATCACCGCGCTGGGGGATCGCGTCGGCCCCGACGAGCGCTGCCGGGTGATCACCGCCTCGATGGCGAAGCAGCAGGCGGGGGGCAAGCCCGTGGCGGAGTGGGAGCTCGCGCGCTTCACGGAGCCCGAGGACGTGCGGGAGAGCTACCGGCGGGTCGGCCAGATGATGCAGACCGACCTCTTCACCGCCCACCCCGAGGACCTGATCGATCTCGCGGCGAGCGTGATGGACTGGGAGCACATCCGACACGTGCCGGTCGAGGACCAGGAGGGCCGGCTCGTCGGTCTCGTCTCGCACCGCCAGCTCCTGCGGATGGTGGGGCGGGGGGCCGGCGAGGGGGCCAAGCCCGTCGCGGTGCGCGAGATCATGATGCCCGATCCCGTGACGGTCTCGCCCGAGACGAGCACGCTCGACGCGATCGCCCTCATGCGGAAGCACAAGGTCGGCTGCCTCCCCGTCGTGCGCGACGACAAGCTGATCGGCATCGTCACCGAGTTCGACTTCATCGACCTCGCCGCGCAGCTCCTGGACCGGTGGTTGCGAGAGGAATGAGCCGGGTTCGCGATTCCGAAGCGCCTCGCCGCACTCTCGGCGAGTACTCCGGGGTGGAGCCCGGGCCGCTGCTCCTCGTCGTGGGGGGGTTGCACGGGAACGAGCCCGCGGGGATCGAGGCCGCGCGGCGGGTGCTCGACCAGCTCGCGGAGACCCGGCCGCCCCTGCGCGGGAAGGTCGTGGCCCTGGCCGGGAACCTGCGGGCCCTGGCCGAGGGGCAGCGCTACCTGGAGCGGGACCTCAACCGCGCGTGGTGGGAGGAGGACCTCGTCCGGCTCCGCGCCTCCGCGGCGGGCGCGATCCCCGGCGAGCTGGGGGAGCTGCGCGAGCTCCTCGTGACGATCGAGGCGCTCCTGGAGAATGCCCCCGAGGGCGCCATCCTGCTCGACCTCCACTCGAGCTCTGCGGAGGGCCCTCCCTTCGCGATCATGGCCGACACGACCCGGAACCGCCGGATCGCCTTCGCCCTCTCCCTCCCCGTCATCCTCGGGCTGGAGGAGCTCATCCGGGGGAGCCTGCTCACCTTCCTGGGGGAGCGGGGCCACGCCGCCCTGTGCGTCGAGGGAGGCCGCAACGACGCGCCGAGCACGCTCGCCCACCTCGAGGCCGCGGTGTGGCTCGCGATGGCGGGGGCGGGCATGCTCCGTCCCGAGGACGCGCCGTTGGAGATCGAGGGCCTGCGCGAGGCCATCGCCGAGCGGGTGCGGGGTCTGCCGGGCCTGCTGGAGGTCCATTACCGCCACGGCCTGCGCCCCGAGGACGACTTCCGGATGGAGCCCGGCTACGTGAGCTTCCAGCCCGTGGCGGAGGGCGAGCTGCTCGCTCGCTCCGGTCCCGACGGCACGATCCCCGTCCGGGCCCCGTGGGAGGGGCGGTTGCTGCTGCCCCGCTACCAGGGCCAGG
>CAYRXS010000429.1:0-3919 GCA_964428225.1 uncultured Planctomycetaceae bacterium
CCTCCTGCGCGGACGCCACCGGACGCATCTGGACGGTCGCGGTCGGGTCCGTGGGGAGGTAGTCGAAGCGGAGGTTCCAGCTGCCGTCCTGGTTCTGGAAGGCGGTTCCGATGCGGGTCCAGAAGCCCTTCTCCATGCCCTCGCGCTGAACGACGCCGAAGATTGCCTGGGTGTTGACTGCCATTGTGTTTCTCCTTCGTGTGGGTTTGGGCCCCTCCGGGCCAGGTCTCTCAGTCAAAACGCGGAGACCTGGCCGGACGGGGCTTAGAGCCAGAGGGCGCCCGCTGACCGAGAGGCGCGGCGGGTGGGGGGAAGCCGCGCCGTGGCTCGAGGCAAGGGGCGTGAACGAGCGGAGTCCGCGGAGCGAGGGCGCGTCCCTGTGTCCGAAGAGCCCGAGGGAAGCCAGCCCGACGGCGGAACCCAGCGAAGGAGAGCGATGGTAGCTGGACCCGGGATCCGGCTGGCAAGCATTGAGAGGGATGGAGGTGGACCCAACTGGAACGGCGTGACCACCATGACGAAGCCCAACGCGAGAATCCCCACGGACCCCTCCGAGACCGACCACACTGCGCCGCCGGCGAGCGAGGAGGGGACGCAGATGGACCCGCGGGGCGCACGCTTCGACGCGCAAGGCGGTGAACCGGTCAGGGAGCGCTGCCGCCCGGGGCATCTTCGCTGTTCCGCCACCGGAGGAACTTGCGCTCCATCTTGAGGAAGTGACGCAAGATCTCGACCACGATGGCCGGCAGCTCGATCGGCTCCTCGTAGGTGAACTCGTAGTAACGGCAGTAGTCCTTGAGGTCGACGATCACTTCCGCCGGAACTGTCATGCGGATCTCGACGGGCGGGTCTTCCGCCTCGCGCCGCTGAAGCCTCATTCTGTGCCTCCGTCAGGTTGTCGCTGGTCAGAAGGCCTGGTACGCACCGGGCATCACCAGGTCCTTCATCACGGCGATGTTGAAGGTGTACCCAGCTCGAACCTCGAGGGTCGGCTGGACGTTCATGTTGCGGCTCGCCATCTCGCTTCCGAGCTCGCCCAGGTTCTGGCCGAGCGCCGCCGCGAGGATCTCCCGGAGGCCCTGGTTCTCGGTGGTCTGATCACCGCTGCCAAAGGTGCCCTGTGAGATCTGAGCGCCGGCGCTGATGGCACTCAGCAGGACGGCGCCGCCGAAGATTCGGAAGTAGTCGCGATGCACGCGGTCCTCGAAGCCGGCAGCGCCAGCAAGATCGGTTCCGGGCATCGAGCCGAGATTGAGGCTCGAGCCATCGGGAAAGAGAAGCCGCTGCCACGCCACCAGGACCCGCTCCTGGCCGAAGGCCACCAGGCTGTCGTAGACGCCGATGGCCCGGGTGCCCTGGGGAATCAGGAGATGCGCACCGGTCGCACTGTCGTAGACGTTCTCGCGCACCTGGCCGATCAGCTGACCCGGGAGGTCGGAGTTCGCCTGGGTGACGAGGACGGAGGGAATCAGCGATCCGGCCTTGACCTCGTAGGGCGAGAGAGGCGGTCTCACGCGCTCGGCGAGCACCTCGTCGCCCGAGGCGAGCCGAGAGGTCCTGATGAATTCGCGCTTCTCGTGCTGCAGGTTCTGGGCGACGAGCGCGTCCTCCGGGCCTTGCTGTTGGTCATAGAGGTCGCGGGCAGCCTGCAGAACATCTGAGGGCTGCACTCCGCTCGCCACCGGCCTCCTACCCGCGCTTGCGGTCACCGATGGTCCGGTCACAGCCGGCTGTGCCCTCCCCTCGAAGACGATCGTCCGGGACGTGAACGCGCGCCGTAGAGCCTGCTCGCGCTCGTTCACAGGGTCGCTTCCCTGGAGCACCACAGCGCTCGCCTCGCGCTCGATGACGGGAGGCTCGGACTTCTCCTCCTGGACGATCTCGGGGAACTCCACCGGGATCTGCGGCACCCCGTCGGACTGGCCGTCCCAGAAGCGATCGGGGGTGGCGCTCACGCCGGGGGCCTGGTTCCGCCGCTCGGCTGCGTGCCGACTCCGGTCCGAGAGGGTGAACACCGCTGCGAGGATCACCGCAGTGGCAAGCCCTCCGGCCAACAGGAGGGCACGGCGATTCAAGCGGACGACACGAGGGCGGGGATCCAGATCGACCGGGCCCGCAGGGGGCTCCCCTCCGCCCGGAAACTCGTCGGGATAGGACACGAAGTGCCTCCAAGTGTGATCAGGGGTGGAGCGGCGTGACGCCCGTCAGCGGCGCGCGCTCACCGGACCGCGGGTTCGGGTCACGGTGACCCGCTTCTGCCTTCCGCCCACGCCCACCACCAGCGCGGCCTTCGAGAAGAGTCTGTCCACCACGTAGTAGCCCCCGCGCACCCGGTAGTTGACGAGAGCCTGCTCGTCATCGTCGGTGAGCACGAAGAGCGCGGGCGCTTCTGTAGAGCGCATGCTCTCGGGCATCTGGATGAAGACCCTGGTTCCGTCGTCGAAGGCCTGAATCGGCCGCCACGACACCCGATCTCCCGCGATGCGGTACCCGAAGTGAAGCCCCTGGGGATCGACGAGGGGAAGGCGAGCTACGGTGCGATCGCGCTCGCGACGCGCCACCTCCTTTGCGGCCGCAGCGGCGTCGCTCCAGCGCTGAACCGTCTGCTGCGGGTAGTAGAAGCGAACGCTCCGGAAGTAGCCGCCCTTCTCCTCCGTCGTGCTCACCAGCCCGAGGTAGTAGACGCGCCGATCCGTGGTGATGATCAGATTCGTGGTGAGGTCGTAATCGGTGGGCTTCACGATCACGTGAGGAACACGGCTCTCCGGTGGACCACTCTCCATCTTGGAAGAGATCCAGCGCTCGGAGTCCCCCAGTGCCAGGTTCATGACCGTCTCGCCGGGCTCGAGCTGGATCTCGCAGACACGAAGTGGCTTGCAGTAGAGGATGGGCTGGCGCTCTCCGAAGGGAAAGCGGGTGAAGCCAGGCTTCTTGACCACGGGAGCGTTCCCCGTCTCGCGAAACTTCTCGATCGCCTCGACGAGCTCGGGGTCGTCTTCACCGAGGAGCTCGAACTTGCCGGCAGGGACGGTCGGCGAGGATTCACCGGCCTCCTCGGCGACCTGCGTTGCTGGCGTGAAGGTCTCGGCGCCAAACTCTGGAATCGAGACGCAGCCGGCCAGCAGCAGCGTCAGCGGTGCGCCGAAAAGAGCCATTCGAAATTCCTTGAGCATGAGAGTTCTCCCTAGAGTTGTTTGGTCCATTGGATGTCGGTGACGTAGAGGCCGAGAGGGTTCTTGGTGATCTCCTCCTGGGTCTTTCCCGGAACGACCTCCACCGTCAGGATTGCCTGCCAGCGCTCGTGGGCGAGAGTGGCGCCGTCGAGGCCGCGGTGGGTTTCCGCCCACTGGATCTGCCACGAGTCGCTCCCGGGAAGGGCCAGGACGCTCGTCACGTCCACGCTCACGGTCCGCCGCTTCATCCGCGCGAAGGGGTTGTGCACGTGGAAGTAGTCGTTGAGAACGCGCGTGGCTGCGCCGGAAGCGTAGTGGTAGGCGCTCTCGAGGATCTGCTTCTCCGCGGCGCCGTCGGCGACGATGGAGCGCACGTTGCGGATGAACTCGATGAGCTGGTAGCGAATCACACGCGAGTCGGTGGTCGAGGCCTTCTCGGCGGGGCCGATGGTGATCACCTCACCGAGCTGGTCCACCTCGATCACGTAGGGCGTGACCTTGCTCTGAGAGGCTTGCCAGAGGATTCCGATGCCGAGGGCAGCGTTCACGAGGAGCGCCGCCAGCGCCGTGATCTGCCAGTTGCGCTTGGCCCGGATGAAGCCGTGGTAGCGCTCGTTCCACTCGAGCCGTGCGGCCAGATAGGGATTTTCGACTGCGTGATTTCCCATCGGTGCTCCTCAGCGTTGAGAGCGGGGCGTCTTCTCGCCTGCACCGCTCGGGGATCCGTCCTTCGGCTGCCGACTCCT
>CAYRXS010000430.1:0-3897 GCA_964428225.1 uncultured Planctomycetaceae bacterium
CACATCTGGCACCGGCGCACATTCATGCGAAGCCCGCGGCGCTAAACGCGGGCTTGAGGCCGGCTGAAAGGCACGCAATCGGGGGGGAGCGATGACGAGTTCGAGGGAGGCCGATCCGGCCGCAGGGTGGGGTAGAGCTGCGATGTGCACCGTCCAGTTCACTCAGCCGTCCGGTTGCTGGTCCACCCCCGCGGCTCCGACCTGGATCACTCAGCCTGATCAACTCGCCATCGAGGGCGGTCCCCGGTGAACGTCTTCGACCTTCACCGCCGCGTCATCGGCGAGTATGCCGACTACACCCGCAGCTTCCACGTCATTGCCGACGAGCACATCCGCGAGCTGGTCGACCGCGAGCTGGACGCCGGCCTCCTCTGGCCCGAGCCCCTGGTCCAGCTCAACCCCGCATTCGAGCCCGGCGAGCCCCTCGAGCATCTCGTCGACGCGGGGGAGCTCCACCCCGAGTGCCTGCGGATCTTCGCGTCCAAGGACGAGGACGGCCGTGTCCGGTCAGTCTTCCGACTTCACCAGCACCAGGTGGAGAGCATCCACGCTGCCCGCGCCCGGGACAATTACGTCCTGACCACGGGGACGGGGTCTGGCAAGAGCCTCTCCTACATCGTGCCCATCGTTGACCACGTCCTCCGACAGGGGAGCGGCCGCGGCATCCAGGCCATCGTCGTCTACCCCATGAATGCCCTGGCCAACAGCCAGGTGGGGGAGCTCGAGAAGTTCCTGTGCCGGGGCTTCCCGAAGGGCCGGCCGCCCGTCACCTTCCGCCGCTACACGGGGCAGGAGTCCCTTGCGGAGCGGAAAGAGATCGTCGCGGGCCCGCCGGACATTCTCCTGACCAACTACGTCATGCTCGAGTTGGTGCTCACCCGGCCGTGGGATACTCAGCTGGTCGAGGCAGCCCGTGGACTCCGCTTCCTCGTGCTCGACGAGCTCCACACCTACCGCGGACGCCAGGGAGCCGACGTCGGGCTCTTGGTCCGGCGGGTCCGCGAGGCCTGCCAGGCCACCGAGCTCCTCCACATCGGCACGTCGGCGACCCTGGCCAGCGGCGGCACCTGGCCGGAGCAGCAGCGCGAGGTGGCTGCGGTGGCGACCGAGCTCTTCGGGTCCACCGTGAAGCCAGAGCGCGTCATCGGCGAGACGCTGCGCCGGGTGACCCCGGAGCCCGACGTCGACTCCCGGGAGTTCCGGCGACGGCTTGCCGCGCGCCTTGCCTCCGATGAGGCTCTGCAGCCCGGGGACCCCGACGCCCTGATGGGCGACCCCGTGGCCGCGTGGATCGAGTCCACACTCGGCTTGACCCTGGAGGAGGACTCGGGTCGCTTGATCCGATCGGCTCCCCTCGCGCTCGGAGGAGAGAGCGGGGCCGCGGCGCGCTTGGCGGAGGCGACCGGCGTCGACCGGCCCTCCTGCGAGAACGCGATCCGGGAGACCCTGCTATCGGGGCATCTCGCCAAAGACAAGCACGGGTGGCCCCTCTTCGCCTTCCGCCTCCACCAGTTCGTCTCCAAGGGCGAGTCCGTTTACGCCTCGCTGCAGCCCGAGGACACCCGCCACCTCACGGTCCACGCCCAGCAGTTCGTCCCGGACTCGGACCGCGAGCTCGCCCTCCTCCCCCTCGCCTTTTGCCGGGAGTGCGGACAGGACTACTACGTGGTCCGGCGAGGGGCGGATGATCAGGGCAGGGTGCGCCACCAGCCCCGACAGGTCTCCGACCGCTACGAGAACGACGACGGCGAGGCCGGCTATCTCTACCTGAGCCAATACAACCCGTGGCCCGAGGCCCCCGCCGAGATCGTGGACCGGGTGCCCGACGCCTGGCTCGAGGTGCAGAAGGGCCAGGTGGTGGTCCGCCGGCACCAGCGCCAGAACCTCCCCAAGAGGATCACCATCTCCGGACTCGGCATCGAGGGCGAGGGCGTTCAGATCGCCTGGTGGCTCCCGGCCCCGTTCCGATTCTGCCTGCGCTGCGGGGTGGCCTACGACGCACGCCAGGGCGACTTTGGAAAGCTCGCCACGCTCGGCTCAGAGGGGCGCAGCACGGCCACGACCGTGATGACCCTTTCTGCTATCCGGAGCCTGCGGCGCGACGAGGACCTGGAAGACCGGGCGAGGAAGCTTCTCTCCTTCACCGACAACCGCCAGGACGCTTCTCTCCAGGCGGGGCACTTCAACGACTTCGTCGGGATCGCCGTACTGCGGTCCGCGCTCCGCCGCGCGGTCGAGGCCGCTGGCGACGAAGGGCTACGTCACGACAAGCTCACACTTCGGGTCTTCCAAGCGCTCGACCTCCCCCTCGGGCTGTACGCCGAGAACCCCGGAGTGGAATATGCAGCCCGGGAGGAGACCGATCGCGCGCTCCGCGAAGTGCTGGGGTACTACATTTACCGGGACCTTCGTCGCGGCTGGCGCGTCACCTCCCCGAACCTCGAGCAGTGCGGCCTCCTAGAGATTGATTATCAGTCGCTGGTGGAGTTCTGCCGTGATGACGGGAAGTGGGTCGGTCGCCACCCAGCCCTAGCGACCGCTGCTCCCGGCAACCGGGAAAAGGTCAGCCGTACTCTCCTTGACCACCTCCGGCGCGAGCTCGCCATCCGCGTCAGCTACCTCGATCCGGTTGAGCAGGAGAGCATCAAGCAGCTCTCGCGCCAACGGCTGGTCGCCCCTTGGACCATGGACGACACCGAGAAGCCCGAGGCCTCATCCCTAGCGCTGCCCGTGGGCCGGGGCAAGGAGCGGGCGGAAACGGGACGCTTCCTCTACATCTCCCCCCGCGGGGGCTTCGGGCAGTTCCTCGGGCGTAGCGGCACTTTCCCGGCCTTCGACGGGAACCTGAAGCTCGAGGACAAGACCCGGGTCATCAAAGATCTGCTGGCGGTTCTTCACGATCCTGCTGGGCTCCTCCACCGCATCGAAGATCCCAAGAAGGGAGAGAGCGTCCACGGCTATCAGCTATCTGCGGCCGGCATGGTGTGGAGGGCCGGCACCGGCCAGCGGGCCTTTGGCGACCCGATCCGCGTTCCTCGAGAGCCCGAGGGCGGCCTCCGCACCAACGAGTACTTCAAGACTTTCTACCGGGCCGACACCACCGACCTGAAAGACCTCGAGTCTCACGAGCACACCGCACAGGTCCAGGCAAAGGTGCGAGAGGAGCGCGAGGAGGCGTTCCGCGAGGCGCGGCTCCCCGTCCTCTACTGCTCTCCGACCATGGAGCTCGGAGTTGACATCGCTCAGCTCAACGTCGTGAGCCTCCGCAACGTCCCCCCGACCCCCGCCAACTACGCCCAGCGGAGCGGGCGAGCGGGGCGAAGCGGTCAGCCGGCCTTCGTCTTCACCTATTGCGCGGGCGGCAGCCCCCACGACCAGTACTTCTTCAAGCGCCCCGAGCGCATGGTGGCGGGCGCGGTCACCCCACCCCGTCTCGACCTCGTCAACGAGGAGCTCCTCGCCGCCCACGTGCACGCCATCTGGCTCTCCGCGTCGGGCCTCGATCTCGGGAGCTCGCTCTCCGACGTGCTCGATGTCGCGGGGGACGAGCCCACGCTCGAGCTTCAGGACAAGGTGCGCAGCGCCCTCGGCGACCACCACGCCCGCTCCCGCGCCAAGAAGGCGGCCTTGGCGGTCCTCCATGAGCCCGTCGGCGCCCTCGTGGCCCCCGACGGCTCCGCGGAAGCTTGGATCGACCAGATTCTGTCCGGGCTGCGCGTGAGCTTCGAAGAGGCCTGTGCGCGCTGGCGTGGCCTTTACCGCGCCGCCCTCGATCAGAGCAAGCGCCAGGCGAAGATCATCCTCGACCCTTCCCGGGACCACCGTGACCGGGACGCCGCCAAGCGGCGCTCGCGCTCGCGATCATCACGAGGAGGCCCAGCCCCCCCCAAGGAATCC
>CAYRXS010000431.1:0-3880 GCA_964428225.1 uncultured Planctomycetaceae bacterium
GCCATCAACGCCGTCCTGGACCGCCTCGAGCGGTTCGGCGAAGGCGTCCGGGCGGTCATCGTGCCCTGAGGCGGGCGGCGGCTCGTTCCGGGGCGGTCAAAGTGTCCGATTCCGCGACAGATTTCGGGATCGGACCGTAGGGCTGCACGTCCCCCGCTCTTCGGTCGCCACTCCCGGAGGAATCGACCATGAAGCTCCGTCGCTCCCGCCCGACTCTGCGCGCGATCCCTGCCGCCGCCCTTGCTCTCCTGGCTCTTCCGCTTCTCGCGTTCGAGGGGCCCCCGGCCGCCCAGGAGGCGACCGCGACCGCGACCGCCGACGAGCAGATCGCGCTCCGCGAGAAGTTCCTCGCCCTCGCGGAGCTCTACACGACCTTCGAGTGGACGGCCGGCGAGGAGAACGTCTTCCACGGCGAGTCCCCGGGCGGAGTCTGGGTGGACACGCCGGACGATTCCTTCGAGGGGGGGGCTGGCATGCCGACGGCCGCGTGAACCGGGGGATGCCCTACTCGTGGGGCGGATTCAGCAGCATCGAGGAGTTCAAGGAGGGGCTCGCGAACGGTCGGTACGCGGGCAACGTCCCGCGCTCCAGCCGCGAGGGCGCGACCGGACGGGCGGTGGGGCTCGACTGCTCGGGCTTCGTCGCCCGCTGCTGGGATCTGCCCACGAAGCAGTCGACGCGTACCCTCGGCGCCATCTGCTACGTCCTGGCCGACTACGACGAGCTCCTGCCCGGCGACATCCTCAACATCGTCAACGGCCACGTGGTGCTCTTCAAGGAGTGGGTCGACGAGGAGCACACCCGCATGCGCGTGTACGAAGCGGATCGTCTGTTCTGCAAGGAGAACGAATACGCCACCGCCGCGCGGAAGCAGCGGGGCTTCGTCCCCATGCGGTACAAGCCGCTCGATTCCCGCTGGGTCGCGATGGACTTCGCGAACGTCGCGTTCACCAACGAGAGCGAGATGAAGGGCCGCTTCGTTTCCGACCCGGCCGGGATCTACCCCGAGCTCTCCACGCTGAAGAGCCCGCTGGCGAACGCCACGGCGCTGGAGTGGGCGGGATACTCGTTGAAGGACGACTTCTTGCGGCTCCCGGGGAGCTACGAGAGAACCCTGATGGTGGCGCGGGTCGACGAGACGCGGATCGATACGCAGACCGTGTCCGAGATCAGCGGGAAGCAGGTGATGACCGGCGGCGGCCTCGCGCGGAAGGAGTCCATCCCCGAGGCGCTCCTCGAGTTCATGGCCTTCGAGGAACCCCTCACCGACCTGATGGTGATCGCGAGCTCCGCCGAGAAAGGTGAGTACGAGCTCGGGGATCGCCGGTTTCCCGCGCACCTGGTCTCCGCCTACTTCGAGACCTCCTGGAACATGCACGGCGTGATCCGTCCGGTGATGGTGGAGGTCGAGTGCGTGCTCTCCGACGAAGTCCCCGTCTTCGGCATCCTCGAGGCGCGCTTCATGCAGGAGATCGTCTGGGCGGAGGATGAGGACGGAGAGTCGATCACCCAGCAGCGCGAGCTGATCTTCATCCTGCACGGCTACGGCGAATGAACCGAGTCCGGAGGCGTTCCATGAAGCTCTCGAGATTTCTCCTGCCCATCAGTCTTCTGCTCTCCCTCTCGCTGCCCGCGACCGCCCAGCAGGCGCCGCCGCCTCCCGTCGACGACGAGACGCGCGAGGCCGTGGTGACGAGCATCGCCGAGCTCGTCGTCGAGCACTACGTCTTCCCCGAGGTGGGCATGGAGATCGCGGACGTGCTCTTCGGGAAGCTCGAGGACGGCGCGTACGACGAGATCACCGACGCCTTCGAGCTGACCCGTGCGCTCACCGCCGATCTGCGCAGCGTCAACCACGACGTGCACTTCTCGGTGAGCCTCGCGCCTCCGGCGGCGCCGGAGGAGGATCCCGAGGCCGCGGAGGCGAGGTACCTGGAGGGGCTGCGCCGACGCAACTACGGGTTCCAGCGTCTCGAGATCCTGTCCGGGAACATAGGGTACCTCGATCTGCGGGTGTTCGCGGATGCGACGCACGGGGGAGCCACCGCGGTCGCGGCGATGAACTTCCTCGCCAACACGGATGCGGTCATCGTGGACCTGCGCAATAACGGCGGCGGGCACCCGTCGATGATCCAGCTGATCCTGAGCTACTTCTTCGCGGAGCCGACGCACGTCAACTCCTTCTTCCGGCGCGGCCAGGAGCAGATCGATCAGTTCTGGACCCACGCTCACGTGTCCGGTCCGAGGATGACCGACCATCCGCTCATCGTCCTGACGAGCGGCCGCACCGGATCCGGAGCCGAGGAGTTCGCCTACGACGTCAAGCACCTCGAGCGCGGGACCGTGGTGGGGGAGGTGACCGCGGGCGGCGCCCACCCCGGCGAGACGCACGACGCGGGGCACGGCTTCGAGGTCTTCATCTCCGACGGGCGGGCGATCAATCCGATCACGGGCACGAACTGGGAGCGCGTGGGGGTGCGGCCCAACGTCCCCCTGGCGGCCTCCGCGGCGCTCGACCGCGGTCACCTCCTGGCTCTCGAGGCCGTGCTCGCCGCGCTTCCGGAAGGCGCGGATCCCTTCCCCGTCGAGTGGGCCCTCGACGACTTGCGGGCGCGGTGCGAGCCGGTGACGATCCCCGTCGAGAGGCTGGAGGCGATCGTCGGAACCTACGGCGCCGAGCACACCTTCGAGCTTCGCGACGACGTCCTGTGGTACTCGCGAGGAGGCGGCTCCTTCCAGACGCTCCTGCGGCCCCTCGCCGAGGACTACTTCCTGATGGTGGACGTCGACTGGATCCGCTTCCGCTTCGTACGCGACGGGACGGGGGCGGTCGTGCGTCTCGTCGGCGTCCAGGAAAGCGGGCAGACCCTCGAGGCCGCTCGCGACTGAGCGCGTCGGCCTACCAGCTCATCAGAAGGGAGTGGGCGTCGGGCGAGCTCAGCTCGTCGAGCCCCGTGCCGGGCGGCAGGAGCAGGCCCGCGGCGCCGGGCGTGTGGAGCTGGATGACCCCCGGGCCACCGTTGCCCCCGGCACTGATCTCCGCGGACCCGCCTCCCCCCGCGAGATCCACGGCGCCGAGACCGCCCAGGGCGGTGATCGCGTTCGCGCTCGCGTTCCTCAGGTCGATCCGGAAGGCCTGAAGCACGAGATAGCCCCCGGAGCCTCCGCCGCCGTCCCCTCCGATGCTGTCGAAGAAGATCGTGTTTTCTCCGTTCGCGCCCTCCCCACCGTCGGTGCGGATGCGACCCGTGGAGCCGAGCTTGATCCAGCCCGCGTAGATCAGCCCGAGACCGCCTCCCCCGCCTCCGCCGCCGCCCTTTTCGTCGGCGGCGGGACCCCAGTTCGGGGTGGGGAACTCGGCGGAGGGACAGGCGTCTCCTCCCGCGCCCCCGCCGCGTCCCGCGGTGGGGAAGGCCAGCTCACCCAGGATCACGGTCCCGGTCACCGGATCCGGCTTCCGGCCCCAGAAGTCGTTCGTCGGGTCTCCGTCCCGGAAGACCGGGATCCCCGGCGCGCCTCCCGGGGGCGGCGGGAAGAACGTCACGGCGCCGTACGCATCGGGGTGGCCATCGCATCCGGGCTCCGCGACGAGCCCGTCGTTGGCGGGATCGTCCGGATCGCTCGAGACCGGCTGGTCGAGAGCGAGGGCTCCGCCGCCTCCGCCTCCGGGACGTCGGCGTTCCGGGGGCGGCGAGGGGAAGTATCCGGTCTCGCCGCCTCGACCGCCCTCTCCCGCAGCCCACCACGGGGCGTATCCGTGCCCTCCGTGGGGGGTGGAGTTGTTCGTCACCCAGCTCCCGGTGCCCCCCATGCCCCCCCCCCGCCCCCCCCGGCCCCCCCGCGCGGGGGTGGGGGCGGGGGTGAGGGGGGCGGCGGCCGG
>CAYRXS010000432.1:0-3870 GCA_964428225.1 uncultured Planctomycetaceae bacterium
GCCACACCCTTATGATGCTTATCGGACGATCCCAGACACCCGCCTATCTTTCCCCGACGCCGGAGCGTCACGTGGTAGAAGGAGCGCAGGGCGGCGACGACCTGGTTGCAGGTACTGTGGCTCAGCCCCTTCTCCTGGTTCAGGTGCACGAGGTAGCGTTGAATCTCGCGCTCGGACAGGCGATCTGGCGAGCGGTCGTAGAACCGGGCCAGCTGGGCGACGGCACGAAGGTAAGTAACCTGGGTGTTCGAAGCGAAGCCTCGAACTGCCATGTCTTCGGCGGCCGAAGGGCTCGATGCCGGTCGTGGCTTCACAGCGGCCGAAGACTTTGGCCCGGTGCACGTCTCAGGCGGCCAGGTAGGCGAGCGCCCCGCCCTGGACGATCCGGCTGGATCTGGCGGTGCGTCCTTTGATAGCATCGTCCGTTGCTCGAAGTCGCCCCGCCGTGCCGAGCGCGGGGCTCGGCAAGGAGCCCCCCCCGGGGGGGGGGGGGGGGGGGGGGGGCGCCGCCCCCGGGGGGGGGGGGGGGGGGGGGGGCGGATTGGAAACGTGAGCGGAAGAGACCGTCGATCACGCGTCCGGAGCGCCTGGTGGTGCGCGGGAGCGCTGCTCCTCGCTGCCAGCGCGACGAGCGGCGCGCCCACGTCCGGGACGGAGGGCCTCCGTCTCGCCTACGTAGACCCGGGGACTGGAAGCTTCGTCATCCAGGCGATAGTGGCGCTGGTGGGAGGCGGCGCCGCGGCAGCCGGGCTCTACTGGAAGAAGCTCAAGGCGCGCCTGGGAGGCGGGGTCGACGACGAGTACGACGAAGACGACGATTCCATCGAGCCCGAAGAGAAAGATGCCTGACGAGCCGCTCGCCTCCTCGTTCCGCGATCCCAGTGGGTACGTCTTCCTGCGCGACGGGGTTCCGCACCGAAGGATCCAGGCGCAATGGTTCCCCCACTACGATCTCCTGATGGAGTCGGGTCTCTACGCCGCGCTCGTGGATCGAGGATGGCTGCTCCCGCACGAGGAGCTGGCCGAGGAAGCAGAGCCCGAGGCGCGGGTCGCGATGCCCGAGCGTCTCGACTTCGTCTCCTATCCCTACGAGTGGTCGTTCAGCCAGCTCAAGGATGCCGCGCTACTCACGCTCGCCGTGCAGAAGAGGGCGCTCGCATTCGGCATGACCCTGAAGGATGCGACCGCCTACAACGTGCAGTTCCAGAGGGGGAGGCCGGTCTTCATCGACACGCTGTCCTTCGAGCGATACGAGGAGGGGCGCCCGTGGGTGGCTTACCGGCAGTTCTGTCAGCACTTCCTGGCACCGCTGGCCCTGATGAGCTTCCGCGACGTCCGACTCGGCGGACTGCTGCGCGAACATCTCGACGGGATCCCGCTCGATCTCGCGGACGGACTGCTTCCTCCCCGATGCTGGCTCCGACTCCAGCTTCTCCTGCACCTCCGGGTGCATGCGCGCAGCCAACGACGGCACCAAGCGGCCGGGCGATCCGGACCCGTCGCCGTGAAGCCCCTGAGCCGTCGGGCCCTTTCGAATCTCCTGGAGTCTCTCCGCTCCGCGGTGCGCGGCCTGTGCTGGGAGCCGAAGGGTACGGTCTGGGCCGACTACTACGAAGGCGACAGCTACGACCCCGAGGGTTCGGAGCACAAGGCGGAGTTGGTGGGCCGCTACCTCGACGAACTCCGCCCGGAAACGCTGTGGGATCTGGGCGCGAACACCGGCGCCATGAGCCGCCTCGCGGCAGAGCGCGGCTGCCTGACGCTCGCCTTCGACACCGACCCCGCGTGCGTCGACCGCAACTATCGCCAAGTGAAGAAGGATCGCGAGGAGCGCCTGCTCCCGCTCCTCCTCGATCTGACCAACCCGAGTCCGTCGCTGGGGTGGTCACACGCCGAGCGCCACTCCTTGCTCGAACGTGCGCCCGCCGACGCCGTGATGGCCCTAGCCCTGATCCACCACCTCGCTATCGGCAACAACCTACCGCTCTCCCACATCGCCCGGTTCCTCGCGCGCCTGGCGCCGGCGGCGATCGTCGAGTTCGTACCCAAGAGCGACGCGAAGGTGCAACTGCTGCTCGCGAGCCGGGAGGACATCTTCCCCGACTACACCGAGGAAGGCTTCCGGCGGGCGCTGGCATCCCACTTCGAAGTCGTCCAAGCCACGGAAATCCGTTCGTCGAAGCGCACGCTCTACCTTCTGCGTCGCATCAACACGACTCGAGCTTGACTCGCATGCTCCGAGCAGGTCTTCAGCCCGTTCTCATCGCGATCGCCCAGGTCCTCGCGTTCTACGCCGCCAACGTCGGGGAGTTCCCGCCGGGCGCGGTCGTCCGATCCCTGGCTTGCGTCTCGGGCGCTGCCCTCGTCCTCTGGCTCCTGCTGCTCCGTCCGGTCGGGGACGCCCGCAAGGCGGCCCTCGTCGCGTCGGCTGTGGCGTTCCTCTTCTGGTCGTCGAGCTCGCTGCTGTTGCGAACCGGCTCCGGCCCGCTCGGCCTCGCAGCGATGCTCTCGCTGTGGTGCTTCGCACTTCCCGCTCTCGGCCTGTGGATCGCACGTACGGAGCGCGGCCTGCGGCCCCTCGGCTGGATCGTCGACGCCGCGGCGGTTGCCGGTGTGGTGGTCCCCTTGCTGACGATCGTCCCCGCAGTCCTCGCGTCGCTGGAGCCCGATCGCCACGGCGAGCTTCCGCGCACCCCGGGCGAAGCCGCTGTCGGCCTCGATCGCCGGCCCGACGTCTACCTGATCGTCTTGGATGCCTACGGACGCGACGACGAACTCGCCGAGCACTTCGGCCTCGAGCGCGGCCTGGGCGCGCAGCTCCGGGAGCGCGGCTTCTACGTTGCAGCGGGGAGCCGCACCAACTACTCGACCACGCCCCACTCTCTCGCCTCGCTACTGAACTTCGACCTGCTCCAGAACCTGACGCCACGAGTGACTGAGCCTCTTCTCGGGCGGCTCATCTGTAGAAATCGCTTCGCACGCTTCCTGCGCGGGAAGGGGTACCGCTTCGTCACCTACGCAACGGGCATGACGATCAGCGAGTGTCACAATGCCGACGAGTTCGTCGAGCCTCCCACCCAGCTTTCGCTCCTGGGAATCGAGCTTCGCCCGGAGCCGTTCGAGCGGGGGCTGCTGTCCTGGACGCCCCTGGACGGCCTGCTTCGCTGGAGCGAGATGCTCTCTCCCTACACGCGACACCGGCAGCGCGTCCTCTACGCGCTGGCCGACGTGGCTCGCCACGCGCGCGACCCGTCCCCCGCCTTCGTCTTTATGCACGTGATCTCTCCTCACGAGCCCTTCGTCTTCGGGAGCACCGGGGAGGACGTGAGCCCCCACCGGGAGCCCTTCCAGTTCAACCGAATCTTTGCGGACCCCTACGAGCCCCGGGAGGCCGGCCGCGTCGGGCCGGAGTACGCCCGCCGCTACCGGGCGCAGGCGGTCTACCTGGCCGGCCGCGTCGTCGACGCCGTCGACGGGATCCTGCGCGACTCTCGCGAACCGCCGATCATCATCGTTCAGTCGGATCACGGGCCCTACGGCTTCAGCCCGGACGTCCGGCAGGCCCGCTTCGCGATCCTGAACGCCTACTTTCTCCCGGGAGGGTCGGCGGGGTCCTGGCTCTACCCCACCATCTCGCCCGTCAACTCCCTGCGCATGGTGTTGAACCGCTACTTCGGGTTCCGGCTGCCACTTCGACCCGATGTCAGCTTCCGGTCCGACTGGCTGGCGCCCAACATCTTCGTCCGGGTGCCGCGGCCACCGGTCGCGGACGGGGGAGGAGGCCGCGGTGCGGCCGCGGAGGCCGCGCGGGCGCGGCCCTAGCCCGGACTATTCATGAAGCGTCGGCGAAGCGCACGTTGAGCGCTGATT
>CAYRXS010000433.1:0-3856 GCA_964428225.1 uncultured Planctomycetaceae bacterium
CGCCGGTCTCCCGCCGGAGGAGGACGAGGACGTGGAAGTGAAGGAGGAGGAAGCCGAAGGGAAGGAGGAGGAAGCCGACGGAGAGGCCGAAGAGGAGGAGAGAGTCGAGGAGTCTCCCGCCGAGGAGGACGTCGCCCCGGAAGAGGGCGATGCGGATCCCGACGCCACGAAGCCGATCGAGATCGACCTCGAGGGCTTGCGCGACCGCGTCGTCGAGCTCCCCGTCCCCATGGGCAGCTACCGGGGTCTCGTCGCGACCTCGACCCACCTCTTCTTCCTGAGCGAGCCGGTCCGCGGCGTGCTCGAGACCGGCGACTTCCTCCGGGCCGGCACGCTCGCCAACGAGCTGAAGACCTACTCTTTGGGCAATGAGGAGGTCGCGACCTTCGTGGCCAACATCCAGGGCTACGTGCTCGCGTCCGAGGGGGCCAAGATCGTGATCCAGCAGCCCGGCGGGATCTTCGTCGTCGCCACCGCCGCGCCCCCGGGGCCCGCGCTCGCCAAGGGCCGGGTCGACACGTCGGACATCGTCGTGGAGCTCGATCCCCGCGAGGAGTGGGCCCAGATGTTCCACGAGTCCTGGCGCCAGATGCGCGAGTTCTACTGGGACGAGGGGATGAGCCACGTGGACTGGGATGCGATGCGCGACCAGTACGCGACGCTCCTCCCCCGGCTCACCAATCGCGTGGACCTCTCCGACCTCCTGGAACAGATCTTCGGCGAGATGAACACCTCGCACACCTACGTCATGGGCGACGGAGATACCGGCGTGCGGGTCGAGCGCGTGCCCACCGGGCTGCTCGGCGCGGACCTCGAGCGCGCGGGCGACGGCGCGTACCGGATCGCGAAGATCTACCGGGGTGGAGATCCGGACCGTGTCCGCTCCGCGCTGGACGTCCCCGGCGTCGACGTCGAGGAGGGCGAGTTCATCCTCGCCGTCAACCGCCGGCCCATCACCGCGGGGCGTCCCTTCCACTCCTGGCTGGAGAACCTCGCGGGCAAGGAGGTCGTGCTCACCATTGGCCCCGCCCCGAGCCTGGAGGGATCCCGCGAGGTCGTGGTCACGACCCTGAGGAGCGAGGTGGACCTTCGCTACTCGGACTGGGTGCGCACGAACCGCGAGTACGTCTCCGAGAAGACGGACGGGAAGATCGGCTACATCCACATACCGGACATGCTCAATCCCGGTCTGATCGAGTTCAACACGTGGTTCTATCCCCAGCTCGACAGGGAAGGCATGGTCGTCGACGTGCGCTGGAACGGCGGCGGCGCCTTCTCGCAGGTGATGCTCGAGCGCCTCCGCCGTCCGGTCCTGAGCTTCAGCTACCGCCGGGGCGGCGCCTACGGCCCCTATCCGTACCGGGTCCTGAACGGACCCTTCGTGGTCCTGGTCAACTACAGCTCCGGTTCGGACGGAGACATCTTCCCCCAGGCCGTCCAGCTCGAGGGGCTGGCCCCGATCATCGGCACGCGCACCTGGGGCGGAGTCTTCGGCATCATGGCCCTCCGGCCCCTCGTGGACGGCGGTCTCATCACGCAGTGCCAGGCCGCCTGGTGGGATCCCCAGGACGGGTGGGGCCTGGAGAACCGCGGCGTGGTCCCCGACATCGAGGTACCCGCACTGCCCCAGGACGTCGCCCGCGGCATCGACCGTCAGCTCGACCGCGGGATCGAGGAGGTCCTGCGATTGCATGCCGAGAATCCCCCGGTCCGGCCCGACTTCCAGGACCCCATGGACCGCTCGAGGAAGGCGTACGAACGGGAGCTCGACCGCTGAGGTAGCGAGCGCGGTCAGTCGTCGAGGACGATCCCCGCGAGCCCCGTCGCGGTCGACGTGATGGATTCGGGCTGCGTTGGAGGACGATGACGTCTTGCCAGTCCTGCGGGGCGTGATGGAACGCGGTCAAATCGAAGAGGTCGAGCCAGTGCTCCCGCACGTAGGACTCGGTCAGGAAGGTCATCCCGTACAGGTCCGCGTCCCGCTGCTCCACGGGCATCGACGGCACGGGAATCCGGAGGGAGTAGTACAGGAATCCTTCCTCCGCGAGCCGCGGTAGATCGGCGCGCATCCGGTCGGGGGCGGGAACCTCATGGTGGGGGACCTCGCCGCGGGCGAACTTCTCGGCGACGTGGATTCCTGCGGTGGTGAGCACGAGCACGCCTCCCGGCCGGACGATGCGATGCAACTCCTCCAGCCAGCGCCGGTGCAGGCTCTCGGGAAGGTGGGAGAAGACCGAGTAGGCGTACAGGGCGGCAAACTGGCCGTCCGCGTAGGGGGACGGAGGCAGGGGCGAGAGAGTTTCGAAGTGCGCGAACCGCAGGTGTTCGCGGCACCATGCGATGGCTTCCGCGTCCACGTCGGCTCCGTGGAGCTCACAGCTGTCGGCGAGCCGAGCGGTGATCCGCATGATTCGTCCGCATCCACATCCGAAGTCGAGCACGGCGCCGCCTTGCCGAGGATCGAAGCCGCCCTCCTCGAAACACTGGAAAAAGTTCTCCGCATCGGCCAGCCCCGAGCGCAGGTAAAACTCGGGGGAGGCTCCGGTGACCCGGGTCCGGAGCTCGTCGGGAGGAAGGGGCAGGAGCTCGAGGAGCTCGGGGTACTCTCGGATGCCCGAAGACATGAGCCAGCCCCAGAAGCCGAGGGTCTCGAGTCGACCGAAGGTCCGGCGGAGGTCCTCTCTGTCCGTCCAGATGCGCCGGGCGACCTCCGCGAGCCGATCGAACGAAGCGCGACAGGATTCGACCATGACTCCAGCATACCGCACGGTCCGGCTCGGCCATTTCGGCGTTCCTTCGATCATTCGTTCAGGACGATGCCGGTGACTCCCCCCGCGGGGAGCGAGGTCTCGAGGAGCACGTCGATCGGCTCGCCGAGGGGGTCGTCGGGATTCGGGCGCACGAGCTCGATCCGGCCCGGAGGCGCGGCGGCGCGGAAGGCGCCGTCTGCATCCGGGACGAGGACCACCATCCACAGACCTCCGTCGGGGAGGGGGGCGCGGAGCTGGAGCCCCTCGGCCTCGACGCCCGGCGCCAGGGATCCGGTCACCGGCGCGGAGCGGACGTCGAGGATCCAGTCCTGGCGACCGGGGATCACCTCGACGGGAACGAGCAGCTCGACCCGAGGGCCGTCCGCGCCGAGGGGGCCCCACGGGTTGATCGAGTGCGCACCGAGCCGCGACGGCTCGAGCGTGAAGGCGCCGCCCGCATCGAGGGTGGCGAGTCCCGCGAACTCGTCGCGCGCGCCGCGCTCCTCGGGGTGGCGGAACAGCAGGACGCTCCAGGGTCCCGGACACTTCCCGTCGACGAGGACGCGCCCCTCGAGGCGCGCCTCCGTACGCCGGTCGATGTCGAAGCGCGTCTCCTCGTTCGAGCGCACGACGCAATCCCCGCGGATCTCGCTCGCGTCGGGATTCCCGCCGCTCGAGAATCGCATGCCCATGGGCTCGCCGTCCTCGCCGAGGTCGCGGACCATCCAGGGTCCGGGCGGCAGGTGCTCGAAGCGGAACCCGCCGTCCTCCCCGAGTTCCACGGCGCGCACGTCGCCGCGTCCGTTGCCGGCGCCGATCCAGTGTCCGGCGGGCGAGATGCCGTCGGCGAGCCACAGCCGTCCCTGGATCGAGCCGCCGGGGACGAGCTCGACCTCGAGGAACGGCGCCTCCGCATCGGGCCCGAGCCCGATCGGGGCGACGAAGGCCGAGCCCGCCTCGTCCGCGTCCACCACGATCGCGAACGGACGCGGGGGCTCGGGGCCGCGGCCGCGCAGGCGATCGAGCAGATCCGGGGACGACGGGGGAGCGGGGGGCTCGTAGGGAATCGCGAAGGCGCCGTCGGCGTCGGTCTCGACGGGCGGGGA
>CAYRXS010000434.1:0-3824 GCA_964428225.1 uncultured Planctomycetaceae bacterium
GGGCCTGCACGTGCTCCCCGGTCGCCGAGTTCATCCTCCCGGCGATCTGCATGAACCGGGCCAGCCCCTGGTCGCCCTGGGTGGAAAGCCGCAGGGCCGGGGCCAGGAGGGCCTCGAGCAGGGCCTCGATGGAGGGGGGACGGTCCCCGGCCTGCCGCTCGACCTCCTCCAGGAGCCGCAGTCGCTCCTGGTTGATCCCCCCCACCCGCCGCTCGAACATCTCCTTGAAGAGGGGGAGCTTGCCGCCAAAGTGATAGTGAATGGCGGCCAGATTCACCCCAGCTTCCCCCGTAATCGCCCGGAGCGAGGTTCCGTCGTACCCCTTCTCCGCGATCAGCTTCTCCGCGGCGTCGAGGATCCGGTCCTTGGTGGAGGGTGTGGGCATGGCGGACAAACGAACGTTTGAATCATACGTTTGATCTGGAGGCCGTCAAGGGGTGAGTGGGCCTCCCGGCCTTCGAGCACACCCGGCGGCGCGGGCTGCGGCGCCTCGGGGAGGCCCCCCGGCTCACCGGCTCACCGGTGCTCCGCGGGCGGCCTGTGCCACAGCGAGCGCCAGTAGGCCCGGTCCGTGCGATAGGGATCGACGGGCTCCTCCCCCGACAGACCGGCCGGCAGGATGCCATAGCGCTGCATCTCGCGGATGTACTCGGCGCGAGGTCGAAAGCCCGGCATGTCGAACCGCTTGATCTCCTCGAGGTACCGCTTCCCCTCGGCGACCATCTGCAGCAGCGTGCGGTAGTCCGGATCCTCGGTGCTCTCGAACACGCGAGCCGCGTCACCCTTCGACCGGCACAGCTCCCATCCCCCGGCGGAGCGGGCGAGCGGTGCGAAGAGGAGCAGGGACCTCTCCGGGCGGGAGAGGTTGAAGAGGATATGGCGGCTCATGCGCAGGCGCGGGTCGTCCAGGCTGAACCTCCAGAAGGAGATGCCGATCTCGTCCGAGATCGCCCGAGGAAGGGCCATCTCCCCCTGGTGACATCCCCCGCAGCGCCTCGCGATCGCCTCCGCTCCCTCCCGGGTGCTCGGCCACCCGTAGTCCGCGTGGACCTGGAGATTCTCGGAGTAGCCGCCGATCGAGCCGCACCCCAGCGCCGCGTACGTCCCCGGGTACGGAGCTCCCGTCTCGATCCAGAGGCGCAGCGTTCTCAGCTCCCGAGCGGACGCGCGCACGTCGTGGTGCGTGCCGTCGAGCATCTGCAGGAGGCGACTCGCCGACGAGCCGATCGAACGGGGCGGGTAGTTGCTCCTGGCCAGGTTCCGGCCGTCGGAGAACAGCCTCCGGACGGTCGCCGTGAAGTAGGCGTGCGAGAACATCGGTCCCCGGTCCCCGGTGAGGATGACCTCCCCGGCGTAGGGGCCACCGGCGGGCGTCTCCTCGTACCCGTGACAGTCGCCGCACAGTCGGTCGAGGATCGGCTGGATGTCGCGGGGGAAGTCGAAGACGTCCGGGCAGTCGGCGATCGGCTCGATCTCGCTCGGAGCTCGCCGGACCGCGTCCAGGCCCGCGAGGGGGACGTAGGTCTGCGTCCTGGGCTCGTGGCAGCCGACACAGCCGGTGACCTCGCCCGGTTGAACGCTCAGGAAGCTCTGCATTCGCTTGACGGCGAGGTCGTTCTCGTCGAGGGCGACGAAGAACAGACCGCGCAGCGCCGGCACCTCGAGGTAGGCCGAGCCGTCGGCCTCGACGGGGACCGTCCCCAGGATGCGCTCGAGCGTGAACGAGCCGCCGTAGGTGAGCGGATCCATCCCCCCGGTGAAGTTCACCGGCTTCGGAAGCGTCTCGACCACGAGCAGCTTCCTGACGTCCCCGCGCCGGACTCCGGCCATGTTCCGTCCGCGGTGGACGTCGGCGAGGATCAAGCGCCCGGTCCGCTCCGTCACTCGAGCTCGCGGCGGAACGACGTGCTCGCGCGCGCGCGGCATCACGGGCCGGGGCTCGTGACACTGGTAGCCGGCCTCGACGTCGGCCTCGGGGAGGCGGAAGAGCCGGGACGTGCGGCCGAGCCCGTCCATCAGGAGGAGCTCGGCGCCCGACGCGGTCAGGAAGGCCTCCTCGCTGAAGGCCCAGGGGTCGCGGAAGCGGTGGCCCCGCGACACGTATCGGGCGCCGTCGCGGTCGTCCGGGCCCCCGCTGGGATCGAGCACGACGACCGCCCCGTCGTGCTCGGGCTGCCCATGTCCCGGCGAGAAGATCGCGACCACCTTCCGCGATGCCGGGATCGGTTTGGCGTCGATCATCACGACGCCGGGGTGGAGGTTGCCGTAGAAGACCATCTGACCCGAACCGTCCGGATTCGAGCTCCACAGGTGGTGGTAGTCGACCTGCGAGCGATCGACGTATTCCCAGCGCTGGTAGATCAGGCGCCCGTCCGGCAGGACCCAGGGCGTGTTGTCGTGCTCGATGTTCGCCGAGATGGAACGGATGCCGCTGCCGTCCGCCTCCATCCGGTGGAGCGTGGCCACCTGCGTGACCCAGCAGTTGACCCAGCGCTTGGCGCGCGTCGAGACGAACGCGATCCCGCCGTCCGGCAGCCAGCACGGCTCGAAGTCGTCGTAGGCGCCGCGGGTGAGCTGCTCGAGGCCCGTCCCGTCGGTCCGGATGCAGTACAGGTGGTAGTGCTCGCCATTCCCCTTGCGCCAGGAGAACAGGATCGTCTCCCCGTCGTAGTGGAGGACCGGGTCCCGCACGCCGCCTTGGGGGTCGTCGATGAGGTAGGCGACCGCGCCGGTCTCGACGTTCAGCTTGCCTAGCCTCCCTCCCGCCCGGTAGGTCACGCGCTTCCCGCCGTGGAGGCCGGCCGAGCCGTAGAGCGGCTCCGCGAGCCCGCTGTCCGCGTAGTAGCCGATGTTGGCGTACCAGTGGGCATCCGGTCCGAGCTTGCGGACGGCGAACACGATTTCGTCGATCGGTGCCATCGCGTCGAGGACGGCGTCGGCGATCTCCGGAGGTCGGATGGGCAGGGGTCGTCCCACCGTTCGCAGCGCGACGTAGTCGTAGACGATCCAGCTCCCCTCCTCCAGGCGGATCGCGATCCGGTTCGCCCCCTCGCGGACGAGCTCGAGCGGTACGGGGAAGACGAGGGTCCGCGCCTCGCCGGGATCCGCGGGGGCGAACACCGACTCGGCCGCGCCGGCCGGCGCAATGCGGGCGGGGAGATCCCGCCCGTTCACCGAGACGACCACGCGGGAGCGCTGCAGCGGATGGGCACCCGCGAGCCCGATCACGAGGAAGAGCGGGGTCCCGTGCTCCTCGTGGAGGTCGAACTCCACGCTGAACGGGTGCACCCGCGAGCCGGCCCAATCGTCGCGCGGAGCGGGGTGGACGAAGGGCCAGTCGACGGCCTCGCTGTGACCGACGGTGAAGACGACGAGCCCGGGGAACACCCCGGGGAATCGCGCATGGCCGTCGCGCACCAGGCCGAATTCACCCGCGGTCGCATCCGGCTTCCCGATGCAGAAGATCGTCTCGGCGTCCCCGGCCGTGGCGACGGTCGGGATGAGCCAGAGGAAGCCGCACGTCAGGACTCGCAGCGCCGCGCGCAGCACCTCGGGTCTTCTCCTCGATTCGTGGATGGGCATGCCGCCGTCGTTCCGCGCAGCATACCCCAATCGACCCGTCGCGTCGTTCGCGGGACGGTGAACCGGCTCTCCCCCCGGTGTCGCGGCGGGCGCCTACGCCTCCGCCCAGCTCTCCTCGCTGCGGGCCGACTCGCGCAGGCTCTGCTGGGTGTAGAGCTCGCAGTAGCGGCCGCGCAGCGCCAGGAGGTCGGCGTGGTTGCCCTGCTCGACGATGCGCCCGTCCTCGATCACCAGGATGCGGT
>CAYRXS010000435.1:0-3818 GCA_964428225.1 uncultured Planctomycetaceae bacterium
GCGGCAATGCTATGGTGACTCGATTCGGGCGGCAAAGGGTTCCTCTCCCGCCGGCCGTGGGCGACACCACGAGATTCCCGTCCCCGTCTCGGTGCTTCCCGGGTAGGGTGTGGCCTTCCCTGCCCACCCCGTTTCCACGCGCACCGTCCGCAAGACCCTTGTTCGTCCACCCCCGATTACTCGATGCTCTGCTCGCGGCCCTGGTCGGGCTGCTGTGCGCCTGCGGCGGCTCCGAGGAAACCGAGCGGGACGGCCCTCGGCCGTCCCACTTCCTGAGCCTCGATCCGAAACCGATCCCCTCCGCCCCCGACGCGGTCGTCGCGCGTCGCTACCGGCGACTCTCTCCCTCGCCCGATCGGCCCTGGGACGTGAAGCGATCGCACGCGAAGTACGTGCCGCTGGAGGAGTCCGCGGAAGCGGGAGGCGAATACTCGCTACGCCTGGTCCGGAACGAGCACCCGTTCATCGAAATCCCGGGACCGTTCGACGGGAGTGCCTTCAACAGCGTCGTTCTCAAGGCCAGACTCGGTCGGCCGCTCCAGATCGTCCTGAGTCTCTTTCAGGATGGGCAGCGGGTCACCGCGCGTCGTGATAGCGAGCCCCGATCGGGGGAGCAGCTGAGCGTCTTCGAGCTCGACTCCCCCGAGCTCTTCCACCTCGAGGGAGAAGTCGAGAAGCTCCGGCTGAGCATCCTCGGTCCGACACAGTACGTGCGCATCGACTGGATCGACCTCATCGAGAGGCCGTCCGGGTCGTTCTTCCCCGACCCCGCCACCGCCCCGGCGATGGTCGATCTCCGGGCGGACCTGCGCCGATCCGTGGGGGTTTCGACGGAGCGTCCGGTCGCGGTGCGCTTCGAGGCACCGGGGCGTGGCTCGCTCCACTTCGCCATCGGTCACGCCCCGCGCTGGCGCGGCACGTGGCCGGGTGCCAGCCTGCGCCTGGTTCTCACCGGGCCGGAAGGCGAGCTCGCGCGCCATGAGTACCCGATCGAGACCGATGCCGAACCACCATGGCAAGCCGTGCGCCTGCCCCTCGCCGCCCCTCGGGGGCAGACCCTCGAGGCCCGCTGGGAACTCGTCGCCGATGGCGAAGTGGCCTGCCCCCTGGCCGAGATCGGCGTGCTCACCGAGGGAACGGGGCCGCGGCACGTGCTGCTGATCACCTCCGACACGCATCGCTCCGATCACCTGGGCGTCGCTGGTCGAGGCGTGGTCGTGCGCACGCCCGCGCTGGATGCGTTGGCGGAGCGGGGCATCCTCTTCGAGGACTGCTTCAGCTCGACCAACGTCACCAACCCCTCGCACGTCGCCTTGATGACCGCGACGCATCCTCGGGATACGGGGATCGTCGACAACGCCCAGCGGATGAACGAGAGTGCGCCGACCCTGGCGGAGGCGTTCCAGCGCGCGGGGTTCAGAACCTACGCGGTGATCAGCTCGTTGCACCTGGGGGATGTCGTCTGCGGACTGGGGCAGGGGTTCGACCGCATGTCGACTCCGGGCCTCGATGACACTCGAGACGGCACGGATACTGTCGACGTACTCGTGGACTGGGTGGGGGAGGCGGAGGGGCTGCCGCTCTTCATCTGGCTGCACCTCTTCGATGCGCACATCCCCTACGAGCCGCCGCCCGACATCGCCGCGGAGTACTATCCGGAAAAGGCGCTGGCCTTCGATCCCGCCCGGCCGCCGATCGAGGAGATCCCGCCCCGCCTCTACTGGAAGCGTTTCCCCGGGTTGAAGGACCTGGAATACCCCTCGGCGATGTACCGCGGCGAGGTCACCCACCTCGACGTGGAGCTCCAGCGCGTGTTCGAGCTGCCGGGGATGAACCGGGCGATCATCGGCTTCACCGCGGATCACGGTGAGTCACTCGGCGAGCACGGGATCTACTTCGATCACACCGATCTCTACCCGGAGTCGCTCCACGTGCCGCTGATCCTCAGCTTCCCCGGCGGCCCGTCCGGGGTACGCTGTCCGTCGCCGGTGCAGCACCTCGATCTGGGGCGGACCCTGCTCGACCTGGCGGGGGGTGCCGGGATCGAGTTTCCCGGGGACAATCTCCTGAGCGCGCTCGACGCGGAGGAGGGAGTCGGGGAGGCACGCTTCGCCCTGGCGTCCTCCCGAGTGGACGCTTCGATGACCGAGCGTGGCTGGCACCTGATCTTCCACCTCGGCGAGGGCGGGAACGCCTATCGGCTGGACGAGCGCGTGCGCCACGCGGTGGAGCTCTACTACCTCCCCGACGACCCCGGATGTCTCGACAACCGACTCGAGCGAGAACCGGCGCGGGCGAAGAAGATGCGCCAATCGGTGATCGACTGGCTGGCCCGGGCCGAGGATCGCGGCTGGTTTGGCGAGACGATCACGGATGCGGCGACCCTGCGAAACCTCGAGGCGCTGGGCTACGCGGGTGAGGACGAGGTCGCTGTGCCCGAGGGTGAGAGCTACGACTCGAGCTGCGAGTGCGAGTGGTGCGCACGCTTCGAGTGAGGTCGCTCCGAATCCTCGCTCAGTTCCCGACCAGGTTCTCCGCCACCCGTACCGCCTCGGCCGGGTCGGCCGCCGATCCGTTGGCCCCCACGTCCTTCCACAGATCGGGCACCGCGAGGAAGGGCATCCCACCGACGATCACCGGTACGTCGCTCGCCGCGTGGATCGCTCCCACCATCTCGGCGGTGGAGCGGACGTTCATGCCGATGCCGCTGGAGAGCGCGACGAGGTCCGCCTCGAAGTCGCCGATCGCGCGGACGAGGGCGTTGGTGGGCGTGTCGGCGCCGAGGAAGATCGAGTCCCAGCCGGCGATCTCGAAGTGATCGGCGACCATCCGCGCCCCGATGTCGTGCAGGTTCCCGGGAACGGACGCGACGATCACCGTCTTGCCGGTGTTCCCGTTACGGGGGATGCGGCGACGCAAGACCACCAGGACCTCCTCGACGATGCGCGAGCCCATGTGTTCCTCGGCGACGTGCAGCTCGCCCGCCTGCCACATGCGACCGACCTCGGCCTGGACGCGCGTGATCACGTGCTGGTGGAGGTCCAGGATCGGTACTCCCTCGTCGAGCGCCTCCTGCCGCCTCCCCTCGAGGAGGGCGAGCAGGAACCTCCGGGCCAGCTCGACGCGCGGCAAGCCATCTTCGAGGAAGGTCTCCACCGGAGTGCTCCCTCGACCCAGGCCTTCGAACGCCAGGTCGAAGCAGCGGGCGATGCTCTCGCCGGAACCGGGAGGCAGACTCGACTCGAGCTCGTCGCGGAGAGCCTGGAGCACGATCCGGATCAGCGACGTGGGGACCTGCCGCGCCTGGTAGGTCGCCTCGAGCCACATGACGTCGTGCTGGAACAGCTCCGGCCGGCCGGTGGCCAGCGCCTCGGCCAGGCAGCGCAGGCGGATCTCCGTATCCGCGACGAGGCTCTCGAAGCCGAATGAGTCGAGCAGGTTCTGCGCCTCCGGGTCGTCCTGGAGCCTCGATACCGCTCCGGCGGCGTAGGCCTTCGTGCCCGAATCAAGGAGTGCTGCTGTGAATTGACCGCGATCGTCCATCGGTGTTCAGTCCTCTTCTCGTCGGGCGCGTGACTCGTCGCCGAGTCTCTCGTTCAGTTCGGTGGTCAGTCGGTCCCGGAGTCCCCCGGGGAGCGGGTCCATCGACTTCGACAGGAAGGCCATGGTCAGCGCGCTGGCGGCCAGATCGTACGAATCCTCGTCGATCTCCGGGTTCTCCTCGCGGAGCTCTTTCAGCTCGCGTTCCTCGTGTGGGGCAAGACCCCTTGCCGACGTGGGTGGAGCGGGAGCTGCGTGGTCAGCTCACCTGCGGGATC
>CAYRXS010000436.1:0-3817 GCA_964428225.1 uncultured Planctomycetaceae bacterium
GCGTGTCGCACCATGCGCAGCGCACGAACCGCCGTAGGGGCAGCTCCGGGTCGTCCAGGACGTGAGGGGTGTGAACTCGTGAGGCTCCATCGAGGATGGCCTGAACGCGCAGGAAGAGGTCCTCGTCCACCAAGGGCTCGAAGTCGCCGCGCGTCGTGATGCCGAAGGAGCTGATAACGCCCATGTAGATCCGGCGGCGGAGCATCTTGCGCAGCTCCCGGTACTCGACGGGCCTTCCGCGCCGGGTCCTCAGCCCATCCTCCGTGACCACTTCGAGGGCCTGTCGTACGGACCGTCCCTGATCGACCAGCTCGAAGCAGAGACGGACCCTCGGCCCGTGATGGGGATCGGGGATGAGGCTGGGGCCGTTTCCACCGCGATCGCCTTGCAGGTAGCCGAGCGGGGCGCGGTGCTGCCAACGTCCCCTTCGGGCGTTCTCGGTCATGCCGTTCCGGGTCCGCAACGCTCGAACATCGTTCTCGTACTGGGCGAGCGCGACCTGCATCGTCTCGCTCAGCTTGCCCTCGGGGCTGTCGTCCGTCTGCCCGATGACCACGCGCAGCTCGATCCCCAGCCTCTGGAGTTCGTGCTTGAGGACGTGGAAGTCGCGGCTGTAGCGCGAGAATCGATCGAGTCGGTGAACCACGAAGTAGCGGATCTCGTCGCGGCGCTCCACGCACATCTTGAGTGCCTCTTGGAGCTGAGTTCGATCGGCGGTCTTCGCCGACTCCCCTCGCTCCTCGAAGACGCCGAGGACGGGGGCGTCGAGCTTGCGGCTAAGGCCCTCGCACTCCTTGCGCTGGAACTCCAGGCTGGTGTTCTCCACCTGTCGAGGGTCGGAGACCCGGGGGTAAATGATCGCGCCGTTCTTCTTCAACGGGTCGGGCCTGCGTTTGCGTTTACTCACAGCTCCACCTCCCGAATGTCGAACGCAAGGTCGGCGATGAGGTACAGCTCGGTGCGCAGGAGGTCGAGGTCTCGGTCGTCCGCCTTGCGCGTGTCCGGGCGTCCAGCAAGGTCCAGTCGCCCCAGGGCGATGGCACGCTCGCGTCGAGCCCAGGGACTGGAGGAGAACAGCATCGCGTGGTGAGTGCAGACAGGGAGCCATTCGTGGTGCCACCAGTGAGGTAGTTGTCCCCGGAAGCGGAACCAGAGGTCCCAGGCACGATCGTCGAAGGCGAGGCCGATGACCTCCTCGGGGGCGGCGTCGCGGAGGCAGGAGCAGACGAAGCTCCATTCGATCTCGTCGTTGCGTCGCAGCTCTTCGCTGCGGAGGCGCATCTTGCGCCTCAACTCGGGTGTCGGTTTCATGGTGTAGCTCACGTTTCGTGGGTTGATGCAGAGATGGGCTGGTGCCCGGCGATGGTCATTGAGCGGACTTCGCCGGGCACAGCTACTTCCGGGTCTTGCTCCTCTCGATGAGGGCAGTCAGGTCCTTCCGGTCGTACCGGACCGCTCGGCCGAGCCGCACGCACGGGATCTCGCCCGCCTTGGTCAGTTCGGCGAGCTTGTTCGTCGAGATCGCCAGTGCCTTTGCGGCGTCGGACGCCGTGAGGAGTGGCGTGCCAGTCACTCGGGTGTCGAGTTGTGCGACCTCGCTCGGTCGCCTCGGTCGTTTGGTCTTGGTCATGTGCGGGGCCTCGGGTTGGCGGAAACGAAAAAAGGCCGCCCCAGACGGTGTTTCCCGTCGGGAGCGGCCTTGTCCGAATCTTGCTCCGCCGGGGGCGGAGGATTGATCGTCTGGTTCGACCGAACCTTGGCGGTCGGTAACGACCGCGCACTGCACTATACCGCTCTGAGCCCCGTTGAGAACCGCCTAGCCTCGTGGGATCACACCCAGACTCACTGAGGTGTGTTGTGCAGCGTAGAGCACCGTAGAGGCCCTATGCGGCGGCAAATGCTCTGCGGATTTCGTCGCCGATTTCTTTCGGCGTCAGGTGCGCGATGTAGGTCGCGGTGGTGTCGAGGCGCGAGTGCCCGAGCTGCTTCTTCACGACATGCAGCTTCACGCCCTTCTGCGCGAGCTGGTAAGCGTGGAAGTGCCGAAGGCCGTGCATGTGGACCCGCTTCTCGACCCCGGCGCGAGCCGTCCGTCGGGCCAGCATCGCGCGGACGTTCCGGGCGTGGAGCGGTTTGCCCTTGCTGCCATTCGAGATCGAGCAGATCAGGGGAGACGGGGCGCGACGGCCCCCGACGGATAGGCGCGTCGGGAGGTCGAGTGCCTTGCGAGCATCCAACCATGCCCGGATCGGCTCTTCGCGCCCCGGCAAAACGTAAACGGACCGCCGGGTGCCCCCCTTCCCGAGGAGATCGACGAGCTGGAGCCCCCCGTCCTTGTCCTCCTTGACCTGCGACGGGAGGAGCTGGAGGGCCTCGCTCGTGCGCAGGCCCCCCCGCGCTCTTGCCGAAGGCAACGCCGTATCAGGGCCCCGGACGCTTGGCCGGGGGCTGCGGGCCCGAGAATGCAGGAATCTTGCCACCCGCTGACGGCGCTCCCCGGATGTATAGCCTAGGCCCGACCGAGATACCACATGGGGAACCTGCCTCGGCAGTAGGCGGATCGCCTGCCGCCCTCAGGTTCCAGCGAGGACTGAACCATGAGAGCCACATCCGCTCACTTATGCGCCATCCTGCTCCTGGCGTCGTGCGCCGCGTATCCCACGCACTCGATCCGGCAAGACACCGGCAGGCACCAGCGCGTCGCCTTCTACCTTGGCGAACGTTCCTTGGACACGGGCGACTGGGAGCCAGTCGAGGATCAGCCGACCTTCGGCCTCGAATACTCGAACGAGAATCCGGCTCAGTCGATTGGCTGGGAGATCGGTTTCATGGCATCCGAGGAGGACGACAACATCGGAGCGTTCGACGTCGAGGGCTCGACGTCGGAGCTCTACGGTGGCATTCGCAAGTCGTTCGAGACCGAAGGGGCCGTGCGACCCTACCTCGGCGGCGGTCTCGCCCTCATCACCGCCGAGGGGGAGGTGGCTCTCGGAGGACTGAGCGCCAGCGAGGACGACTCCTCGCCTGCCCTCTACCTGCACGGAGGGATCGCGTTCGACGTCTCCGATGCGTTCTTCATCGGAGTCGATCTGCGGATCCTGACCGGATCGGACATCACCTTTGGAGAGTACGACGGGGACGCGGACTACACGCAGCTCGCGATCGTACTGGGCTTCGGGTTCTGATCTCAGAAGACGGCGCCACGATCGGTGGTGGCCAGGCGATACACCAACGGCAATACTCTCCACCCGAGAATTGCCGTTGCGAGCCCTCGCTTGGGACTCCGGTCCCGTGCGCGCGCGGGTCGTGAACCGCCTCCATCTCCTCCGCGCGCCGCGAGTAGTCGCCTGCCTTGGGCCGGCCTGCTACGTCTCGGGCTCTCCTTCGACATCGACTGAGGCTACGCGCGCATGGGCTCGGTAGCGTGCAGTCTTCGCACGCTACCGTGCGCGCTCCTTCTCCCGCTTCACTGGATCCGGCGCCGGCTTAGGCAAGGTACGGTCGAGCTCCGTCCCGGTGGTCTTCGCTGCTGAACCTCCAGACAGAGAGCTTCCGTTCCTGCCCCAGCCCTAAGGGGCTGAGATATGGGGCTGTCCCGGCCCATCCTGGCTGCCTCGCGACGGGGATCAGATCCTCCAGGGGCGGAACGCAGGCCAGGGCTTGAGTCAAGAGAGGAACCCGGCCCTGAGCTCCGCGGTGATCCTGCCGGGCACCGAGAGGTCGAATGCAAGATCCGCGATCCAGTGGTACGAGCCCCAGATTCCCCCTGATGTTGCATTCTCGAGTGCCTATGCTGCAGTGGCTGCGGCCCCGAGAA
>CAYRXS010000437.1:0-3794 GCA_964428225.1 uncultured Planctomycetaceae bacterium
CTGCTGGACGCCGTCGTGGGCGTAGTAGACGTACTTCGTGCGGCCGTCCGTCAACGCGGTCCACACGTTGCCCGCCCAGTAGCACGTGGAGTGCTCGAGATCGAGATACTCGCGCCAGCCCGCGGTCCGCCCGCGGACGAGCTCGAGGAGGCTCTCCCCCTCGACCCGGCGAGGCCGGGGGGCCCGGGCCACGTCGAGGAACGTCGGCAGGACGTCGCGCAGCTCCACGACCTCGGAGCGCACCTGACCGCGCTCCGCCTCGAGGACGCCGCCCCCCCACCACAGGATCATCGGGATGCGCGCGGAGCCCTCGTAGGCGTACGTCTTCCGCCACAGGTTGTGATCTCCGAGCATGTCGCCGTGGTCGGCGGTGAAGAGGATCACCGTGTCCTCGAGCCGGCCCGTCTCCTCCAGAGCGTCACGGATGCGACCGATCTGCTCGTCGATGAAGGTGACGTTGGCGTAGTACGCGGCTCGCGAGCGGCGGGTCACGTCGTCGTCGAGGTTGTTCCGAGCCGCGGTGTGGGCGTCCGGGTTCCGGACGTCCCCGTGTGCTCGCTCCGACCACTCGCTGACGATCGGATCGGGGATGTCGGTGTCCCGGTAGAGGTAGAGGAGCCGCTCCGGCGGATCGTAGGGGCTGTGGGGACGCGCGAAGCTGACCTTCAGGAAGAACGGCTCCTCCCCCTCGTAGTCCTCGAGGAAGCGCACGGCGCGATCCCCGGTCCAGCGGGTGGGATGCAGGTGCTCCGGGAGCCGATAGGCGCGAGCGCGGTAGTCGTTCCAGCCGATGCCGGTGGCGTCGGGATCGAGGTCGGGCGCCTGCTCCGCGAACCAGCGCCGGTAGTCGGAGACGAAGTCCGGCGACTCCACGCGACCCGATTCGTCCAGCTCGATCTCGTGGTAGCCATGCGGGTTGCGCTGGGGCCGGAAGTGGTTCTTGCCGATCGCGTGCGTGCGATATCCGCGGTCCGCGAGCAGGCGCGGCAGCTCGTCGGGATAGCGCTCCGCCACGCGGTAGTACCCGAGCATCCCGTGCCCCCACGGCGAGCGCCCGGTGAGCAGTCCCGCTCGCGCCGGGGTGCAGCTCGGCGTCGACGAGTAGGCGCGACGGAAGCGACACCCGTCCCCCGCCAGACGGTCGAGGTTCGGGGTGCGCACCGCGGGATGGCCGTCACTGCCGAGAGCGTCGCCCCGGTGCTGGTCGGCCATGAGCAGCACGATGTTCGGGCCGCGGCTCCTCGCGGGGCGCCGCACCTCCTCCGCGGGCTCGGGGCGGGAGGAGCTCAGGGAGACGTGCACGTTGAAGGTCTCTCCGTCGTGGACCCTCCCCCATGGCCTGATGCGGCACGCCGCGAACAGCGTGCGGGGACGACCGTCCTCGTCGAACAGGATCTGCGGCCGCTCCAGGTGATTCAGGGGAAGCCTCCGGCCGTCACGAAGGAGCAGGTGGCGGGGCACGGCGAGCGGATGCGCGGCGAGCCCCCACTGCACTCCGTCCTCGGACGTGAAGAGCACGAGCCCGGGCTCGCCTCCGATGATCCGGCCCGTGAAGTCCTTGAGCAGGGCGTAGAAGCGCTCGCGGTCCCGATCCCACCAGACGAAGGGGTCCTCGGCCTTCAGGACCTTTCCCTCCTCGTCCTCGACTCGAAACAGGAACTCGTCGCGAGGCGTGAAGGGACCCGTCGGCGAATCCCCGACGGCCACGCCATGCGTCGCCGTCCATCCCGGGTCGTACATGTTGCCCTTGAAGAAGAGCAGGTACTTGCCGTCCGTCGGCCGCCGCACCACCGACGGGTTGACCACGATCAGGTTGTCGGGGAGCATCGCCGTTCCCGGCGGAGACGGGTCGATCACCGCGTCCGGCTTCACTCGCGTGCGCGGCACGAGGAGCGGTTCCTCCGGACGCTCGAATCGCCCGGCCACCAGGTCCTCGACGCTGTCCGCGACGATCACCCCGACTCTCTGCACCTGCTGGACGCGGTTGCGGACGGAGAGCTCGGCCCCCGGCGCCCCCGGAGGCGGCGCGCCGGGATCGCGGGAGCCGATGTAGTAGAGGTACACCCGGTCTCCGAACCGACGAACGTGGGGGTTGTGGACGGTCCGCGCGTCCCACGCGTCCGGCCGTCCCTCGCTCGCGCGACCGCTCAGCAGCACCTTCCGGAAGGTGAAGTCGCGATCCGGGTGATCGGATACCGCGTACGCGATCTCCGAGCCGAGCAACCACCCGTCGGGGAGCGGCGGAGCCTCGGGCCCCGCGTCCCAGATCGAATAGAACATGTGGTAGCGCCCGTCCTCTCCCCGGATCACGGTCGCCCCCCACACGAAGTGGTCGGCGTCCTGGAGCACGGCCGGCCCCTCGACGCGCGCCTCCTCGTCACGTCCCTGCGCCGTTGCCGCGACCGGCTGCAGCAGGGAGCGAAAGTCCAGGTCGTCGGGCTCCGGCCCGGCCGCCGCGCAGGCGCCGAGCGAAACGAGGAGCGATGCCGCGACTCCGCGGACCATGATCTCGGCGGTTCTCATCGGATGGGTCTCCCGTCTTTCCTCGGTGTAGGCTACTCGCTCCCACGGGATCCGCGTTTCGCGAGCTCTACCTTCCCCCCGATCCCTTCCGCGGGAATGGCTTGCCTGTCAGGTGGAGGCTCTTCTCGGGAATGGAGAGGATGAGCGCGGTGACCGCCGAGGCCGAGATGCGTGAGTCGGCGCCGTAGCCGGCGTTGTCCCGGTTCGGCTGGTAGTAGAAGCTGCCGTCGGCGCACTGGGACAGGACGAACCACCATCGGTTCGCGTCCATGAGGCTGCGGAAGCTGCCGTCGATCGCGTTCGCGGCCAGGGCCGCGTAGCCCATCCCCATGATCGGGGAACCGTGGGTGTCGGGGAAGCTCTCGGGGTGCGTGCCGATCACGCGGGCGTGGGCCAGGCCGCGCGTCACGTACTCGGCCTCCGGGTACGGGCTCAGCAGGTTGGCGATCCCCGTGGCCCCCGTACGCCCCATGTCCGCCCAGTCGTCGGCACCCGCGGGCTGGTCCTCGTACCACACGTAGCCGTTGCGACCGGTGCCGCGCTCCAGGAAGGCGTAGGCCGCGTCGTGCCGCGCGCGATCCACCTCGACGCCGCAGTGGCTCAGCAGGGCGAAGGCCAGCGCGCCCTGACCCGTGAGCATGCAGATCGGCCCGTAGCCCTCGAAGCCGGGGTTGTGCCCCCAGCCGCCGTGGGAGTCCATCGCGTCCTCGGGATAGGCGTGGGGATGCGACTCCTTCACCCTCTCGTTCACCTGGGAGAGGTCCGTGTACTGGCTGGAGAGCAGGAAGGCGTACACCTCCTCCAGCTCGTCGAGCACCCACATCTCGCGGGTCGCCAGGTAGTACTCGCTCATGACGATCGCCGCGGCCATGTAGCGCCAGTTGATCAGCGACGAGCGGTCCTCGGCGCGGGTCGTTCGCGCGTGCATCCGCACGTTCCTCTCGACCGCGGCGCGGTACTTCCGCTCCCCGCTCGCGAGCAGGGCCAATGGGGCGAAGGTGTCGTGCGGGGGGCTGCCCCACGATCCGTCGTCACGCTGGTGATCCACGAGGTACTCGAGCAGCTCCGCCAGGATCCGCTCCGTCTTCTCGCAGTCCGCGGGGAAGGTCGAGGAGAAGGTCCCGTATCTCCGTCCGATCTTCAGCACGACGGCGACCTCCTCGTCGTCGCGGAGCAGGGTGAGCGCGAGCCGCCCCTCGCCCTCCTCGCCCTGGCACGCCTCGAGCGCCTCCGCGAAGTCCCGGATCGGCCCGTCCGGACCGAACACGTCC
>CAYRXS010000438.1:0-3794 GCA_964428225.1 uncultured Planctomycetaceae bacterium
CGGCACGCCGCGCCCGGCGGCCTCGGTGTCCGGGGTCGGATCGAAGGCCAGGTCCCCCTCGAAGATGCTGGTCAAACCCGTGTTGCCGACCAAGGAGTAGGCGCCCGTCACGGGATTGATCTCGATCAGCGAGTTGGGGGGTATGGAGGCGTAGGTCGTGAGCGCGTAGAGAGTGCCGTCGGGCGCGCCCGCGAGCCCCACGGGGTACGTGGCGGCCACGCCGCGGGGATTCGAGCACGCTCCCGTGACGGGATCGACGTCCCAGAGGGTCGACGTGACGTAATCGATGCCGAGCAGCTCGTGCTGGGCGGAGGCGGCGATGGAGAGCGCCAGCGTGGCGATCGGCGCGACCAGACGGGATTTCATCGGATGCTCTCTTTCTTCAGGCTGACGAGGGGAACACGAAGCGACCGGACTCGATCGACGTCGTTCGAGTCCATCCTAGCACGGGCTTCGTGGGTGTGTGGGGCCATGGGGAACGCGGCGTCGCCGGGTACGGACCGCTCCGAAGCCGATCCTCGCCGCCGTGGGTCAGTTGGTGCCGAGGACCACGTCGTATGCATTGTGCAGGTTGATGCCGCCGGTCCCGCCCAGGCCGAAGCCCTGCGTGCTGGCCGCGAATCCGCAAAGGGCCGGGTCCCCGGGGATCGGGACCGAGAAGCTCACCACGCCGCTGCCCGCCCTCGTCCCGAATCCCAGGAGCTCGCCGTTCGGATCGACGATGTTCACCAGGAGCCAGTCGTCGGGGCCGGGTAGGTAGTACTCCAGGGGCGTGAGGAATCCCACGACGCCGGCGAGGGTGTTGTTCATCCCGGCGTTGTCGACGCTCGCGGTCCAGAGCGTGTCCATGACGGGAGGCGAGGCGACGTAACCCGTGGGATTCGTCCCGCCGGAGTCGTTGCGGAAGGTGGCGCTGGCCTGGGTGGTGCACCGGAACGTGAGACCGCAAAGGCCGGTCCCGAGCCCGGTGTATCCGACCACGGTCAAGAGCCCCGTGACTGTATTGCACGTGAAGAGGTGGTCCGTGCCCCCCAGATAGCCATCGGCGACGTACAGGGTGTCCGTGATCGGATCGAAGGCCATTCCGGCGACCTCGCCCAACTGACCACTCAACGCCGCCATGGCGATGACGTTGCCGTCGGTCTTGTCGACCTGATAGATGAACGAACCGTTCGTTTCGATCATGTAGCAGTTGCCCGAGGAATCGAACGCCATCGCCGACAGATCGAGGCCCGTGGTGCCGACGGGCGCGATCGGGGTGGCGACCCCGGTTGCGCGATCGAGGGTGAACAACCAGGATTTGTAGCCCGTGTAGTCCTGGATGCCGTACAGGACTCCGGTGGTCGGGTCGAAGGCCAGGTCGCCCTCGTAGATACGGATCAAGCCGGTGGAGCCGACGGTGGTGGTGGCGCCCGTCGCGGGATCGATCGTGATCAGCGAGCAGAAGGGTATGGAGCCGAGGGTCGTGAGCCCGTAGAGCGTACCGTCGGGCGCCGCCGCGATCCCCACGACGAAGGAGGCCGTGACGTTTCGTCGGTTCGAGCATGTCCCCGTGTCCGTGTCGACGTCCCAGAGGCCGAACGCGGTGTAGTCGATGCCGAGCAGACCGTGCTGGGCAGAGGCGGCGACGGAGAGCGCCAGCGTGACGATCGGCGCGACCAGGAGGGGTTTCATCGGCTGTTCTCCTTCTTCGGGCTGACGAGGGGAACACGAAGCGACCGGATTCGACGGACGTCGTTCGAGTCCATCGCCACACGCGCTCCGTGGGTGTGCGGGGCCATGGGGGCCGGGGCGTCGCCAGGTACGGATCGCTCCGAAACCGACCCTCGCCGCCGAGGCTCAGTCGGTGCCGAGGACCACGTCGTAGGCATTGTGCAGGTTGATGCCGCCGGTCCCGCCCAGGCCGAAGCCCTGCGTGCTGGCCGCGAATCCGCAAAGGGCCGGGTCCCCGGGGATCGGGACCGAGAAGCTCACCACGCCGCTGCCCGCCCTCGTCCCGAATCCCAGGAGCTCGCCGTTCGGATCGACGATGTTCACCAGGAGCCAGTCGTCGGGGCCGGGTAGGTAGTACTCCAGGGGCGTGAGGAATCCCACGACGCCGGCGAGGGTGTTGTTCATCCCGGCGTTGTCGACGCTCGCGGTCCAGATCGCGCCCAGCACGGGCGCCGAGGCGAGGTACCCGGCGGGGTTCGTTCCCCCCGCGTCGTTGCGGAACGTGGCGCTGGCCGCCACGGCGCACAGGAACGTGAGCCCCGAGAAGCCGTCCGGGCTGCCGGTGGGGCCGACCAGGGTCAGGACGCCCGTGTACGGATCGCACGTGTACAGGTCCCTCGTCCCGCCGTTGAATCCGTCGACGACGTACAGCGTGTCGTCGACCGGATCGAAGGCCATCCCCACGACCTCGCCGAGCGGAATGCTCAACGGCACCGTGTAGAAGATGTTGCCGTTGGATTCGACCACGTGATGGAGCTTGTCCGCGCTCGTGTCCAGGATGTGGCAGACTCCCGCGGAGTTGAACGCCATCGCCGACAGGTCGAGGACCGAGCCGCCGACCTGCCCGAGCAAGTAGACGCCTCCGGTCGTGAGATCGAACTTGAACATCCAGCAGCCCCAGCCGGTGAACTCCTGGATGCCGTACAGGATCCCGGTGGTCGGATCGAAGGCGAGGCCGCCCTCGTAGACGGCGGTCAGGCCGGTGGTGCCCACGGAGGTGGCGTTTCCGGTCACGGGATCGATCGTGACCAGCGCGTTGGCGGGAACGGAGGCGAGGGTGGTGAGCCCGTAGAGCGTGCCGTCCGGCGAGGCCGCGAGCCCCACGAGGAAGCTGGCGTTCACCGCGCGGGGATTCGAGCACGCGCCCGTGGCGGGATCGACGTCCCAGAGCCTCGCCGAGGTGTAGTCGATGCCCAGCAGGTCGTGCTGGGAAGAGGCCGGCAGGGCGCCGGCGATCGAGAACGCGAGCATGGCGAAGGACGCCACCAGACGGGACTTCATCGGCTGTTTCCTCTCTTCGGGCGGTCGTAACGGGGACGAGGCGATCGGGCTCGACCGGCGGTGTTCGAGCTCGTTCCGGTCCGCTCTCCGGGGGCGCCGGGCCCCTTCGCCCACGCGCCGGTCGCCGCCTCGTGGTATTCTCCGCCCACACGGAGATAGGTAATGGCCTGCAGGAGGTTACTCAAAAACCCGTTCGGCGGAGGGGGGGCAACGCCCTCGCCGAGCGGGGGGCATCAAGAGGTGCACTGCGGAACCGCCGCGGATGGCGAAAGCACCGGGCGCGCTCGAGGAGAATGCCGACGAGAGGAGGAACCCGTGAGATTCAGCGTTCGCCGCATCCTCCTTCTCTGCCTCCTCCTTCCCCCCGTATCTCTGGTTTCACGAGCTGACGGCGAGGGTCTTCATCCCGAGCAGGACGTCCCCGGCCGCATCCTCTGGCTGGATGCGTCCGACATCGACGGCGACGGCACACCGGATGGTCTCCCCGAAGGCAGCCGTGTCAACGAATGGGTCGACAAGTCCGGCCGGGGCTATCACGCAATCCAGGCCGTGGATGCGAACCAGCCTTCCTTGGCTCTGGACGGCATGGGCGGAAACGCCGTGCTACGGTTCGATGGCGACGACTTCATGCGCAATCCGCTCTTGCGAGATTGGTCTCGCGAGAGCTGGACCGTCTTCGTCGTGGCGTCGTTGGACCACGACGCGGCGAACAACTGGCGGGGCATCATCGGCAACCGGTTCGGAAAGGGCGAGAGGCACTGGTGGACGCTGGGCACGAAGTCCGATGGCACGACGTATCT
>CAYRXS010000439.1:0-3793 GCA_964428225.1 uncultured Planctomycetaceae bacterium
CATCCGTGACGACTCCTGCCAGTACCGTCCCGCCGTTGGGCCTCTTCATGCTCCGCAGCTTGGCGATCGCCTCGCCGAGCCGGTTGGTCCAGGGACAGATCTCGAACGACTGGTTGTTGAATCCCAGCAGCCGGACTCGGACCTTTCGACCGCGCAACGCGGAGAGCAGCTTTTCCGCGCCGAGTCGGACGGAATCGAACCGCCTCTGCTTGGCCATCGACCCCGAACAATCGAGGGCGATGACGAGGAGCAGCTCTTTCGGATCTTCCCTCATCGAGCTGATGGTCACGGCTTCAACGGGATCACCGTCGATCGAGACCCGGAAGTCCTGAGGGCGAAGCTTCGGCACGAACGCCCCATGGGCGTCCTCCACACGGATGTCGGCCTTGAGGTAGAACGGCAGATCCTGGGCGTCGAGGCTGAGGATCGCCCCCGACGAGCCAGGGGACAAATCCCTCGGGCGGGTCAGCTTGGTGATCCACGCCTGCGTTTCCGCGAGCCTGGCGGCAGCGATCGCGGAATCCAGCCCGTAGGTCTCCGCAACCTTCCTCGCTTCGATCAGACGATCGCGCTTCTCGAAGGGGTCGGTTTCGGATTTGGCCCAGGTCAGCTGGCAGTCGTACAGCTCACGATCGAATGCCACCTTCCAGGCGGCCCGCTCCATCTGGGCGATCCACGACCGGAGGTTGCGATCGAGGAATTCGAATTGCCGCTCGCGCTTCAGCTCGGCGATGGACTCCCGAATACGGTCCCAACGCTCCCGTTCCGTAATGTCGCCGTCGGCTCGATCACGGAACACCTGAAAAAAATCGATTTCGATCTCGCAGGCCGTCAGGGTCTTCGCCAGACGATCGCAGGCCTCGAGACACGCTTCCGGGTCGTCTCTCAGAGCCCCCAGCTTCTCGCGGGCACACCGCTCCAGCCACGCGTCGAAGGGATGGAGGCCCGGAGAATCGGTTCTCCAGGCCTGGATCCGATCGAGGAGGGTGTCCCAGGAAGCGGAGGCGAAGAGCCGATCGTTTTCGGACTGGATTCGATCGCGCTCGCGGCCCAGCGCGGCGTCGGCGAGCCGCTTCCGCCAGGCCCTCTCCTGCTCCGTGGCGAAGCCGTCGTCGATCGACCACCGACGAGCCATGCCGCGAACCGAGTCGAGGCGGGATCCTCCGCGCTCGTGAGCCACGCCCTCAGGTCCGAGGCCAGCCACTCACGGTAGGGCAGATCCCACGGCTCGGGCTCCTCGGACATGCGCTCGCTCACGTAGGTGCTGGCTTCCAGCCAGAGGCCTTGGTCCCGCAACCTCGCTCGACGACCACGGGTCTTGGCCAGACGGGCGCCACGCATGGCCGCGACGGCAGCCTGCCTCGCCTCGATGAGAAGCTGCACGTCGCCGCCGTGCTGCTTCACCCGCGCGAGGAACTCGTCGACCCGAGCGATCGTCTCGGCGGGGCCGGGTGCCCCGAGGACGGACTGCTCGCAGGCTTGGCACAGCCAAGAGTCGAAGGGGAGGCTCCAGGGCGTGGACTGGGCGTGAAACTCCCGTTCCTTGACCTGGAACTCGATCCGGTCGATGGCGTCCCGCCATCGGTCTCCGGCGAGAAGGAACTCGATCGAGGCGGAAACGTGGAGGTCCTTCGCGACCCTGGCGCTCCAGGTCTCGGCCACCGAGGCATCCAGATCACACGTGGCGGCCGTCTCACAAGCGAGGCTGAAGAACTCCCCTGCCTCCGCCAAATCCGGGCAGGTCCGCCCGCACCCGATGAGGCAATCGAAGTGGTCCTTCTCCGCCTGCGCGCGGAGCGTATCCGAGATCCGCTCCAGCGTCCGTGCCCTCGTGATCGGATCGAGGGCTTCCTCGTACCGCTCGTGCGTATGCATCGCCATCAGCTGCCGGTACACCGCCTGGAGGCTGATGAACTCCCCGGCATCCCATCCATCCTCGGGCTCGATCAGGGTAAAGGCGGGCAGGAGGAGCACTCCGGTCAGGATCCCCATCAGGAGGCCCGCCGGCGCCCCGGTCATGGGGCGCGGAGGCTCATCACTGCCGATGCCACCCGTGATGTCACCGCTCGAGAGGCGCTTGCCGAGGAAGAGCATCAGGCCGAGCAGGGGGAGAGCGATGCCCGCCCCCCACAGGAGATGCGCCCCGTCGAACCATCCGCCCACGGCCGCGAACACCGTCAGGACGAGCGCCCAAACCAGAATCTTCACGACGTTCTTCATGGCGCGTTCCTCCTATGCCGCGGTCGCTTCCTTGCGGAGATACCGGGCCGCAATGGCCTCGATGTCGTCGATCGTGGAGTGCAGGTGAGGATTCTTCAGAGCCTCTTCGATGTGCGCCCGGATGCGGGTCGTGAACACCTCGCTTTCGTCGGTGGGCTCGTACGTCTCCACCCGGACCACCGTCACCCCGCCGCGGGCCGAGTCGGCGGTCACCACGGGCGTCGAGCTGTCGTGGGCCCGAAACGCGGCGCGGATGGCCTCCTCCAGCCCCTTCGCGAGCGGAGGCAGCACGTGGATCTTGGCGCTGGCACGGAGGGGTTCCTTGCCGCCCCAGAAAGGAGAGACCGTCTCGGGCTCGGCCTTTGCGATACGGGCTGCGATGGAAGCCGGGATCGGCTCCTGCGCCCCGGTGATCACCTGCAGCCCGGCGAGCGTGACGCCCGCCGCACAGGAAGCCAGAACCTGCGGAACGGCTTCGGGGCGCTCGTCGTAGGTCGCGTCGAAGAGCTCGGAGAGAACCGCGTCGATGGGCAGGACCTCGATGACCCTCTCGCCCTCGGACGGGAGCCGATGCTGCTCCATGAGCTCCAGCAGCCGGCGGATGCGGCCGAACTCCGCGGTCTTCGCCTCCCTGATCTTCCGGAGAGCGGCGAGGAGCAGATCCACCTCGCCCTCGGCCCGGACCATGGCGTTCGCCGCGCCGCGGGTTTGGTTGACGGCGTTCTTGAACTCGGCAACGAGGACGTTCGGATTCCTGAACATCGCCAGGAAGCGGGCGAAGAAGCCCTGCGGGTAGATCTTGCTGACGATACGGGCCACACCCTTGCAGAGCTCGGCGTGCTGATCGCGCAGGGTCTTCGCCTGCAGGGAATGCGACTCGAGCTTCGCCGCCGTACTTGTCTCCAGGGCCCGCAGCAAGGCGACCTTCTTCCCGACCTCGGCCACGGACGTGGCCGGAATGGCGATCGTGACTTGGAGGTCGGTGCTCACGTCGAGCATTCCCTCACGGTCGGCGAGGCCGAAGCGGACGGATCCCCCCGTAACCGCCTCGGTGGGCGTCGTGCACACCCCGGGGAACTCCTCGGGGCGCGTCCCCTTCGACGCCCGGATGGTCTCGACCAACTCCTCGATAACCGGCGCATTCCGGTCCGCCGTCGTGGTCTCGATGTCGATGGTTCGGACCGTGGTGCGATCGGGCCGCGTTTCGAGAGTCCGGGCGATGATCGGCGAGTATGCGTGGACGACCGCCGACGTGACGTGGGCCGGGCTCAACACCTTGCTATAGGAGTAGCGGTAGAGCTGAATCGCGCCCAGGGAAGAAGCCGTCGCGAAGTTCGGATTCCTGCGATCGAGGCGTTCGCGAACGGAATCCGAATTCCGGGCCTGCATGGCGAGTGCGGCGAGTCTGCCCTTCTTCTCCTGATCACCGTCACTGGAAAACTCCACCAACTCCAGCTGAGAGACGACGCTCTCATGGTGGTGAGACGTGCAGACCTGATGGGCGTACTCGAGGGTGCCAATCCCGTTGTTAATGTCGATGTTGGCGCCATGTTCGCAGTGAGTTTCCGCGCCG
>CAYRXS010000440.1:0-3770 GCA_964428225.1 uncultured Planctomycetaceae bacterium
AGAGCGTGGCAACCCACGAAGGCCGCCGGGAGGCCAGGCCCTCATAGCGTCTGATGCTCCCCTCGCCCCGCTTCTCGGGCGAGGTGCTATCCTGAACCGATCGCGGATCGTCGCCGTCGCCACGTCGCAGACCTCTCGTCGGCCGTCGTCGCACCGCACCTGCTCTATGGAGGTTACCCATGCGCCCTCGCCCGCATCGGTTCGTCGCTCTCTTCATCGCCGCGTGGCTCGGCTCCGCGGCTGTTGCGCAGAGCGGGGATCACGTGCTCGATCACCAGAAGATCAGCAACTTCGCGGAGGGATTCGGCGAGCATCTACATGACCAGGACTTCTTCGGCACCTCGGTGGCGGCCCTCGGAGACCTGGACGGCGACGGTGTCGAGGATCTCGCCGTCGGTGCGGACGGGGTCGGGAATAGCCGAGGCGCCGTGTGGGTCCTGTTCCTGAGAGCGAACGGTACGGTCAAGGCCGAGCAGAAGATCGCCCCCACCGTCGGTGGTTTCGGCGGAATGCTGGTCCCCTATGACTTCTTCGGCTGTTCGCTTGCCGCATTGGGAGACCTGGATGGCGACGGTGTTCAGGATCTGGCGGTCGGAGCGAAGGGGGACAACGATGGTGGCGTCGATCGGGGTGCCGCATGGATCCTGTTCCTCACCGAAGCAGGCACCGTCAAGGCCGCGCAGAAGATCAGTGATACCGTCGGTGGTTTCGGCGGCGCGCTGGACGACAGCGACTACTTCGGTAGCTCGTTGGCCACGCTGGGAGATCTGGACGGCGATGGGGTGGACGACCTGGCCGTCGGAGCGGACGGGGACGACGACAGCGGGAACCGCCGAGGAGCCGCGTGGATCCTGTTCCTGAATGCGGACGGAACCGTGAAAGCCGAGCAGAAGATCAGCGACACCTCCGGCGGTTTTGGGGGAGGGCTGGAAAACTCGGACTACTTCGCCTGTTCGCTGGCGGCCATGGGAGATCTGGACGGCGATGGTGTCCAGGATCTGGTCGCCGGAGCGCGGTATGACAACGACGGCGGGTACCACCGCGGTGCCGTGTGGATTCTGTTCCTGAATGTGGACGGGACCGTCCAGGCCGAGCAACAAATCAGTGACACCACCGGGGGATTCAGCCACTGGCTGGCCGACTTCGATTACTTCGGCTCATCGGTCGTGTCCCCGGGCGACCTCGACGGGAACGGCGTGCCCGATGCCCTCGTTGGCGCTCCGGGAACGGACACCGGCGGATCGAACCGGGGTGAGGTCGCGATCCTCCTGCTCGAGAACGACGGAACGGTGTCGGGATCGTGCTGGCTGGTAGATGGCTACGGGGCAATCCTCGGACCGCTGGACGATGGAGACGGCTTCGGGACCTCGGTTGCCAGCTCGGGAGATCTCGACGCGGACGGCCTCCCCGAGCTGGTCGTCGGCGCCCCCGGGGACGACGACGCGGGGGGCGACCGCGGCGCGGTCTGGGTGCTCTTCCTGCGTCCCGATCTCGGACTGCGCGCCGCGCAGAAGATCAGCGCCACGACGGGAGGCTTCGCGGGCGCTCTGGACGACGATGACCTGTTCGGCTTCGCGGCGTCGTCGCTCGACGACCTCGACGGGGACGGCCTCGACGAGCTCGTGGTGGGGGCGCCCGGCGACGACGACGGGGGGGTGAACCGGGGGTCGGTGTGGATCCTGTTCCTCGACACTACGGGTGCGGTGCGAAGTGAGGTGAAGATCAGCGACACCGCGGGCGGCTTCGGCGGCGGCCTCGCCGACCGGGATCTCTTCGGCTCCGCGGTGGCGTGTGTGGGCGACCTCGACGGGGACGGATTCGGGGACCTGGTGGTGGGAGCTCCGGGGGACGACGGCGCGGGCAGCGACCACGGCGCGGTCTGGATCCTCTACCTGGACGCCGGCGGGAGCGTCCACGCGAGCACGAGAGTCGCGGAAGGAGCCGGGCTCGCCGCGGGCATCCTGGACGACGGCGATCGATTCGGGACCTCGCTCGCCTCCGGCCGCGACCTCGACGGAGACGGTACCATCGATCTGGCGGTGGGAGCGGCGTTGGACGACGACGGCGGCGTGGACCGGGGCGCCCTCTGGCTCCTCCTCCTCCACCCGACGTCGACGATCCACGGCTACGCGAAGATCGGCGACCAGCTCGGGGGCTTCGACGGCGAGCTGGACGACGGCGATCGATTCGGGGGGGCGGTCGCCATGTCCGGCGACGTCGACGGCGACGGCCATGACGATCTCCTGGTGGGGGCCAGCCTGGACGACGACGGCGAGCTGGACAGCGGCGCGGTGTGGGTGCTGTTCTGTGACGAGATCGTCACCACGAACGCGTCGGCGACCTGGCGCAACGGATCCGGCGTGAACCCCGACGTGTTCGTGAGCACGGGCCTGCCGATCATCGGCACGAGCTGGACGGCGACCGTGGACGGCAATCCGGTCGGAGCGAGCGGCCTGGTACTCGTCGTCGGCTACGCGGGAATGCACCCGGGGCTGTCGACTCCCTTCGGCGAGCTACTCGTCGACCCCACCTCCTCGTGGTCGTTCACGAGCTGGGCGGGTCTCGGCGGCACGGGCGTCTCCCAGCACGCGGTGTTCATCCCCAACGAGACCGTCCTCGTCGGCGCCCCGGCCTCCACGCAGGCCCTGTTCAACAACGTCGGCGGCTCCTGCCTGCTCGCCAACGCCTGGGATCTCGTGATCGGGTACTGATCGGCCGGTCGCCCCGCTCGCGAGGCGAGGTGCTAGGCTGGATCGATCGCGGACGGTCCGGGGTGTAGCTCCGTCGCCGTTCCGCCAACCGTCGTCGCGCCGTATTCGCTCTGTGGAGACCTCCCATCATGCGCCGTCACTCGCATCCGCTCGTCGTCTCTCTGCTGGCCGTATGGCTCGGTTCGTCGATCCCGGCGCAGGCCGGGGATCACGTGCTCGACCACGAGAAGATCGGCAACCAGACCTGGGGAATCGAGACACTCGACGACGGCGATGAGTTCGGCACCTCGGTGACCTCCCTGGGGGATCTCAACGGCGATGGCGTTGCGGATCTCGCCGTCGGCGCGATTGAGGACGACGATGGCGGCGGCGATCGAGGTGCAGCGTGGATCCTGTTTCAGGCGGCAGATGGCATCGTCAGGGAGGAGCAGAAGATCAGTGATACCGCCGGCGGGTTCGGCGGAACGCTGGCCGACGACGACTGGTTCGGCTGCTCGGTGGCCGCTTTGGGGGATCTGGACGGTGATGGTGTCGAGGATCTGGCCGTCGGAGCGGATTGCGACGATGACGGCGGGCCGGCTCGAGGTGCTGTATGGATCCTGTTCCTGAATGCGGACGGAACCGTGAAGGCCGAACAGAAGATCAGCGATATCGCTGGGGGATTCGGCGGTGTGCTGGATGACTACGACACCTTCGGCTGCGCGCTAGCGGCATTGGGAGACCTGGATGGGGATGGCATCGAGGATGTGGCCGTGGGAGCGGAGGGGGACGACGACGGCGGCGGAAGGCGAGGCGCAGCGTGGATCCTCTTCCTGAACGCGGATGGAACGGTCAAGACCGAGCAGAAGATCAGCGACACCGCCGGCGGTTTCGGCGGATCGCTGCAGGATGAGAGCCTCTTCGGCAGCTCGCTGGCGAGAGCGGGAGACCTGGATGGTGATGGTGTCGAGGATCTGGCCGTCGGAGCGGACTACGACGATGACGGCGGGTCTCTACGAGGTGCCGTCTGGATCCTGTTCCTGAACCCGGACGGAACTGTCAGGACCGAGCAGAAGATCA
>CAYRXS010000441.1:0-3764 GCA_964428225.1 uncultured Planctomycetaceae bacterium
CCCGGAGTGGATGTGATTCGGGGGGCTCGCAAGGGACGGAACATCGAGATCAAGGCGCGAGCGGCCGACCTGCGGCGGCTGGAGGAGATCGCGGCGGCCCTGGGCGGAGAGGGACCGGTCGACATCCCCCAGGAGGACACGTTCTTCCTCGTTCCCCACGGGCGCCTGAAGCTGCGCCGCTTCGCGGACGGCACCGGCGAGCTCATCCAGTACGACCGACCGGACACCGCCGATCCGAGCCCCAGCGACTACGTCCTCTCCGCCACGAGCGAGCCGGATACGCTGCGCGAAGCCCTCGCGCGCGCGCTCGGCATCCGGGGCGTCGTGCGGAAGGTCCGCCGCCTCTACATGATCGATCGCACGCGGGTCCACCTCGACGAGGTCGAGGGCCTGGGGACGTTCGTCGAGCTGGAGGTCGTCCTGCGCGACGGGGAGAGCCCCGCCGAGGGCCGGCGCGTCGCGGAGGAGCTGATGTCCGCCCTCCACATCCGCGAGGAGGATCTGATCGACGAGGCCTACGTCGACCTCCTGGACCAACGAAACGCACCGTCGCCCGTCTCCGGCGACCGAGACGCATGAAAGCCATCGCCATCCTCGCGGTCCTTCTCGCCGCGGCCTGTACGTCGGCTCCCCCCCCGAAGCCCGTGAATCCCGAGCCCCTCGTTCCCGCGAGCGCGGACGTTCCCGTCACGCTCGAGGTGACGGACGTGCGCTTCTTCCGAGGCACGGACGACGAGACGGCGATCGCCGTGACCATGCGTCTGCGCGCCCGGGAGGGACAGGTCGTCTTCAACTCGTTCCCCAACGAGACCGGCTACGAGATCAGCTTCAACGGCGAGCCCTTCCAAGCCCTCTCCTCGCCGGTCGCGCTCGATCGCGCCACGGAGGAGAGCGACCTGATCACGGTGAGCGCTCTCGGCCACCACACGGTCACCCAGGTGCGTCACGGGGTCCGGCACATGGCCGCTCCCCAGACGCCGCTGCGCGCGGTCTTCGTGCGGCTCGACGCCGAGTTCCAGACCTACGGCGTCGGGCGACGATACCGCGTCGTCTCCGACCCGTTCCTCGTGTTCCCGTAGCTCCGACTCGTGTCCTTCTACTCCCGCTTCGCCGCCCACTACGAGAAGGTGTTCCCTTTCCGGGACGGGGTGTACTCGTTCCTGAGCGAGCGCCTCTCGCCTCGCAACGGCCGCGTTCTGGACGTCGGGTGCGGTCCGGGCCACTACTGCGGGAGGTTCGCGGCAGAGGGCGCCCGGGCCGCCGGCATCGACCTCGACGCGGAGATGATCCGAGCCGCCCGGGAGAGCCATCCGGACGCCTCCTTTCGCCACCTCGACATGACGGAGCTCGGGCGTCTCGAGGGCACGTTCGACCTCGCCTTCTGCATCGGCAACGTCGCGGCCCACGTCGACGAGGGAGCGTTTCGCGGCGTGCTCGAATCGCTGCGCCGGCTTCTGCGGCCGTCGGGGACGTGGGTCCTGCAGACCGTCAACTGGGATCGGATCCTGGGGGCGGAGAGCTTCGTCTTCCCCCCGCGGGAGCTCGGGGAGGGCGGCCTCCGGTTCCTGCGCGAGTATCGCGACCTGTCTCCTTCCGGCGTCCGCTTCCGGACCAGGTTGCTCGAGGGCGACCGGGAGCTCTTCCACGACGAAGTGCGGCTCTTCCCCGTTCGAGCCGCGCGCTACGTCGAGCTCCACCGCGACGCCGGCTTCGAGCCGGTTGAGCACTATGCGGACTTCGCGAAGGCCCCGTTCGTTCCGTCGTCCGGCGCGGGGAACGTCCTCGTCTTCCGGGCGCCATCCTCCCCCACCTGAACCGACATGGACGGATCCTCGAACCGCACGATCGTCGTCACCGGAGTGACGAAGGGACTGGGACGCGCCCTGGTCGCACGCCTCGTGGAGCAGGGTCACACGGTTGTGGGGTGCGGCCGATCGGCGGCGGCGATCGACGAGCTCGCCGACGCCCACCCCGAGCCTCACGGCTTCGAGGTCCTCGACGTGGCCGACGCGGCGGCGGTGGATCGCTGGGCCGCGCGGGTGCTCGAGCGATGGGGCGCACCGGACCTGCTCGTCAACAACGCCGCCCTGATCAACCGGAACGCACCCCTCTGGGAGGTGCCCCCGGAGGAGTTCGCGGCGCTCCTCGCCGTCAACGTCGGCGGCACGCAGAACACGATCCGCGCCTTCGTCCCCGCGATGATCGAGCGGGGCCGCGGCGTCGTCGTCAACGTCAGCTCGGGGTGGGGTCGCTCGACGGCGCCGGAGGTCGGCCCCTACTGCACGACGAAGTGGGCGATCGAGGGGCTGACGCAGTCGCTCGCCCAGGAGCTCCCCTCCGGCCTGGCCGCCGTGGCCGTGAATCCCGGCGTCATCGACACGGACATGCTGCGGAGCTGCTGGGGGGACGGCGCGGCGGGCTTCCCCACGCCCGACGACTGGTCCCACGTCGCCGCCGCCTTCCTGCTCGGGCTCGGCTCGTCCGACAACGGCTGCGCCCTCACGATCGCGTGAGCCCCCTGCCGAGCGACGCCATGACGAATCCTCCCTGGTACGCGAAGGGCCTTCGCTTCGAGTGCCAGCGGTCCGGTCACTGCTGCACCGGCGAGCCGGGAACGGTGCGCATGAACGAGGAGGAGGTCGTCGCGCTGGCCGGCCTCCTGGGCCTCGACTACGAGGTCTTCGTCGACACTTACGCGCGCCGGCTCCCGGACGGCGCGATCAGCCTGCGGGAGAGGCTGAACCACGACTGCGTCTTCTACGACGCCGAGAAGGGGTGCGAGATCTACGAGCTCCGTCCCCGCCAGTGCCGTACCTGGCCCTTCTGGCGCGTGAACGTCCACTCGCGCCGGCGGTGGGAGCGAACGGCGAAGACCTGTCCCGGCATGAATCGAGGCCCGCTCTACGACGCGGACTTCATCCGGAAGACGAGCGAGAGCGACGGGACCTCGGGCCGGATTCCCCCCGAATGACCGCGATTCCACGCCCCGGCGGGCTCGGGAATCTACAATCTCGCCCCCGAACCAAGGAGGAGCCGGCCATGACCAGAGGCGTGCCCAGATTACGAATCGTGTTGCTCTTCGTGCTGCTGCTCGGCTGCGCCAGCACGCAGGAGGATCGGACCGACGGAGGCGTCGACATGATCGAGGAGCTGATGCAGGCGGACCGCGACTTCGCCCTGGCGACGGAGGAGCGCGGCATCGACGGGTGGATGTCCTTCTTCGCCGAGGACGCCGCTCGGATGGAGCTGGGCGGCAAGGCCGTACGCGGGCTCGAGGCCATTCGCACAATGGATGGCGAGATGTTCGCCAGCGAGGACGTCCTCCTGACCTGGAGTCCGGTGAGCGCCAGGGTGTTCGAGGACGGCCGGCACGGATTCACGACCGGCAGCTTCGAGCTGCTGAAGCTCGGAGGCGACGGCACGCACGAGGTGCTCGGCACGGGCAGCTACATCAGCATCTGGCGCAGGGTGGAGGGCGCGTGGAAGGTCATCCTCGATACGGGCGCTCCTGACCCCCCCGAGAAGTGAGATCCGGCGCCGCGGGCGCCTTTGTCAGAAGTCTTGCGGGAGAAGCCCAATATCCCGCCCCCCGCTGCGTCAGTCGGCTCCAGGCCCGTGCCAACCCCGGATCTCAGGAGCCAGACCATGAAAGCCCGCCACCTCGTCCCCGCGTCCCTGCTCTCCCTCCTCCTCGCCCCGGCCGCCCCCGCGGAGAGCTCTCCTCCCGGCGACGAGGACCAGGAGGCCATCCGTCGGGCAGCCCT
>CAYRXS010000442.1:0-3758 GCA_964428225.1 uncultured Planctomycetaceae bacterium
TCCGATCAACCGAGCCGCTCGGCAGGCGCTCCCGGACGTGATCGAGGCCTTCGCCGAGGTGGGGGTGTTCCCGGGGATGGAGGAGCTGATCATCCTGCGACGCGAGGACGAGGCGATAGCGTTGATCGAAGAGGGAACGTGGGAGATTCGTCGTGCAGTCCAGTACCTGTGCGATGCCGCGGACTACGGTCTGCCCCGATTGGTCGGGGCGCTCCTCGACGAAGGAGTTGATCCGAGTAGCGAGAACAAGGCCGCCTGGGCCCAGCACTGGGGCGGAGGATTCACTGCCCTCACCGGAGCGATCCAGGACGGCCACCTCGACGTGGTGCGGCTCCTGCTCGAGCGGGGGGCGTCGGGCGACTGTCGCGCGACTTACGACAACTCCAAGAACACCGGCACCGCCCTCCACGTCGCGATCCACATGGAGGAGCCGGAGATCGCCTGCCTCCTGCTGGAGCACGGGGCGGATCCGAACGGCGTGGACGGGTGGGCGGAGGCGACTCCACTGCACGTGGCGGCACTCGCGGGGGATCTGCAGACCGCGCGGGCGCTCCTCGAGCACGGCGCCGACACGGAGGCTCGCGCGGAGGGCTGGGTCCTCTTCGATCGCGACGAATCCGAGCACCTCGGCCTCACTCCCCTGATGACCGCGGCGGGCAGCGGGCACCACGACGTGGCGCGCCTGCTCCTCGAGGAGGGCGCGTCCCTCGACGCGTGCTCGGCCGCGGTCCTCGGGCTGCTCGATCCGCTGTCGGAGATGCTCGCGGCGGATCCGGGGCAGCTCCGGGAACGACTGCCGCCCGGAGGCGAGACCCTCCTCCACTTGGCGGCACGGTTCGGGCGGATCGAGGTGGTCTCGCACCTGCTCGGGAAAGGCCTGGACATCGACGTGCGAGCTCCCGAGATCGGCTGGGAGATGTTCCAGGGTCCGCTCGTCCACCTGTATCTGAACCCCGACGGTGCGGATTTCACCGATCCCGACCTCGGCCAGGCGGATCTCGAGCGGGGCGTCACCCCACTCCACCTCGCCGTCGAGGCGAGGCGCACGGACCTGATCCGGCAGCTCGTGGCGTGGGGCGCGGATATCGACGCCCTCAACGGACGGTCCAACGTCCTGTCGCGGGCGATCGAGGCGGAGCGGTTTGATCTCGCGGCGCTCCTCCTCTCCCTCGGCGCGGATGCGGCAAGGTCGTCGTACCCGCTCCTCCTGGCCGCGGAGAAGAACGACGTGCGAGCCCTCCGGCTGCTCCTCGACCACTGGGAGGATTCCCCGGAACGCCGCGTCGAGGTGAGCGCGGCCCTCGAGAAAGCGGCCCGCTGGCGGTCGCGCGAAGCCGCAGCTCTGCTTCGCGCGGAGGGCGGAGAGCTCACGTTCCTCTCCGCCTGCATGCTCGGGGACGTGGAGTACGTGCAGAGCGCGCTCGAGGAGCGACCGGCGCTGGCTCGGACGGTCGAGATGGGCCTCTACTCCAGGTCGCCCTTGTGGCTCGCCGCCGAGCTGGGGAGCGTGGAGATCCTCGAGCTCGTCTGCGCTGCACTGGAGGAGGCATCCTCCGCACCCGATCTCTCGCTCGCTCTCCACTCGGCCGCTCGCCACGGCTATCCGGAAGCGGTGGAATGGCTGCTTGCGCGAGGCGCGCCGATCGATTGTCGCACGGATCTCGGAGACACACCTCTCCACATGGCCGCGTGGGGTGACAGCCCGGAAGTGATCCGCCTCCTTGTGGCGAACGGCGCCGATCTCGAGGAAGGAGGTGAAGCTGGCGCCACTCCCTTGCACGACGCTGCCGGGCAAGGCTCCCTCGCCGCGATCGAAACGCTCCTCGAGCTCGGCGCCGACCTCGAAGCCCGCAAGAGCGACGGAGAGACCCCGCTCCACTGGGCAGCCGTGCTCGGAGAGCACGACGCGGTCGCCAGGCTCCTCGAGAAGGGCGCGAACGTGAACGCCCGCAACCACCGCCAGCAGACTCCGCTCTTCCACGTAGAGTGGCGGAGGATGACCTTCATCGAGGACAAGGAAGCGAGACGCGCCCTGGCCCGGCTCCTTCGAGACGCCGGCGGTGTTCGCTGAGCGTCCTGCACGAGATGCCAGCCGCGGCAAGTGCAGTTGGCCGCAGACTACAGCCCTGAAATCACGGATTCCGCCAGCAGTTCCTGCGTGTAGAGCCGAAGTCGTTCCGCTACGTAGCCCTGTTCCAGGTAGGAACGCCTCCTCGCGCCATAGGCCGTGGGATCGACGGTCGGAGAGCTGCGGCGATAGAGCCGTGGTATGTAGTACCCGTAGGGACCCCGGATCGGATTCTCGATCGTGCCGGCCTTCTGCTCGAAGAAGATGACGTCCGTGACGCTGTTGCCGGTGAGAAAGACCAGGAACTCGGGCTCCTCGAGCACGCGCGCGAGGTCATGGCGGTTCAAGCCCCGAAGACGTCCCTGGTTTCTGAGTTGGAGCTCCGGCTGATACGCGTCGATTCGGAGGTCCATTGGTGGACCCCGGAAGCCGGAATACTCCTCGAGCAGATCCTCCCAGCTCTCTCCGGCGGCGAGCTGAGTCGCAACCTCTCGCGCCTTGTCGGCAGCCTCGGCCCAGCCGTTCTCCTTCCATTCCTTCTTCTCGAAGTCGTAGGCAGCCAGCAGGATGATGTCCACGTCCACCCTGGACTGGCCGATGATCGCATCGGTGCGTTCGCGGCCCTGCTTCTCGAGCACCTCATCCGTGATGTCATCGGCGATTTGCCGCCGGTACGACTCGTAGAGAAGGTGATAGGTGCGGTACATCCCAATGGTCGGGAACCTCTTGATGCCGAGGGCCAGCTCCCCCGGTATCTTCCAGCAGATGAGGGGATTGAATTGCTGCTGCTTCCTGATGGCGTCCGCTTCGCTCCGACTCAGCAGGAAGCCGGTTCTCTCCATGGCTTGGCGCAACACGGTGACGCTCGCGAGCCACCGCTTGGCCTTCCACACGTCCACGGGGCGGATGCCGTCCCTTGTCCTGTCCCAGACGTCATCCACCCAGATCTCGGCTCCGTTGACGATGCCCAAAAGGCCCTCGGCGATGCCGTCTTCCATCTCGTGGATTTCGGAGGTCTCGATGAGGTACTCGGTGACCGTATGGACGAGCAGCCTATTGAACAGCCGAGCTCCGGGATCGGGGTCGTCCAAGGGCTCAGCGTCCGGCTCGTATTCCAAGTCCCAGTCCCTCTTGAGAACATCCAGGATCTGGAGACCATCCTCTTCAATCTGGGAAAGGGCGTCGGCGGTGACGGGCGGATAGTCGTGGGGATTCCGGGGAAGGAAAACCCTCTTGAAGAGGATGGTCTGTCTCGCCTCCACGCCCCGCGTCAGATCGTCGTCGTCGTGGAATCCGCCAGGCGCGACTCTCCGACCCGTGAGTGGGTTCCGGCTCCACCGGCGAGCGCGGTCAACCGCGGCGTCGATCTCCTCCTGTGAGATGGCGAAGTCCTCCGCGGTCCTTCCCTCGTGCTCGATCTGGCGCTGCATCTCCTGATCGATGAGGACCCGGATCTTCGCCAGCTCGAAGAGAACTCGACCGGAATACGACACAAGTAGCGTGTGGCGCTTGATCTCTTCGAGGGAGATCTCCTCTCCGTTCACCACGATCGGATCGCCCAGGATCGGATCCTCCGCGCTTGCCGCGGGTGACGTGCTGGATGCGCTCTCGGCCGGCCTCGATTCGCTGCTACAGCAAGGCGCCAGCGTCACGGCAAGGATGCCGAGACTGAAGAGAAGCACGTCGTGGC
>CAYRXS010000443.1:0-3757 GCA_964428225.1 uncultured Planctomycetaceae bacterium
GCCTACTAATGGCGTTGAGCCGACCAGGCGGCTCAACGCACCGCCGCTGCAGCGGCCGAACTGGCGTTCGCCGCTGATCGGCGGTCGTTCATGGAGCGGACTCCACGTCCTCCATCGAGCGGCGGCTGCGGCCCACTGCACCTCGAGTGGGGTTTATGACGGAACCGCGGGGGCGGAAACTCCTTCGCCCTCAGCCCAGCTCGTCGCGGATCACCTTCGCGAGCCCGGGGCTGATCCCCTGCACCGCCTCGAGCTCCTCCACGCTGGCCCGAGCCACGCCGGCCACGCTCCCGAAGCGGCGTAGCAGCGCCTTGCGCTTCACGGGCCCCACCCCGGGGATCGAGTCCAGGCGGGAGTGGAGGCGGCCGCGTTCCCGGCGGTGGTAGGTGATCGCGAAGCGGTGGGCCTCGTCGCGGATCCGCTCGAGGAGGTGGCGCACGGCGCTGTGGCGGGGCAGCTCGATCGGCTCGGCCTCGGGGGAGAGGTGGAGGCGCTCCTCGCTCGCCGCCTTCCGCCGCCCGCGGACCGTGCGCTCGGGGCGGGCCTTGGCGAGGGACACGATCCGCACGTCCCATGCGCCGGCGTCCTCCCGGGCCTCGAGGGCGGCGGCGAGCTGGCCCGCGCCCCCGTCGATCACGACCAGGTCCGGCAGGTCCCCCTCGTCGAGGCCCCGGCGCAGGCTGCGGCCCACGACCTCGCGCATCGAGGCGAAGTCGTCCTGGCCCTCCGCGCTCCTCACCCGGAATCGCCGGTAACCCGCGCGGTCCGCGATACCCCCCCGGAACCGGACCCGGCTCGCCACCGCGCTCGCGCCCTGGAAGCTGGACACGTCGAAGCAGTCGATCACCGCCGCCGCGCGCCCCCCCGCGAGCGCGGGCAGGTCCACGAGGGTGGCGAGCTTCTCGACCGCCTCGTCGTGCGTGCTGCGCGCGGCCTCGCGGCGGGTCAGCTCCGCGCGGGCGTTCTCGCCGGCGAGGTCGACCATCCGCCGGCGCTCGCCTCCCCGGGGCACCACGAGCCGCACCCCCTGACCGAGAGCCTCCTCCAGCAGCGCCCGGTCCACGGGGGGGCAGGGCAGGGCGACCTCCGGGGGGATCGCCCGTCGCCCGCCGGCGTAGAGCGCGGTGAGGACGTTGTGCATGAGCTCCTCGTCCGGCAGCTCGGAGCGGAAGGCGTGGCCGCGGCTCTCGACGAGCCGCCCCTCCCGGAAGGCGAGCCGGTGCACCTGGGCCTCCTCGCCGAGCCGCGCCAGGCCGAGCACGTCCCGCTCCACCTTCCCGCTCGCCCGCACTCCCTGGCGCTCGACCGTGCGCCGCAGGGCGGCCAGCCGATCGCGCCAATCGGCGGCCCGCTCGTACTCCTGCGCGTCGGAGGCGGAGCGCATGCGGTCGTCGAGGTCGCGCTCGAGCTCGTCCACGTCCCCCGAGAGGATGCGCGCGGCTCGGGCCACCAGCTCGTCGTAGGCCGCCTCGTCGATCGCCTCCACGCAGGGCGCGGAGCAGAGACCGATCTGGTGCTTCAGGCAGGCGCGCGAGCGGTGGTTCATCACCGGATCGGTGCAGTCCCGCAGGGGAACGACGCGGTGGAGATCCGAGAGCGTCCGCCGCACGGCCCGCGTCGAGGCGTAGGGTCCGAAGAAGCGGGAGCGTCCCTTCTTGCGCCCCTCCTTCGGTTTTCGTGCGCGCACGAACTTCAGGCGGGGGAAGCGCTCGTCGAGGTCGAGGCGGATCATCAGGAAGGACTTGTCGTCCTTCAGCCGCACATTGTGCGGCGGCTTGTACTGCTTGATCAGCGTGTCCTCGAGCAGCAGCGCCTCCTGCTCGGTGCGGGTGACGATGGTCTCCACCGACCGCGCGTCCCGCTCGAGGAAGCGCACCCCGATCCTTCCGTCGCCGCCCGGGGTGCGGTAGGTCTGGAGTCGGCTCCGCAGGCTGCGCGCCTTCCCCACGTAGAGCACCTTCCGCTCGCCGTCCCGGAATAGATAGACCCCGGGCCGCTCGGCCACCGAGGACATCGCCAGCTCCGGGGTCCAGGGGTATTCGCTCACGACGAAGCCTCGTTCTACCGCGACAGCTCCAGGCGCTCCAGCTCGCGCAGGCGGTCGCGCAGCTTCGCGGCCTCCTCGAACCGCAGCTCCTCCGCGGCGTGTCGCATCTCGTCGCCGATCCGGGCGATCTCGCCCCGCAGGCGCTCGACGTCCCAGGATCGCGCCCGTTCCGCCTCGCCGCCCGCGTCCTCGTCGGACAGGCCGGGAGCGGTGTAGTCCATCTCGTAGATCGCCTCGATCGAGTCGCGCACCGGCTTGATGATCGTCTCGGGCACGATGCCGTGCTCCTCGTTGTAGGCGAGCTGCAGGGCCCGGCGCCGCTCCACCTCGCCCATCGTCGCGCGGATCGAGTCCGTCTCGCGGTCGGCGTAGAAGAGCACGCGCCCCTCCACGTTGCGAGCCGCTCGCCCGCACGTCTGGATGAGCGAGGTCGCCGAGCGCAAGAAACCCTCCTTGTCCGCGTCGAGGACGGCTACGAGGGCGACTTCGGGCAAGTCCAGGCCCTCGCGCAGGAGGTTGATGCCGACGAGCACGTCGAATTCCCCGGTCCTCAGGTCGCGCAGGATCTGCGAGCGCTCGATCGTGTCGATCTCGGAGTGCAGGTAGCGCACGCGTACCCCCAGCTCCGAGAGGTACGTGGTGAGCTCCTCCGCGGACCGCTTCGTCAGGGTCGTCACGAGGGTCCGCCATCCCGCCTTCGTCACGAGACGGATCTCGTGGAGGAGGTCGTCCACCTGGGTGCGGGGGGGCCGCAGCTCGATCCTGGGGTCGAGCAGGCCCGTGGGCCGCACGATCTGCTCCGCGCACCGATCCCCGGACTCGCGCAGCTCGCGGTCCCCCGGAGTCGCGGACACGTACACGATCTGGCGCACGAGCTTCTCCCACTCCTCGAAGCGCAGCGGGCGGTTGTCGAGCGCGCTGGGGAGCCGGAACCCGAAGTTCACGAGCGTCTCCTTGCGCGAGCGATCTCCCCGGTACATCCCCCCCACCTGGGAGACGGCGACGTGGCTCTCGTCCACGAAGACGAGGAAGTCCTCGGGGAAGTAGTTCAACAGGGTGAACGGAGGCTGGCCCACCTCGCGACCGTCCATCCAGCGCGAGTAGTTCTCGATGCCGTTGCACACCCCCGTGGCCCGGAGCAGCTCGAGGTCGTAGCGAGTGCGCTGCTCGACGCGCTGGAGCTCGAGGAGCTTGCCCGTCCGCTTCAGCTCCTCGGTCCGCTCCTCGAGCTCGCCCTCGATCCCCTCGATCGCCCGCTCGAGCCGCTCGAGCGGAGTCACGTAGTGACCGGAGGGGTAGATCGTGACCGCATCCCTCTCCGCGAGGATCTCCCCGCGCAGGGGATCGACCTCGAGGATGGCCTCGAGCTCGTCGCCGAACAGCTCGAAGCGGATGACGCGGTCCTCCTCGTAGGCGGGGAAGACCTCGACGACGTCGCCCCGCGCACGGAACGTGCCCCGGCGGAAGTCGATGTTGTTCCGCGAGTACTGCATCAGGGCGAGCCGGCGCAGGAGGTCGTCCCGCTCGATGCTCCCGCCCGCCTCGAGGGTCAGGGACATCTCGGAGTACGCGTCGGGAGAGCCCAGGCCGAAGATGCACGACACGGAGGCGACGATGATCACGTCGCGGCGCTCGAGCAGCGAGCGCGTGGCGCTGTTGCGCAGCCGCTCGATGTTCTCGTTGCGGCTGGCGTCCTTCTCGATGAAGGTG
>CAYRXS010000444.1:0-3756 GCA_964428225.1 uncultured Planctomycetaceae bacterium
GAGAGCTGGTTGATGTAGGCGTCCGCCTCGTAGGGAATCCGCTCCCGGTCCCCGTCGACGTACACTCCGCAGAAGCTCGTGGCCTTCATGCTGTGGCGGCAAAGCTCCCATATCTGATCCAGGACTTCGTCGGACGAGTCGAAGCTCGCGGCTCCGTCGTTGAACGGGTAGTGCACCGCGACCTGGACGATCATCGAGGGGTCGAGCTCCACGGGGCAGTTCATGACCTCGCAGTAGCGAAAGGGCATGACGACCCCGATCTCCTCCGGCATCTGGATGGCCTTCTTCCCCGTGTTCCGCCCGTCCGGGGGCGTTTGGACGCGATAGCGGTGGAGACCTGCTTCGATCGGTTGCATGACCTCGACATAGCGCACCGTACCGCCGGGCTCTCGGTTGACTCCTTCAGGCGTTCCGCGCTCCGCGAGGTGGATCTCCAGCTCTCCGGCCTCCGGAACATCGAGCTTCAGTAGAAGGTAGCCGAACGCGACCCTCCCGAAGTCGATCAGGTAGTGCCCGTCTCCTTTCCGCACGACACGGGCAGGGGCCACGGGCGTCTCGACCAGCGGGTAGCGGGTGGTGGCGTACCGGTCCAGGTTCCCGGCGGTCGTGAACGTCTGAGGCCTCGACCATTTGCTCTCCCCCGCCAGCCTGGTCCAGGTCTTCACCTTCCAGGAGTACTCGGTGCCGGGAGCAAGATTCCCTCCCGCGTACTCGACGTCGATGGACCTCACGGATTCCACCTTGCCGCTGTTCCAAATTTCGACGCCGCCGGACTCGACCTCGATCCGGTAGGCGACCTGAGCATCCCCCGCCCGGTCGGACTGGACGATCCACCCGAATTCGGGACGAGCGTCCGCGATCCTCGTCTCTTCCGGAGCTTCGAGCAGCTCGCACATGAGACCCGTGGGCTCGTTCGCGGCTCGTTCCTGTCCCGCCTGGAGGAAAGGCGCGGTTCCGATGAAGAGGGTGGCGAGGCGGATCATGGTGGAGCTCCCGAGCTGGAGTGCTGCTGAGGAATAAGCGTACTGGCTGCTTCAGCCAGCTGCTACGTCCCCCGGAATACCAGGCGCTGGCCGGGGCGAGCAACGAGCTCGAGGATCCCCCTCGAGGTTTGGCCTCCGTTGATGAAGGACACGGGATTTCACACCCACGTTCCTCTCTCTAACATGCTGCCTGGAGCGGACGACTCCTCAACGTCGCCGGGAACCAATGATCCTTCATCGACTGATCCCAGGCCTGCTGGTTGTTCTCATCCACTGTGCTTGCACGGCCCTTGCGCCACGGGACTTGCGCAGTGATGGGATGAGCGGATTCCCCGCCGTCGCCGCGTCCCCACGACTCTCGTGGCGGGTGGAATCGTCGGAGCGCGGCCAGGCGCAGTCGGCCTGGCAGGTGCTGGTCGCGAGCGGTCCCGAGTTGCTCGCGGAGGGGCGGGCAGACCTCTGGGATTCCGGCAAGGTTGCGGCGACGCGTTCGCCGTTCGTGGCGTACTCCGGACCCACGCTCGAACCCGGCCAGGTCTGCTACTGGAAGATACGCAGCTGGGACTCGCGCGACCGCCGATCCGAGTGGAGCGAATCCGCGGCGTGGGAGGTCGCACCACTCGGCCCCGCCGACTGGCAGGGCGCACGCTGGATCGACGATGGCCGGCCGAATCCCTCGACCGATGAAGCCCTTTACGAGCCCGATCCGGCGCCCTTGCTGCGGCACGAGTTCCCGCTGGCCAAGCCGGTCGTGCGGGCCCGCCTGCACGTCGCGGGGCTCGGCTGGTGCGTGCCGACCCTCAATGGGAAGCGGGTGGGCGATCACGTGCTCGACCCGCCGTGGACCGCCTTCGACAAGAGAATCCTCTTCAGCACGCATGACGTGACGGAGCAGGTCGTGCCCGGACCGAACTGCCTGGGCCTGGCGCTCGGCAACGGCTGGTTCAATCCCCTACCGCTGCGGATGTGGGGGCACCGCAACATCCGCGACAGCCTCGCGATCGGGCGACCGCGGGCCATCGCCTGTCTCGTGATCGATCATCCGGACGGCACGAGCACGACGGTGGTTACCGGACCGGGGTGGACGACCACCGGCGGGCCGAACCTGAGGAACAACGTCTATCTCGGGGAGGTCCGCGACGCCCGACGGGAGCTACCCGGGTGGGACCGGGCGGGGTTCGACGATTCCGAGTGGACCGCCGCGCGGGTGACCGACGATCCGCTCACACCGTTGCGCCCTCGGGCGATGCCGCCGGTCCGCGCCCGGACGCCGATTCCCGCCCGCGCCGTGACGACCCTCGCCCCCGGAGTGCACCTCGTGGACTTCGGGCGGAACTTCACTGGCGTCCCCGAGATCACGATACGGGCGCAGGCCGGCACCCGGATCACGTTCCGCTACGGGGAGATCCTGCATCCCGACGGTACGCTCAACCCGCTGACCAGCACCTGCGGGCAGATCAAGCGCAACCGCGAGGGGCCCGACGGTCGCGAGGTGTCGGTCGGGGGGCCCGGCGCTCCGACCGTGGCGTGGCAGCAGGACGTCTTCATCGCCGCCGGAGATGGGCCCGAGCTCTACCGCCCGGAGCTCACCTTCCACGGGTTCCGTTTCATGGAGGTGACCGGTCTGCCCGAGCCGCCGGCCGCCGCCGACTGCCGCGGGATTCCGCTGCACACCGACCTCGACGCGGTCGGCTCCTTCTCCTGCTCGAACGAGCGGCTCGACCGGATCCAGGAGATGTGCCAGCGCACTTTCCTCGCCAACGTGGTCAGCGTCCAATCGGACTGCCCGCATCGCGAGCGCTTCGCCTACGGGGGAGACATCGTGGCGACGGCCGAAGCCTTCCTGATGAACTTCGACATGGCGGGCTTCTACGCCAAGACGGTGCGCGACTGGGCCGACGGCGCACGCCCCGACGGTCGCTTCACCGACACCGCGCCGTTCGTGGGCATCGACTACTGCGGCGTCGGCTGGGCGATGGTCCACCCCCTGCTGCTCGAGCGGCTCCACCGGCACTACGGGATCGGGCCCTTGCTGGAGGAGCAGGTGCCCGTGGCCCTGCGCTGGCTGGAAACCGAGGCCGCGGCCCGGAAGGACGGGCTGGTGACCAGGGGGCTCGGCGACCACGAGGCGCTGACCGCGACGCACAGGCCCTCTCTCTTCACCCCGATGTTCGTGGATGCCGCTCGCCGGATCGCCCGGCTCGCGCGCCTGGTCGGCAGGGAGGACGACGCCGCTCGCTGCGAGGCCATGGCCGACGAGTCCGCCACGGCCTGGGCGCGGGCCTTCCTCGATGCGGAGACCGGTCGAGTCGGGGAAGGCTCGCAGTCCGAGTTGGCCTGCAGCCTGGGCTTCGGCGCGGCACGGCCCAAGATCCGGCCGCTGATCTTCGAGCGTCTCCTAGAAGAGCTCGCGGCGCCTGATGGCCCCCAGCTGACCACGGGGATCTTCGGCACCGCGTTCTTGCTCGAGGAGCTCTCTCGGTACGGACGCAGCGACGTCGCCTTGGCCCTCGCCGATCGGAGCATCTTCCCCTCGTGGGGGTGGATGCTCGAGAACGGCGCCACGACCCTTTGGGAGCGCTGGGCCGGGAGCGACGACACCTACTCCCACAATCACCCGATGTTCGGCTCGATCTCGGCGTGGTTCTTCCGCTGGCTCGGCGGGATCCAGCCGGCCGAGGACGCGGTGGGCTTCGACCGTATCGTGATCCGCCCTCAGGTCGTCCCCGGACTCGAGTGGGTGAAGTGCTCGCACCGCTCGATCCGCGGGCCG
>CAYRXS010000445.1:0-3698 GCA_964428225.1 uncultured Planctomycetaceae bacterium
CACCACCAGGGCTGCGATTGCGGAATTTGGCGGCAGGAGCTGGGGGAACATGACAAGAAGGCTCCCCGCCTCGTGCTCGCCCACCGCCTCGACGGGAAACCAGATGAGCGACATTCCGCCGTAGACGCCACTCGTGGGGCTGTCTTCGTGGACCAGGCCGGCGAAGGACACGGCATCGGAGCCGGGCATGAGCGCAGCCCGGGCCGAGTAGCGTGAGCGCGCCTGGTATCGCGTGCCGAAGAGACCGTCGATGGCCTGCTTCGCCTGCTCGGCCAAGGTGTCGCGGTTTACGTCGGTGGGCTGGCCGGTGGCGATGATGGCCGATAGCGATTCAATGCTCACCGGGTCCCCGCTCTCCCGCAGCTTCGTCGGCCAGCTGCCGGCCCGCGGGCGTGGTCCGGTACCGCTGCCGGGAGCTGCGGGGTTTGTCCGGGATGGTCATTTCGAGCAGGCCGGCGTCCAGGAGTGGCCGGACGACTTGGTCCCGGAACTTGGTCCGGTTGGTCCTTCCGGCGAGCGCGAGCAGTTCGGGCATCGAACGAGGTTCCCTTGCAGCTTCGAGCACTCGGACTTGGTCCCTACTTGGTCCCAACTTGGTCCCTGCCTTGGGCCCAAGTCCCGCGGCCGGCTTGATCTGGCGCCCAACCCCATCGATGGCTACGATTCTACTTGCGGAATTTCTGGCCCGATTTGCGGCAGGAATTGTGGGAGCATGACAATAACCCTAGGGGTTTGTGGCGGCCCGCGGGGGCGGAGGGAGGGGATTCAGTTGGGGGGCGCGGCGCGAGCAGAGCCGGCTCAGTGCAAATCGATCACCCGCGCCAGCCGTCCCGCACCCTCTTGCTCGCGCGAATCCTCCTCCTCGGGCGGAGTGGCGGCCATTCGCGCGTTGGCGGCGGCCCAGGCCCGCAACTCCTCGATCTCGCGGGCTCTCGAGCGCGAGAGGGGCACGATCTCGGTTGCCGCATCGAGCAGATGTTGCGTCTTGAGTTCGTGGGCGGGGTCACTGAAGGCCGCGTAGAGGGCGCTGACCACCAGCTCCTCGATCTCGGCGCCGTTGAAGCCCTCGCAAGCGTGAACGACCGCGGCGAGATCGTAGTCGCTGGGGGCCCTGCCGCGGCGGCCGAGGTGGATCGCCAGGATCTCGACCCGTTCGCGCGGGCTCGGGAGATCGACGAAGAAGATCTCGTCGAGGCGCCCCTTGCGCAGTAGCTCGGGGGGCAGGCGGCTGATGTTGTTGGCGGTGGCGGCGACGAAGACCGGCTTGGTCTTCTCTTCCATCCAGGTGAGCAGGTTGCCGAACACGCGCGAGGCAACGCCGCCGTCGCCCCCGCCGCCGACTCCGGCGAGCCCCTTCTCGAGCTCGTCGACCCAGAGGACGCAGGGCGCGACCCCTTCGGCGACCTCGAGCGCCTTGCGCATGCGCTCTTCCGATTCGCCCACGTGTTTGCCGAAAATGCGGCCCAGATCGAACTTCAATAGCGGCATCTCCCACTCAGCGGCGACCGCTTTGGCGCACAGGCTCTTTCCACAGCCGGGCACCCCCACCAGCAGCACACCGCGTGGATTGGGCAGGCCGAAATCACGAGCCTTCTGCGTGAAGCCTTCGTTCCGTTGCCGCAGCCACTGCTTCAGATTCCCGAGCCCCCCCACGTTGCCGAAGCTCCCGGTCGCGGCCGTGTACTCGAGGATTCCCGACTTGCGGATGATCTGCTCCTTCTCGCCCAGGATCGACTTCACGTCAGCCGCGCTCAAACCCTGGCCGCTGACGATCGCCTTGGCGAGCGCGTTCTCGGCCTCGGAGCGGGTGAGGCCCTGGCAGGCCTTGACGATGCGGTCGAGACCCGCTTCGTCGAGATCGATGACCACCTTCGGGTTGGACTTCACCTGATCGACCAGGCGGTCGAGGATGGCCCGGTACTCCCCCTCGTGCGGCAGGGGCAGATCGACCACGGTAACGTCCTTCTGCAGCTCCGGCGGGATCTGGAGCACGGGGGAGAGCCACAGAAGGGTCTGCGCCCCGCCTTTGAGCTCGGGCACCAGGTCGCGGATCAGGCGGATGATCAGCGATGCGTTTTGGGCGCTGTCCTGAAGGTAGGGATGGAAGTCCTTGAAAAGGAAGATGCCCAATTGCTCGTACTTGGCGACGAAGGCCAGGGCCGCCTCGGGGCGCCGGGTATCGTCTCTGGTGGCCGGACGCCCCTCGGGGTCGACGAAGCCGCGGGAGACCGACCAGAGGAAGAGCTTGCGGGGACGTTTGGTCAGCTCCTTGCGGGTGAACAGCTCTTCCAGCAGCTCGATCGCCCGATCTTCTTCGCTCGAGACGACGGTGATGATCGGGTAGCTGGCCCGAACGTAGGTGCTCAGGTCTTCGACGAAGGTGGTGGTCATTGAGGGTGGCCCCGCGGCTGGATGAGAATCAGTCGGTGGAGTCGGGGTCGATCCCGGCGTCTTCGAGGAGCTTGCGAAGACGCTCGGCCTCCGCCCGGGCGCGCTCGGTACAAGATGTAGTTGCGCTGCTTTTCGGAGAACTCTCTCAGGACTTCCATCGCGCGTCTCAACTCCGGTGTGTCTGTGATCTCGGGGAACTCATCCCAACTATACGCTTCCTTGAATAAGTAGAGCCGTGTTCTTCGGGGACCCCAAGATGACCTTGAAAACACAGTCCACGGTTGGATCGATGCGGTGCTTCATTGGGTGCTCCTCCGGCTACTGATCACAGGGATTCCGATTCCTCGATCTCTTCTTCGAGCTCGATGCTCAGCTCGTCGACGGCGTGGTAGTCGGGGGTGAGCTCGCGGTCTTCGACTTCGCCGAGGGCTGATTCCAGGGCCTGGGTGAAGCTGAGGCAGGCGTCACCGGTGGCGCCTTCTACGTGGATCTCGGTTTTTCCGTCGCGTTTGATTCGGATTCTCATTTTCTTCATGGTGGGGCCCCTGGGGGGGCGGCGGGGCCCGCCCGGGGTCCGCGTGTCGGCCACGGGCGTCGCGGGGTGGGGAGAAGCGCGAGATTTCGCGCCGCCGGGGCTCCGCCCCTGGACCCCAAAGAGGAAGAGGCGGCTACCGCCGCAAGAAGGGCCGCTACCGCGGAACAACAAGAAACGCTGCCGCGCAAAACGGGAAGGCAAGGGCTCATGAAGCTGCCCTCACGAGGCGGAAGCCCAGGGAGTCATAGCGGAGGCCGGGGGCGATCCTGAACCGAAGCGCACCCCGGAAGAGGTCGGGATCGCCGTCCCCCCAACCGCCGCCGCGGTACACCCGGCCCGAGCCTGACCCCGGACCCGTGGGGTTCTCGCGAGGTAAAGAACCGTAGTAGTCGCCCTCGTACCAATCGCTACACCATTCCCATACGTTGCCGCTCTGATTGTACGTACCGAAACCGCTCGTGCCCCCGGGATACCCGTGCACCGAACACGTCTCCTCCGATCCGCGGTTCCTACTGTTCCTGCATCTGCTCTCATCCCACTGCGCGCCCCAAGGATAGATCAAGCCCCCTGGCCCGCGAGCAGCGCGCTCCCACTGCGCCTCCGTCGCCAAAGACAGACCAGCCCAGGCCGCATATGCCTTCGCGTCCTCAAACGACACTTCCACAACCGGATGAGCGGACTTCCCCGACGAATACGCGTGTCCCGCGCGAAAACCCGCATACTGAGCGTTCGTTACCGCATACACTCCAATGTAATAAGCATCCAAATGCAC
>CAYRXS010000446.1:0-3680 GCA_964428225.1 uncultured Planctomycetaceae bacterium
CGACGTCCTCGTCATCGATCTCCGCCGCGTCGTGAAAAACGGGAGGAGCGAACGATGCCCGAGTCACCCCGAGCAGCAACAGATAGTAGCCCGCTCTCAGGAGCCCGTTGGAGGCTTCCCACTTGGCGATGAACTCCCGGCGGAACACGAGCCAGATCTCGACCAGGACGACGGTGGAATACGCCATGTAGACGTAACCGAAGCCCGACATGGCGGACTGGAAGTTCGGCGTGATCAGGCTGTTGATGGCGCGTTCCGGGCGCCCCAGGTGTATGAGCAGGGGCAGAGGCGCGAAGAGAAGGAAGACGAAGGACGACACCAGGGAGAACCGGGCGATGGGCTCGAGGACCTTCTTGTCGAATACGTGGTAGAGCGAGGAGAGGATGAAAGCACCGGCCACGAGACCGGTGATGTACGGGTAGAGGACGATCATCAACGACCAGTGAACGTGCAGCTCGTTGGGAAAGACGTAGTCCTGCAGGAGGTGCTCGTACATCTCCACGCTAGATCACCTCCAGATCGAGACCGATGTAGTAACACTTCGGTCGAGTACCCAGGTCGGGCTTCAGGAGCCCGTATCTTCGATCTCTGAGCCTCTTCCTGATCTCGCTGTCTTCGTCCCGCAGGTCGCCGCACAGACGGGCTCCGACGGGGCAGGCCTGCACGCACGCCGTCTGGAGACCTCTGGTGATGCGGTGGTAGCAGAGCGTGCACTTGTCGGCGACGCCCAGCTCGTGATTCAGGAACCGGCAGCCGTAGGGACACGCCTGGATGCAATACCCGCATCCCATGCAGCGTTTTCGGTCGATGAGAACGACTCCGTCCGGGCTGTCGAACGTGGCGCCGACCGGACACACCTGCGTACAGGCCGAGGCGGCGCAGTGGTTGCAGAGCTTCGGCACGAAGAAGGCCTTCGCGATCGCCCCCTCCTCCTCGACCCCGTCCCTCTCGAACCCGTCGAACGCCCCGTTCGGAGACTCGACGTTGATCATCTCCGACTTCGTGATTTCGAAGCGCTCGACCCACGTGCGGAAGCAGCCGGCGGGCACCTCGTTCTCCTTCGAGCAGGCGCGAACGCAGGAACCACAGCCGATGCACCGGGTCGTGTCCACCACGAAGCCCCAGTAGAAGTCGCGCGGATCGTAGCCCTCCTCGCCCTCGGATTCGTCGCTGTCCTGGAGGGCGAAGACCGCCCGACCGACGACAGCCCCGCCCGCACTCGCGGTGAGGAGATAGCTCACGAATCGCCGTCGACTGATCCTCTCGTTCTCCGTCATCGCCCCGCTCCTCCGTCCGCGTCTCCCCAGCTCATCGAGTGGATCATCTCCCAGTGACATTCGACGCAGGTCTTGTCCCGGTCCGCCTCGGCGACATCCTCCTCGTCGAGGTGGGCCGGCCAGGCGACGAGAGGGACGGTCCCCGCCCCCTTGAAGGGCTTCTCCTCGTGGCAGAGGAGGCAGAAACGATCGTTGCCGTTCTTGAAGATCCGGCCCGCGGTGTCGGTGACCTTCGTGAACTGATGGCAGATCCCGCAGGCCAGCGCGGAATGAGAACGCTGCTCGAAGTCGGTCGACAGGTCCTCGTGGCAGTGGTTGCACAGGAAGACCGGGGGGTGATCGTCGACTTCCTCCAGCGGCTGCTCCGGGACCGGATCGTGGCAGTGGAAGCACTCGCTGATGACGGGGTGGATCCGTGCGGACGAGGTGTCGGTCAGGAGGAAGATGGGCTCGTGGGGGCTGTGGCACTCGATGCAGTCCACCTGCGCGTCCTCCCCGCACTGGAGCTCGATGTGGGTCGCGGGATCGATCTGGGGGAAGGACCGGGGCCGGGCCTGCAACCGGCGGTGGCAGAGCAGGCACAGGGATCGGTCCTTGATCATCGGGAGGACCGCATCCTCCTCGCTGATCCCCTCGTCGTCCTCTCCCATCTGGTAGGCCACGTGCTTCCAGGCGGGACCGTGGCAGTCCTCGCAGTTCACGGAGTGGTGCGTGTCCTTGTTCACCAGATCGACGATGTCGTCGTGGCACTCGTAGCACGCGTCCCGACCCTGGAACATGGGGCGCTGAGCGGCGATCTCGTCGAGGGCGGCCGCACGGTAGTGACCGTACTCGCCGAAGCTCTCGGGGATGACCGCGGCGCGCAGCATCACGTAGGCGAGCCCGGCAAGCAGCAGAATCGCGCATCCCCGGAAGAGGTGACTCGATCGTGAATGCGACATGACGGGGCTTCTCTCACTCCGAGGGCCGTGAGGGAATCGCGCGCCCTTGGTCCTCTGGCAGAAAGGGGCAAACCCCATACCGCGTCGTCATGTTCCCGCGGAGCCGTGGACCCGGGATGGGGTGGCGATCCGGTCGGCTCGGGCCATGTTCGACGGTCTCGCTCGAGGAAACCGTCTCGGCGAGGAATCGATCCCCGACCGGCTCTCAGCTCCGAGAATCCGGCATCCCGCCGTTCTCATTCGTGAGAGCATCCGGTCTGCCCGCGGAAGGCGGTCGTCGTCCGGGAGCGACCCGAAGGATGGAGGGACGTATCGGGGCGGGCCGAGGCCTCATGCCGCCCGTCGAACCCGCCTCTCGAAGCGTCCGAGGCCGACGAAGAGGATCGCGATCAACGCCCCGACGGCGATGACGCTCACCAGGGTGGCCCCGAGCACGTAGCGGACGGAGGCGGCCATTCGGTCGGTGACGTCCATGAGCACCAGGAGGCGCCCCACATCCCTTCCCCCCGCATCCTCCAGCGGAAGGAAGGCCAGCCGGTACGTGCGATCTCCGGATTTCTGCTCGATGCGCTCCGCGACGCCATCGACGCCATGTTGTCTCAGGGAAGCGAACACGTCCTTGGAGATGCCGTTCGACAGGCCACTGGTGATCACCACGTCCGGGAAGCGCTCCCACTCCCCTCCACGCCCCAGCATGCGCATGCCGGATTCCCAGCCGTCACGATCCAGGTGTTCCTTCCTCAGGAGAGCCCGCAGCTCCAGGTCGAGGGTGCCGCTCAGGAGCTCGATCAGGTGGTTCATCTCGTGGCCGAGCTCGAGGTAGCCGATCAGCCGATCCCCCTCGTACCAGGGATGCACGACTCGGATCGTCAGCGTCCCCAGCGGCCCGAGCTCCATGCCCTGTGTGGGCTTCCTGGTCCGTTCCGCCTCGAGCGTCGTGACTCGATCGATGACGTCGCCGTACGTATCCGGTTTGTGGACACGGAGGAAGTTCACGCGATCCGCATCGGTGAAGTATAAGTGCGTGACCTCCACTCCCGTCCGCAGCCGTGCGAACAGCGGTGCGGACAGATCGAGCAGAGCTTCTCGATCTCGCGCGATCATGGCGGACCGAAGACGGTCGTCCTCCGCGATGCCCTCGAGCTCGGCGTGCATCATCCGGAAGTCCTCGTCCATGTGTGCCTTCCGGATACGCTCGATCTCCGCCACGTTCGTCTCCACCTCGTCGCGGATCCGGTGACGGTCGTGCACATAGGCTCCCACGATGAAGGCACCCAGCACGAGGCCCAGGAAGATCGTCAGGGGAAGGATGAGCGAGCTCTTGACTGCCTTGTGATCCATTCTTGCTCCGAGGCGTGGAGATCGGAGCGCACGATATCATCATCCGCGCGTCGGTCCGAGAGCCAATCCTCCTCGAGCAGAGCGACGGATGGCAGGATCCGGGTTGCATCGCGCCCGTGAT
>CAYRXS010000447.1:0-3679 GCA_964428225.1 uncultured Planctomycetaceae bacterium
TGAACCGCAAGCGCGCGGGCTTCGACGTGCGCGACGTGCACCTCTCGCACTACGGTCGCCTGTGCCCGATCGAGACGCCGGAAGGGTCGAACATCGGGCTCATCTCGTCGCTGGCCCTCTATGCCAAGCTCGACGACTACGGCTTCCTCGTCACTCCCTACCGCAAGGTCAAGAAGGGCAAGGTGACGGACGAGGTCGTCTTCCTCCGTGCCGACCAGGAGCTGGGGGCGGTGATGTCTCCCGCCGACACGGCCATCGACGAGAAGAGCCGTCTCGAGGGACCCCGGGTCCTCGCCCGCAAGGACGGCGACAACGTCGAGGTGGTTCCCGAGGAGGTGGACTTCGTCGACGTCTCCCCCAAGCAGATCGTGGGCATCTCCGCCGCGCTGATCCCCTTCCTCGAGCACGACGACGCGAACCGGGCGCTGATGGGATCGAACATGCAGCGCCAGGCGGTCCCGCTCCTCAACGCGGAGGCCACCCTCGTCGGCACGGGCATGGAGAAGCTCGTGGCCGACAACACGAACATGGTCCTGAAGGCGGACAAGGCCGGCGAGGTCGTCTACGCCGACAGCCAGGTCATCATCGTCGACGAGGAGGAGTACCGCCTCACCAAGTACCGCGGCCTGAACGAACGCACGTGCCAAACCCACCGGCCGGTCGTCAAGGAGGGCGATCTTGTCGAGGAGGGGCAGCTCCTGGCCGACGGGGCCGCCACCAGCGACGGGGAGCTCGCCCTCGGACGGAACGTCTTCGTGGCGTTCATGCCCTGGGAAGGACTGAACTACGAGGATGCGATCCTCGTGTCCGAGCGTCTCGTCCGCGATGACACCTTCACCTCGATCCACATCGAGGAATACGAGGTCGAGATCCGCGAGACCAAGCTCGGCAAGGAAGAGTTCACTCGCGACATCCCGAACGTCGGGGAGAAGGCGCTGGCCGATCTGGACGAGAGCGGGATCGTGAAGACCGGCACTGCGGCCGAGGCGGGGGACATCCTCGTCGGCAAGGTCGCGCCGAAGTCGAAGAGCGAGCTGACTCCCGAGGAGAAGCTCCTGCACGCGATCTTCGGCCGCGCCGGGGTGGACGTGAAGAACGCCTCGCTCACCATGCCCCCGGGATCCCGAGGAGTGGTGATCGACGCGCAGAAGTTCTCCCGCCGCGTCAACCTGACCGACGCCGAGCGCCAGCGGGTGCTCGCCCAGATCCGGGACGCGGAGCGGGACTTCCTGCGAGCCTTCCGTCGCCTCACGGCGAGCATGCTCCAGGCCGTGGAGGAGGCTCTCGGCCGCGACGTCACGGACGACATGACCGGCGAGAAGGTCGAGCTGGACGACACGGCCACCTTCGACACGCTGCGCCGCGTCAAGCTGCTCTGCCTCGCCGCCGCCGAGGACGGGACCGACAAGGAGAAGCGCGACAGCGTGCTCGAAGTGATCAACGACCACCAGTCGCGGATCGAGCATCGCGAGAGCGACAAGAACAAGGTCGTCAACCGGCTCTCCCGCGGCGACGAGCTGCCGACGGGCGTGCTCGAGATGGTCAAGGTCTACGTGGCCACGAAGCGTCCCCTCTCCGTCGGCGACAAGATGGCCGGACGGCACGGGAACAAGGGCGTTGTGTCCAAGATCCTGCCGCTCGCGGACATGCCGTACCTGGAAGACGGAACGCCGGTGGACATCGTGCTCAACCCGCTCGGTGTGCCCAGCCGGATGAACGTGGGGCAGGTTCTGGAGACGCACCTCGGCCTGGCCGCGCGCACCCTCGGATGTCGCTTCCACACGCCTCCGTTCGACGGGGCGCACGAGAGCGAGATCGAGGCGGCCCTCGAGGAAGCGGGGCTGCCCCAGACCGGGAAATTCAAGCTCATCGACGGTCGCAGTGGTTCTGCCTTCGAGCAGGAAGTCACGGTCGGCGTGATGTACATGCTCAAGCTGCACCACCTCGTCGACGAGAAAGTCCACGCGCGGGCGACCGGACCGTACAGCCTGATCACCCAGCAGCCGCTGGGCGGGAAGGCGCGCTTCGGTGGTCAGCGCTTCGGCGAGATGGAGGTCTGGGCGCTGGAGGCATACGGCGCCGCCGCCATCCTGCAGGAGCAGCTGACGGTCAAGTCCGACGACGTGGACGGCCGCACCAAGATCTACGAATCGATGGTGAAGGGGCTGAACATCCTCGAGCCGGGGACCCCGGTCTCCTTCGAGGTGCTCTGCAACGAGATCAAGGGTCTCGGCCTCAACATCGAGCTGCAGAAGAAGGCCACTGTCTAGAGAGGCGAATATGTCCGAAACTCAACAGGCAGATCGCATCAACGACTACGGCAGCGTAAAGATCAGTCTCGCATCTCCCGAGGACATCCGTTCCTGGTCCTACGGCGAGGTCAAGAAGCCCGAGACGATCAACTACCGGACCTACCGTCCCGAGCGAGACGGGCTCTTCTGCGAGCGCATCTTCGGTCCCGAGAAGGACTGGGAGTGCTTCTGCGGCAAATACAAGGGCATCAAGCACAAGGGCATCGTGTGCGACAAGTGCGGGGTGATGGTCACGCACTCCCGCGTCCGTCGGAAGCGGATGGGGCACATCAACCTCGCCGCGCCGGTCGCGCACATCTGGTTCTTCAAGGCGATGCCGTCGCGCCTCGGGACGCTGCTCGAGCTGAAGACCTCAAACCTGGAACGGATCATCTACTTCCAGGACTACGTGGTCATCGACGCGGGCGACACGCCCCTCGAGGACAAGCAGCTCCTCACCGAGGAGGAATTCCGCAACGCCCGCGCCAAGTACGGCTCGGAGTTCGAGGCGGACATGGGCGCCGAGGCCGTGCGCAAGATGCTTCGTCGCCTCGACCTCCAGAAGCTCTCCGACGAGCTTCGCGAGGAGCTCCTCTCCACGCGCTCCAAGCAGCGTCAGAAGGACATCATCAAGCGGCTGCGCACCGTCGAGATGCTCCGCGACTCGGCCAACGATCCGAGCTGGATGGTGTTCGAGGCGATCCCGGTCATCCCTCCGGACCTGCGGCCCCTGGTCCTGCTGGACTCGGGCAACTTTGCCACCTCGGACCTGAACGACCTCTACCGGCGGCTCATCAACCGCAACAACCGCCTGAAGAAGCTGCTCGACCTCAACGCGCCCGAGGTCATCATCCGCAACGAGAAGCGGATGCTTCAGCAGTCGGTCGACGCCCTCTTCGACAACGGGCGTTGCCGCCGGCCCGTGCTCGGCTCGTCGAACCGGCCGCTCAAGTCCCTGACGGACATGATCAAGGGCAAGCAGGGCCGCTTCCGCGAGAACCTGCTCGGCAAGCGGGTGGACTACTCCGCGCGCTCCGTGATCGTGGTCGGTCCCGAGCTGCGGCTGCACCAGTGCGGCCTGCCGAAGAAGATCGCGCTCGAGCTGTTCCAGCCCTTCATCATCCGTCGCCTGAAGGAGCTCGGCCTGGCGGACACGATCAAGTCGGCCAAGCGGATGCTCGAGCGGCGTGACGAGGAGGTGTGGGACATCCTCGACGACGTGATCCGCGATCACCCCGTGCTCCTCAACCGGGCCCCGACCCTGCACCGCATGGGCATCCAGGCCTTCGAGCCGGTGCTCGTCGAGGGCAACGCGATCCGGTTGCACCCGCTCGTCTGCGGCGGCTTCAACGCCGACTTCGACGGGGACCAGATGGCGGTCCACCTGC
>CAYRXS010000448.1:0-3660 GCA_964428225.1 uncultured Planctomycetaceae bacterium
GAACGACCCGGAACACTGTGACGGGCTCGCCCTGGCACAATCCGGCTGCCTACACGAGTATCTGCACCCTACGGGGTCAGTTTTGGTGTAGCGCTTCCACTCTTGGACACCACGGGCGCGAGCGCAGCTCTCCGCGGAAGCGCGCTGCTCAATCGAGGAGCCGCAACGTCGAAGCGCCGCCATCGCTCTCTCTGAGGTGGCTTCGGACAGCCTCGGCACTCATCCTCACACGCCGCGAGTCACCTGACGCCGCACGGTCCTCGCAGAGGACTGGCAGCTTGGCGCGAGGCTTCAGGCCGACAACACGCAACTCCTCGCGCCCGCACCGAAACACTCGACCCAGGTCTTCCGGTTCGAGAGCGAACTCGCGGCAGCGATTCAGGAACTCCTCAGCGTGCCGGTCCATGACAAGGCCGTCCTCGCGGATGGTGGCGACCTCCAACTCGATCTTCGCATTGATCTCGCTGTAGGAGGCCCTTCTCACAGTAAGCGACAAGCCCAGCCGGTCCTCGAGCTCGCAAAGCGTGCTTTTCAGCGACCCCACGATGGCGTCCATAGCCCCCCGCTCCAGCACCCTTACTGGTTCGCTGGCGCGCTCGCCGTCCTTGAGCGAGCCGCCTCCGGCGCTTCGGTACGCCGAGCCCTCTCTGTTGCGCGCCTGTTCCGTAAGAGGACTCCTCGCCGTCTCGCTGGAAGGAACGCCTTCCGCTCTCCCTGCGCAGCACTTCTTGAACTTCTGCCCGCTGCCGCATGGACACGGCTCGTTGCGGCCTACCTTGGTGCTGGTGTGCGGCTCCGGCTCCGGCACGCTCTCCGGGCGTCTCGCTAGGAAGTACTGGTGCAGCTCGTGCACACATCGCCGCAAGGCGCTCCTGTACTCCCCCAAGCGTCCGGAGGGATCCTCGGGCGCTCGCTCTCCTCCCTCTCCCACCCCAGTCGCGTCGACCTCGCCAGCAACAACGGAGAACGGCAAGAGCATGGCGCTGGCGACCTCGTCACCAGTCCACTCGGCATCCTGACCGGCACCCTTCAGGTAGCCCCGACACCACTGGCACACTTCCTCGTCGTCGAGCGATCCGGTCGGCTGAGTCCTCGCGCCCTCCATCAATCCGGTGACGATCTCGTTGAAACGGCGCATGACGAGGTCGAGCGTGCGCTGGGCTTCGCCAAGTGACTCGAAGCGGTGTTCGCCGAGCAGCAGCGGCTTCCACATGCTCGGCATGAGCATGTTGGGCATCGTGGCGACACTGGTCAGGAACCCATCTGCCTCGTGCGGCGAGACCGCGTGAGGGCTGTCCCGAAAGAATCGCTGGAGTTCGCGGAGCTCCCCCGAGCTCAGCGGTCTGTTCATATCCATGGACCTCACAATCGTCCTCCAACGAGTATGTCGCGGTCTGCCACGATCTCAGGGGACTCGAGCGCTCTCATCGGTGCTTCCCGTCCACGGTCCTCCGGGCGACCAGTAGAATGCGAAACTCCCTTGCGCCCCAGCTGCCTTCAACGGCCCGGACAGGAGCTCCCCGCAGGCTCGGACAGTCTCTGCCCAACTCGTTGCGTGATCGCCCAAGCCGATCTTCCGCACGAAACCGCGCCAGCGCTCCCTGGCCACCGCGTCACGCCCGAACTCCTCATCGAGTCCTTCCGGCAATCCACGAGGGATCCTCGTCCGCCTTCGTCGGCAGCAAGCCGCGATGGACTCGCGCAGGATCTCACCGTCGAACTTCATGTGCTGTGCGAGGTAGTGGACGTCGAAGTAGTCCTTCATCCTCGAGTTGGTCATCCCCAAGACGAGGATTGCGTCTAGCTTCTCGGCGATGGACGCATATGGGGAGTAGCACAAGAGGTCCGGCGCTGGCTGGTCCAGGAGAGTCGGCAACACCACACGCTCCGGGCGCGGCACGACATCGTCGCCGCTGCCGACATCGACCTGCATGCGGACGCGGGAGTTCGCGAGGCATGCCGTGAACGTCGCACGCAGCCCCATGTAGGCAGCACCCTCCCGGATCGGGCGAACGTCGATTTCCTCTCCTCCAGGAAACTCCCAGCCGTCGGGAGCGACATCGGCCCGCAGGCACTCCTCGATCGCGCCGCGCAGGACTCCCGGTTCGAGCCCGAGCGGCCCGAGGAGATCGACATCACGGGTGGGCCGCGCCTCCAGCCCGGTCCAGACCTGCAGGAGCAGGGCTCCCTTGAGCACGAAGCGCTCGCGCTGCGCGGTCTGGCCGAGGCGATGGAGGAACCGCTCGAGGGCGTGCCGGACGAGCAGTTCCTCGTAGACCCGCCCTTCCGCGCGTGCACGGTTCCTCAGGCGCCCCTGCACGGAATGCGGGAGGTTCGCCGGTGATCGGGCGGTCATGCAAGGGACTCCAGATACGGTCGCACGACGCCGAACACGCGATCGATGCGAGCGGCAGATCCGAACTCGGCAGCGGTGAAGCGGCCTTGCCCGAGCCCCTCTCGGAGCCCCTCCAGTGCGACATCCAGTCCTACCCGACGGCGAAACTTGAAGCAGTCTGCGACGGTCTTTGCGGCGCTCGTGATGCGGACCGGCACACCGTCCAGCTCCGTCTTCACGACGCCCTTGCTGTAGGAGTCCCCCGAGGCCCAGAACAGCCGCAGCGGGGGATGGTCGATGCTCGGTCGCGACTGCCCCCGTGGAAGGAGCACGTCGATGGCCCTCGGGATCTCGCCCGTGAGCCCGTAGTGGTTCAGCGCCGTCACGAGACCCAGGATCGCCCGTGACACACGCGCCGCGACCAGCACCAGATCCGGGCTTCCCAGCGGCTCCGCCCCGGCCAGCCGATAGAGCCCTCGCCCCACGCGCTCCAGGAGTCCCTCATCCGTGAGCCGGGTGAGCACCATCCGGTGGAGGCCGAGCTCGCGCAGGTCGGACGGTCCGATCACCCCCCTGCGCCTGGCGAGAGCCAGAACCTCCCGTCGGGTGCGCCCTCGGCACCTGCTCTCGGATCGGTCGTCACCCATGACGCCATGTTGCATAATCACCACACATGCCATCAAGTGCCGTGCATACGTAACGCGATGCGCGGTGGAGACCGACCTCGACTCCTGAGCTCGCGTCCCCCTCGGATCCCGATCCCGTTCGAACGTAGAACAGGCCCTCCCGACCCCAAGAAGGGCGATTTGGCGGGATAGAGCAAGTTCGCAAACCCGTTCGGACCGGGGAGCCACTGCCGTCCTGTCCGAAAACACCGCCGACCACAAGGCCGGGCCCTTGCAGGGGCTTGCGGCGGGTCATGCGCTCGGATCTGGGCCGCGCCCTGCGCCGATCGGGCACGCGGCTCCGGCGAGGCACACCTCCCCCACCGTCGGGCAGCTACCCGGCCCAGCCAGTTCGACTCAGGCGGCCCGCCGGCGGTGGTGCTTGAGTAGCCCGCCGAGGCGTTCACAGCATTCGACATCGCCGGTGCCCGTGAACTCGGCACATTCGATCCGCCCGTTCCCAAGCCGCTGGTGCGCACCCTCGACGTGGTAATGCTCGACGAACTCGGAGACGGCCCGGCGGAACGAGGACTCCCCGAAGAAGATCATCCGGCGCAGGCACTCCGACTTGATCGAGAGCACGAACCTCTCGGCGAAAGCGTTGCAGTTCGGAGCTTGCCGAGGAGTGCGGATGACCCTCGTCCCAGCATCCTCGATGAC
>CAYRXS010000449.1:0-3643 GCA_964428225.1 uncultured Planctomycetaceae bacterium
GGTCGGCCGCCGGGTATCGCGGGGGGGGCAAGGAAAGGGAGGCTGAATCATGAAGAGGCAATGGGCGGGGATCGGGATGGCTCTGGTGGCGGGGATCGTGCTGGCGCTGGCGGGGCCGATGCAGGGGGACGTCGAGGGGAAGGCGGAGGCCAAGGTCCGGCTGGGGACGTTCGATTCGCGAGCCGTGGCCGTGGCGTGGGCGCATTCGGAACCGTTCAAGGAACGAATTCGCGGGATGCACGAGGAGCTCGCGAAGGCCAAGGAGGCCGGGGACGAGGAACGGGTGGCGGAGCTCGAGGCCGCGGGGCCCGCGCTGCAACACCAGATGCACCTGCAAGGATTCTGCGGAACGTCCGTGGCCAACATCCTGAAGGAGATCGAAGGCGAGCTCCCGAAGATCGCGAAAGAAGCCGGCGTCGACATCATCGTCTCCAGGTGGGACCTGGCCTACAAGACGCCGGATGCGAAGGCCGTGGACGTCACGAAACTCCTCGTCAGCCGGTTCGGGCCGAGCGACGAGGTGTGGGAGATCGTGAAGCAGATGCGCGACGTGGAGCTGGTCGATCCCGCGACGTTCGACGACCACGACCACGACGACTAGACGGCGGACGCGCGAGCGAGGCTACTTCGAGCGCGCCAGGCGGAAGCCGATGTTGTTGCAGCGGTCGTTCGCGACCCAGCCGATCCGCGCACTCACGTGGGCGAAGCTGGCGTCGCCGACCCACGGGCCGCCACGCGCGGCACGGCGGCGCTCACGCTCACCCTTCGACTGGTACGGGTTCGTCTGCGGGTCGGCGGGGTAGTCGTCGACGTAATCGCTGCACCACTCCCAGACGTTGCCGCTCATGTCGTACAGCCCGAACGCGTTCGGAGCGAAACTGCCGACCGAGACGGTCTTGCCACGACCCTCGCCGGGCTCGGCGTGCTCGGATCGCTTGCCGTTGAAGTTCATCTCCCCGCAACGAGCGACGTTCTTGCCGTTGCCGAAACGCACCATCCGACCCCCCTCCCGCGCGGCACACTCCCACTCCGCCTCCGTGGGCAAGCGGTAGCCGGGCACCTTCGTCACGTCCGTCGTCGCACGGCCTTCGGCGTCCCGCAGATCGCCCGTCTCGACGTCGTAGGCCTCGGGCAGGCCCTCCCTCCGGCTCAACCAGTTGCAGTAACGAATGGCGTCGAGCCACGACACACACACCACCGGATCCCGGGGACCCTGCTCGTAGTACGGGTTCCGCCAACTCGCGTCCGCACCCCAGAACTGGCCCCCCGGACCCTCGAGCAACCACGCCCCGCAAGACGCCAGGCACTTGCCGTAACCGTCCGCGTCTTGTGGAGGAGGGAGTTTGCCGGTCGGCCGATCGGGGCCGGCATTGCGCTCGGCCGAAGTGACATGACCCGTGTCCTCGACGAAGGCGGTGAACTCCTCGACCGTCACCTCGTACTCGTTCAGCCAGAAGGCCGACAACGTCACCTCGTGCACCGGCGTGGCGTCCCGCACGCGGTCGCCGAGCACGTCCCCCATCTCGAACGTGCCGCCTTCGACGAGACGCATGTTCGCCATCTCGAAGGGACGCTCCGCGGGAGCCGCCTCCTGTCCGAATGCGGCAACGGAGGCGAGGAGCACTGTGGTCGGGATACGGAGCTTCATGGCGTGATGGCTGCGTGAAAGGTCAATGGCCCGCGCGCTCGGTCTCCTCGGCCTCGATGCGCGACAGGTTCGCGCGGGCACGCAGGAGGTAGAGCAGGGCGCGAAGGCCGATGAACGTGCGGTTCATCCAGGTCAACATGGGCTCCGCGCGCGTGTAGCGGCGGCGCACGAGCTCGCCGAAGAGCCGCAGCCCGCGACGCAGATAATCCTCCTGACCGAAGTCGAAGGGCTCGTCACGGCGCATCGCCTCCCACAGCCACTCGCACATGTCGACGGTCAACTGATAGCGCTCCTCGTCCTCCATCTCCTCGTCGGAGAGGAGGGTCGTGCGCTGGATCGATGCGCGAAGGGCCTCGCCCCCGTGGCGGTAGGCGTCGATGCCGAGCTCGAACAGCTTCCACTCCTCGTCGTCCAGCTCGCGCACGCAGCCGAAATCGAGCAATCCCAAGCGACCGTCGGGCATGAACACGAAGTTGCCGGGGTTGGGGTCGGCGGCGAACATCCGGCCGGCGTGGAAGAGGCGGCTGGTCACCCGGAGGATCCGCTCGCCGTACGCGTCGCACTGCTCCGGCGAGGGGCGCTGGGCCATGAACGCGTCCGCGTGCAGGCCGGGGACGTACTCCATGGTCAGCACACGCTCCGTCGAGTGCTCGGGGAACATGCGCGGGATCACGACTCCCTTCAGACCGTCGAGCACCACGCGCACCTTCTCGGCGTTCTCGAGCTCGTTGCGGTAGTCCGTCTCGAGCACGAGCACGCGCTCCATCTCCGCCCAGGTGTCCAGGAGGTTCTCCCAGTCCTTCGTGAAGCGGAACGGCTGCATCACCGCGCGAAGGTTGGCGAAGTCCGCGCGGATCGTGCGGGCGATGTTCGGGTACTGGATCTTGACCGCCACCGGCTGGCCGGACGCGAGCCGCGCGCGGTGCACCTGGCCGAGCGAGGCGGCGGCGAAGGCCTCCGTCTCGAACTCCGCGAAGACGTCCTCGGGGTCGGCGCCCAGCTCCTTTCGCACCTGCTCGCGAAGCAGCGAGTAGTGCATCGGCGGAGCCTCGAAGTGAAAGGCCTTCAAGGTCTCGACGAACTCGGCGGGCACCACCTGGGGAAAGCTCGCGAAGATCTGCCCCACCTTCATGATCGCGCCGCGCATGTAACCCATGCTCGCGAGCAGCCGGACCGCGGCCTTCAGGTGCGCCTCGCTCTTCAGCCGCGCCCGCTTCTCCTCGCCCGCGAAGGTGCCGCGCACCCAGGCAAGCATGTACGCGGCGGCGATCTTTGCCTGCAACGTGCCCAGACACCACATGCGCAGGACGCGACCCGTGGGCACCGGCTTGCGGGCGAGGGTCGCGACGAGGTCGGCGAGCTCGCGCTCCGCGGTCGCCGGCCCTTGCAGATCCTCCGGCAGCTCCGCGACCAGTTCAGCGACTTGTCGATCCATCGGATTCCTCCGTCGAGTCCGAGCCGTCCGCGATCGACGCCACAAACAGGCGCAGCGATCGATCGAGAACGACCAGGGTGTCCTCTTGATTGGGCGATTCGTCCTTCGACCAGAAGGCCAAAACGCCGAGATACAGCGTCCAGTAGAGGTGGATCGACACGAAGCTCGCGGGCTCCTCGACCCGCCCGTGCTCGCGCAACACGTCCCCCACCGTCTCCAGGTGGCCGACGCGCACCTCCTCCCCCTGCTCCGCGACGGCCGAGCGCGCGAAGGGGCTCATCGCGGTCTCGATCACCTCGCCGAGGAAGTGGCGGTAGGGCTCGAGCTCGCGCAGGCCGGCGGCGACGTGGGCGAAGAGATCCTCCTCGAGCGACTCCTCCCCGCGCCGACGCTCGTGGAAGCCCGCGGTCCCGCGCTCGAGCGCCTCGGCCACCAGGGTCATGGCCAGCGCCTCCTTGCTCGGGAAGTAGTTGAAGAGCGTGCCGGCCGCGATGCCCGCGCGCGCGGCGAGGTCGCGCGTCGACGCGCCCTCGAAACCGCGCTCCCCGAAGAGGGTGCGG
>CAYRXS010000450.1:0-3624 GCA_964428225.1 uncultured Planctomycetaceae bacterium
ACCTTCTTATGATTTGCTAAAAGGAGAATAAATAATATGGAAACATTATTTCCAAGACCGTGGACAGGACCAGCGCCGCGAGCCCGCACGCGATCCACAGGTGGGTCCGGCGGCTGGTTCCCTTCCACTCTCGCAGCGCGATGCCCCACAGCGTGCTGAAGACGATGATGCTCGCCATGTGGATGGTCCAGCTCGAGAAGTCGTAGGCCCCCATCTTCGTGGTGCCCATCCCGTAGAAGAAGAACTGGAGGTACCAGGTGATTCCCGCGAGGGCGCAGAGGATCCAGTTGGCGGCGAGGGGAACGGTCATGCCGTCCGCGCGACGGCGCACGTAGTCGCGCAGCTTTCGCTTCGCGAGGATCCGGTGCATGCACCAGACGAAGTTCGTGGTGAAGCCTCCGAGGAGGACCACGACCAGGACGGGCAGGTTTTGCCAGAGGGGCCGGACTCCTTCCTGCACGGCGAGCTCTCCGATGGGCTTGCCCGCGGCAAAACCGTAGGCCATGGCCGCGCTCATCACGCCGGCGAAGACGGCCACCGCGAATCCCTTGATGAGGTCGAACTCGGCGACCGTCTCCTTCTTCTCCGCGTCCGGCATCTCCTTTTCCTTTCGGAACCCGGCCTTGCCGCTGACCGCGATGCCCGCGAGGCAGACGCCGACCCCGAGCAGGACCACCCGTCCGGAGCTCGAGCCGACGATGTCGAGCAGCTCGCCCCGGAAGAGCGGGGGCACGAGGGTTCCGAAGGCGGCGCACAGGCCCAGGGCGATCGCGTACCCGAGGGCGATCCCCAGGTACCGCATCGTCAGCCCGAAGGTCAGCCCGCCGATCCCCCACAGGACGCCGAAGAGCCACGTCCACAGCAGGGTCTCGAAGGGGACCGCCGCCAGGATGCGCAGGGTCTCGGGCACGAGGACCAGCGCCGCGACCCACGGCGCGAGGATCCAGCTGAAGAAGCCCCCCGCGAGCCAGTAGGTCTCCCACTCCCACTTCGCGACGCGCTTATAGGGGATGTAGAAGCTCGCGGCGGCGAGACCACCGACGGCGTGAAGGACGACTCCCAGGAACGGGTCGGGTGTCACGAATCCCCTCGATTGCGGTCCACGACGAGACCGCCAGGGTACTCCCCTACGCCCCGCGAGCAACCCGGCGTCCGCCGGCGACGGGGTGCAAGAGATGGTGGAGGCGGGAATCCAGACTCTACGCGTCTCCGATCCCCGCCCTTCTCGTCTCGTCCGAGGGGCCGCCTCGGCTGCTACGGAGCCTCTCGACGACTGCCAATAAGATGTCTCAGCCCGCGGCAGGGGTGCATCTGGTTGGCCGGCGGGATTCCTGGCAAGGACACCCGATCGCGTCACCGCCGGGGCTGCAGCGTGATCGTGTGCTCGACGAACTCGCCCGGGGGGATTCTGACGATCTCCGGCGGGAACTCCTCGTAGACGCCGAATGGATGGATGCCGATTTCATACGTTCCAGGATTGCTGACCGTGATGCGCAGCCTCCCGCCACCTCCGGTCCAAGCGTGCGCCCGGCCCTCACCATTCACCTCTAGGATCCGCAGGTGACGTATCCCCTCGTGCAGGTCGAAGTCACCCACTCCATCAACCGCGAGCTCGAGACCGCACGTTCGGCGCAGCTCGATCGTGATCTCGTTCTCCCCGGGAGCAACCTCGGCCTGCGCAGCCCCTTTGCCGGATGTCCCGGAGTACGTGTACTCGTGGCTCCACAGGTCGATTCGGAGCACACCGGCCGGCGCGATGAAGCGGAAGACGCCCGGATCTTCGCCGGCTTCGACCCACTGCGAGCCCCCAGCCCATGCGCCCTCGGGATGTGGGTGGCTCCAGTTGATACTGTCGAGAGGCACCACCTGCCCGGTCTCCTCCTCCACGAGGCGCACGACCACCTGGGCCGGCTCCCCGATCGCGAGGTGGACGTCGGGGAGCCCCTCGGGCGGGACGTCAAGGACCCAGGCGGTGGCTAGGCTCGACACGTATGCCTCGTACCTCCCCGGGATGACCTGTCCCGCCGACCAACGGTAGAGGCCCGAGTCCTCAGCAATGGGCTGCATGCTGTACAGCGGAATCAGGATCGTGTCCTCGAAATCCGTGCCGGGAAGGTCCATCGGCCGAAGGCTCAGCGTGACGTCGAGTTCGCCCCAGGCCGGAGGAAGGCGGAACGTCCCCCCCAATGGAGACGTCGGCTCGAACACCGGTGCGTCGTCCAGCGCCAGGCGGACCTCGGTGCGTCTGCCCGGCTCCAACTCCGCCTCGGTCCAACCGAGGATCGTGCACGAGTCCTCGAACCACTTGCCGATCTCCACGCTCACCAGTAACGTCCCCGGGGGAAGGCCGGCCAGCACGGCAGTGCCGCCGGGGTCGGGTATCACCTCCACGATAGGCTCATCGATGAGCGGATTCTCGGCCAGCTGCTTCTCGAGCTCGGCCCGCTTCTCGGCGACGCTGGGCATGCCGGCACGTGCGAGCTCCTCGGCGGGAAGGTCGCTGTAGCGCGCCATGGTTTCCTCCACGATCCGGGCCACGTCGGGCGCCTCGCGTACGCGTAGCATAGGCCAGAGGGTAGGCGCTGCCTGCGGAATCGGCTCGCGGCCGGGATTGTTGAAGTACGGCTTCTCCAGATCCGAGGAGGGCTCGCCTGGCGGCGGGGCGTAGTTGTCGAGATGAACCACCAGCTCGGCCGAGGGCTGCAGGGCAAGCGTGAGCTCCTCCTTCGTGTCCCAATGGCACCGCGTCGACTCCCAGGTGTAGCCGGATGCGCCGGCCCAGAGGGTGACGCCCCATCGCTCCTCCGCCACTCCGCTCTCCGCAGGAGCAAGGGCGAGTGGCGATGCGCGATCGGTGCAGACCACGTGCTCACCGTCGGCTGGTCCTCCCTCCACCCCCCAACTGGGTCGCTCGGAGGCTCGCACGATGGTTACGCCTCGGAGATCGGCGCCGGTCACGGCGTCCACGATTCGCAGCCGGATCGTGGGAGCCCACGCCGCACGCACGTCAATCGTGGTTCCGGCATCTATGTCGAGCGAGGTCTCGGGTTGGACGCGCGCTGGACGACCCCCCAGAACCAGCTTGCGGAATCCGAGCTTCTGACCGCGGACCATCCGCAATTCGAATCGACCGTCAACGACGTCCACCGGGTTGCCATGCGCCCCCATGTCTCCCTTCCAGACGATGGGGCCGAAGGAGCCATCTTCTTCCCCGTGCTCGATGCCCTGCGCGTCGACTACGACGATGGTGCCGTGCACGACGATCTCGTCGATCTCCGGGTCGGTGGACGGCCGATCGGTGTCGGGCTGCGTCACCACGGGTTCCCTGGTGGGCTCTGGCTGCACCACCGACTCCACAAGCTCGGATTCTGGGTCCCCGATTGGCGGGGAGGCCACTCGGTCGGCGGGCGGAGCTGCAGTTCCGGCAACGTCCTCTTCAGCCTCCCGATCGGGCAGCAAAACGAAGAGTGCGATCCCGAGCGACACCACGAGCAGAAACGTCAGGACAAGGAGTCGCTTCATGTCACGCCCTTGGGCCATCGTACGCCCCAAGAACATCATTCCAGGGTAATGGTGGAGGCGGCGGGAATCGAACCCGCGTCCCGGAGTCGTCCGTCACCCAGC
>CAYRXS010000451.1:0-3613 GCA_964428225.1 uncultured Planctomycetaceae bacterium
GACCCTGCGCCTGGTCCGCGAGGTCGTGGTAGACGCCGTAGAAGTTGCTGTTCAGGTCGAGCCACAGGGTGATGCGGTACATCTCCTCGGGAGAGAGCGCGACGTCGTGGTGTCCCGCTTCCAGGAGCGGCAGGAGCTTCGAACCGAGGGCGCCGACGCGGCCCGGCACGGAGTAGCTGGTCTCGTTGCGGCTCAGCCAGCCGTTTCCTCCGTGCTTGGCCCAGGCGAGGGGCGCCAGGGTGTGGTACGCCCGCGACCAGCCGTGCCCCGCGGGCTCGCTCGAGAGGGACGGCGCGTCCTCCCGCTCCTCGTGGCACGCCGTGCAGTGGGCGTCGAGCACGGGTTGCACCAGGCGCGGGAAGGTCAGGGGCCAGGAACCCTCCACGTCTCCGTTCAGCTCGCGAGGAGGGCGACGCAGGGCCAGCGGCACTCCCGCCCGCGCGCTGGGCGGAGCACTCGCGCGCGGCTCGTGACAGCCGAGGCAGGTCATCTGCTCGCCCCGATGCACGTAGGTCAAGGAGCGCATCGTCTGCACGGCTCGACCTCGCTCGTCGAGGGCCTGGAAGTACACGGGAACGTCGGCCGGCACCTCGAAGAAGGCCGAGCCGTCCGCCTCGACCGGCACCGTGCCGAGCACGCCCCGCCCCAGGGACTGGTTCCCGACGCCCATCGACGGCTCGTCCGCCTTGCGCGTCGTCTTGGGGAAGAGCTGCACGACGCGCAGGGCCGCGATCTCCGCGCCCTCGGGCCAGTCGAAATCCGCGTCGTAGACGTTCATCACCGCGATCGTCGCCAACTCCTCGTCCGCCTCGGCGTGGCGATCGGCGACCGCCTGCGTCGTGCGGCAGGGAAGGACCGGAGGACGCTCCCGAGGCTTCAGGGGGATCGGATCCAGGCACGGCACCTCGGGGTCCGTGTAGAGCGGGATCCGGTTGCCGAAGCTGTCCAGCAGGCAGATGCCGTAGTGCTTCTCGAGCGGATCGTAGACGCAGAGGTGGAAGTCCTCGCTCAGGGGCCACGGTTGCCCGTACACCTGCCCGCGCCGGGCGCCGCCCTTGTGGGGCGGGCCGGGGACTCCGGGGGCGAGCTCCGATTCGGGGAACTGCACGTCGGGAGTGAGCCGCTCGAGCTGACTGCACGCCCCGTCGTCCTCGATGCGGGGATCGATCAGCACCAGGGAGCCGTAGTTCTCGCCGTGATGCGGAGCCGCGGTGGCGACGAACCTGTGCGACCCGGGAATCGCGCGGATGGCCAGCTCCATCCAGGGGCGGTGTTCGCGGAAAGCGGGGTAGTTGCCGTGGAAGCCGCGGGGATTCGTACCGTCGGGGCCGCAGATCCACGGGTGGTGCGCGATGTCGCTGTCGCGATCGACGTAGTCCCAGCGCGTGTAGACGATCATGCCGTCGTTGGTGACGCTGGGATGCCACTCGTGGGTCTCGTGCGCGCTCAGGGGAATGACGTCGCTGCCGTCGGGCATCATCCCGTGCAGCGTGTAGGTGGGATTGGGGCGAGCTCCGCAGCGCAGGAAGCCGCCGCGCCGCTCGGAGATGAACGCGATCCGGCCGCTGGGCAGGACGCAGGGATCGAACTCGTTCCAGGGGCCGTCGGTGAGCTGGACGAGCTCGCTCCCGTCGAGGCTCGCGCGGAAGACGTGGTAGCAGGTCTCCTCGCTCCAGTAGTAGTGTGGGAGCCGACCCGCCTTCGCCTCCTCGGCCGTCCAGAACTGCCCCTCCCAGGAAGCGCCGGGCGGAACGTCCTTCGCCTGGGTCCAGGCGAAGTAGATCGTGCGAGCGTCGTAGTCCAGCTCGAGCGAGATGAACGAGCCGCCGGTCAGGCGCTGCCCCTTCAGCCGTCCGTTGGCGACCACGGCGTCGTCGAGCACGTCGACCACCTCCGGCCGCTCGCCGAACGCGTTCCGCAGGACGTGGATCCCGCCGCCGGGCTTCGCGTTGTGCCCCTCGTACTGGTCGACCATGTGCCGCTCGCCGCGTCCCTGCTTGTGGTGGGTCAGGAACACGATGTCGTCGAAGTCGAGCAGGGGGTTCTTCAGAGCGATCGCGCGGCGCAGGCGCACGACCTCGTCGAACAGCGCGCGTCGCGCGTCGGGCTGGTCGAGGCCCAGGGCGTCCGCGCGTTGCTCGAGTCGCGCCAGACGGTCGGCTTCGGGTCCCAGGTCCGGTGCCCCGTCCATTCCCGCGAGATGCTCCCGCAGAGCACGAGCTCGTCGCAGGACGACATCGAGCGGATCCCGGTCGCTCGGCCAGATCAGGGCGTCCCGGCGCAGCGCCTCGTCGACCAGCCGCGACGGCATCTCGTTCGCGTAGTAGAAGTCGATCTGCTGCTGGAGCCGCGTGTGCTCGTCGCGTGACGAGTCGATGCTCGATGCGTTCGCCACGCCGACGAGAGCGATCACCGCAACGGCCGCGATGCGAGAGAGGGTGTTCACCACGAAGCCCATCTTACCGCGCCACCGGTCTGGAGGTAGTCCGGGCGCCTACAGCGAGAAGGCGGCCCCGTAGAGTCCGGAGACTGACGATTCCGCCACCGTCGCATCCCTCGCCCACGCCCCGACGTGGACGACGATGCGCGAAGGAGGATTCCGCCAGTGCGGAACGAGCGACAGCGTCGCCGAAGTGCCGTTCGCGTCGACGTCGAACCGGACGTCGACCGGACCGAAATCCGTCTCCACCCCTTCGAAACGCAGCATGGCGTCGGGCTCGAGCCAGGCGCGCGGCAATCCCTGGAGGAGATGGAGCTCGTCGCCCCGCTCGAGCACGATCAGGTCGCGCACGAGCCGGATGAGCTCCGCGCTCGCCCAGTTGTGGGGCATGTCGCCCACGATCCGCTCGCCCTCGCCCCGGGGCATCTGCTCCTCGCGCCAGGCGCCGAGCGGCGAGGCGTGGTTCGCGAAGGCGTACAGGACGTCCGCCGCCTTCTCCCCGTGCCCCGCCCACAGGTGCGCATGGGCGTAGAAGGAGGCGAAGTAGTTCCAGATGCCCTTCGCCAGCCACCCGGTGCCGAACACGAGTCCCTCGCACTCCGCGTCGTCGAGCAGGCGCAGGTTCCCGCGCACGAGCGGATCCGAAGGCGGGAAGACCTGCCCGGGATACACCGCGTGGCAGAAGGCCCACTGGCCGCGCACGGGATCCATGTTCGGATCGGGCTCCATCAGGATCGGAAGCGCGTAGGTCCCGTCGCCCTGATCGATGCGGGTGGGGATCGAGCGCTCGCGGAAGGCGGCGAGAAAGTCCTGGTACTCCTCGCGCCACTCCGCCGCCTCGTCGAACCGCTTCAGCAGAAGGGCGGCTTCGCACGCGGCCCGAAGCCCCGCGAGGCACCAGTAGACGTTCGTGTACTCGGGGTGGACGCCGCCGACTCCCCCATCGGGGAAGCCGGGGGGCAGGAGATCCGCCCAGATCGCCTCCGGATCCTCGCGCGAGCGCTCGCGGAGATTCCGGATCGCGGCCACGATGCGCTCGACGACGGGCCAGCGCTCCTCGAGCCACGCGAGGTCGCCGGTCAGGAGCGCGTGGCGGTAGAGGACGTAGAGCACGATCCTGACCAGCCCCCGAAACCGGTGCCAGATCTTATGTGAGTCATGAGGCTCCCGCCA
>CAYRXS010000452.1:0-3578 GCA_964428225.1 uncultured Planctomycetaceae bacterium
CTACGTGTGCGGGGACTACATGTCCGAGAACATCTCCGCCGCCGGTCGAGCCGACAACGAGGAGATGCTCAGGGGAATGGTGGTCAACTCGATCGACGTTTCCCCGAGCACGAGGGGCGCCGGCGGATCGGCACCCGCGCGGCTTCCCCCGGGCCAGCACGACCATGTCATCGTGACGAGGGACGCCTGGGTCGATGATTTCCAGCCCCTGGCCGATTGGAGGACCAGGTGCGGTGTGCCGACCGTCATCGTCACCACGGAGTGGATCCTCGCCAACTATGGTGGCACCGATGTGGACAAGATCCGCGCCTTCGTTCGCGATGCCCAGGAAGACTGGGGAGCTCGATCGGTGTTGCTGGGCGGCGACACGAACACCATCCCGAATCACGTGCGGACCATCGTCCTTCCCGGGTTCACGACCGCGGACACTCCCAACGACACGTATTACGCCGACTACGACGAGGACTGGCAATGCGAGGTGCGGATCGGGCGTGTGTCCGTGCGGTCCCCGAGCCAGATCGCGACCTATCTGGGGAAGGTGTTCACCTACGAGACGGATCCTCCGCGGAGCGACTATGCCAGACATGTGACCTTCATCGGATTCGACAACGTGAGTCCGGGAGACGCCTGGGGGGAGAACAGCAAGGAGATGATGCGCGCCGAGCTGCCGCCGAGCTGGACGTTCCACTCCGAATACGACAGCGAGCCCGGCTCGCACAAGGCGGACATGCTCGCCTATCTGGACGATGGGCATCACCTCGTGAATCACGGTGGACACTGCAACACGAACGTGATGGACGGCGGGTGGATCTCTCATGGCGAGCTCGTGGAGCAGAGTGACATCAATGCCCTCGCCAACGGGGATCGCCAGACGATCCTCTTCGCGTATGGCTGCTTCCCGGCCGACTATCCCGCATTCACGTGCATCGGTGAGTCCTTCGTGAGGAACGCCAACGGAGGTGGCATTGCATTCATCGGCAACACGCGGTGGGGAATCAGCGGCGCTCCACCCGACTACGATCACTTCACCATCCTGCAGGATCACAGCTTCTACATCGCGCTTTTCGGCGACGGGAAGAGATACGAGACGCTGGGCGCCTGCTTCACGGAGTGCAAGAACGTCGCCATCTTCGACGACACCGAGCCCTACGATCGGTTCTGCTTCACGCAGATCACGCTCCTCGGAGATCCCGAGCTGAGGGTCTGGAGGGCCGATCCGCGTGACCTGACGGTCACCCACGAGAGCGCCCTGTGGACCGGCGTGTTTACTCCCTTCACCGTGACGGCCAGAGACGGGGGTGCCGCCCTCGATGGGGCGACGGTCTGCCTGTGCAAGGAGGGGGACGTCTATGCGGTCGGGAAGACCGACTCGAACGGGCGAGTGACGCTGGATGTGACGCCGGCTTCCACGGGCGATCTCCTCGTCACGGTGACCCACGCGGACTGCATTCCCTATGAAGGCAGCGCCGAGGTCCTGCCGGGCGGCCGCCTGAACCTGAGCACGACGGAGATCTCGGCGACCTCGGGTGGAGCCACGACCTTCAGTCTGAATGCCGGCCTGTCGAATGCCCAGCGTTACTACGCACTGCTGGGCAGTCTGAGCGGCGTCACCCCCGGGACTCCCCTCACCGGCGGCTACGTCGTGCTGCCTCTCAACTGGGACTCGTTCACCAGCCTGGTGGTCGAGAATCTGAACAGTCCCTACTTCGCCTCGTTCCTGGGTACCCTGGATGACGGAGGCGATGCCACGGCGACCTTCGATACCCGGGGCCCCCTGCCCCTCGCGACGATCGGCCTGACCGCGAGCTTCGCCTACGGGCTGCTCGGCATCTACGACTTCGTCTCGAACCCGGTCCATGTCCGGATCGTGCTCTGAGCGGTCACCGCACGTGGGAGATGATCGTCCCGAACGGCAATGACTTGCCCGTTGCCCTCGAGACAAATGCAGATCGCGCGGGTCCGATCGAGACGACCGGCTCCCGCGAGATCGCTGCGGTCCGAACGGCCGGATCAACCACCGCCCGGAGGCGACACCTCCGGGCGGGGCGAGAGGTGGATCAATACCAGCCGACGACGAGGTCGTAGGCGTTGTGCAGGGTGATACCGTCGGCGCCGCCGAATCCCCAGCCCTGCGTCGCGACGAACGAGCCGAGGACGGAGGGGTCACAGGGGAGGTCGAGGTTCCAGGTCAGGACGCCCGCGCCCGACTGGGGCACGAGACCGATCACATCGCCGCCGGGATCGAGGATGTTGACGAGGAGGTAGTCGCCGATGCCCGGGAGATACACCTCGGCGGTGGTCTCGAAGCTGGCGATGCCACCGAGTCCGTTCGTCGTGCCCGACAGGTCGACGGTCGCCGTCCAGGTGGTGTCGATGATCGGCGCCACGGCCACGTAGCCCGTCGTGTTCGTTCCGCCGGTGTCGTTGCGGAACGTGGCCATGCCCTGCGTGCACTGGTTGGGGTCGCCGGGCGTGTCGAGCCCGCACGCGCCCAGGTCGTACTTGCCGATCAGCCAGTTGCCGACGCCGTCCGGGCAGCGCAGGACGTGGCCCGGGACATACGTGCCGTCGGGGCCCACCTGCGCGCCGCAGTAGAAGTGATCTCCGCCGGCGGGATCCTCGACCAGCGCGACACAGTCGACGATCGCCGTCCAGGGCGTGACGTCCAGGGTGCCGTCGTCGTCGGTGTCGAGGTCGTCACCGTTCGCGCCGGTGAAACCCTCGACCAGCATGTGGGTGACGTTGTCGCTGTTCTCGAAGTTGAGGCTGGTGATGTAGTCGGGCACGGCGATGGTCATCGTCGACTCAGCGGCGCAGAAGAGGCCGTCGGGCATGATGGCCAGACCGGCCAGGGGGATCACGGCCTCGATGACGCCGCTGCCGCCGCTGCCGTCGCCGATCACGATGTACGTCAGACCGTCGAGAGACAGGCTGGCATCGCCGGCGAGCTCGAAGTACTCGTCGTTGTCGGTGCTCGGCTGGTCGATGCGGATCTCGTTGATCTGGGGGGGATTCTGCGCGGCGACGATCGTCGCCAGGGCGAGCGGTGTGCACACCGCGAGGATGCTCGAGCGGATGGGGTGATGAACCATGGTGGCCAATCTCCAGTTCTTCGGTTCTTTCAAGAAAGGGGCGTCCCGGACTGCTCTCTCGTCCAGGCTGGACGCGGGACATTCGAGTGTCGTCGCCCCTTTGGTACGACCTGGACCAGGATCGCGCAATAGGAATATGGGGGGAACCCGAGCCGGAGCCCCGTCCGTCGCGCGAGGCCGCCGCGCTTCCCATCAGGACAATCCGAAGATCGGTTGAAGAAGTCGTCGAGATCGGAGCCTCGATCGCACCGGTCGCGCGCCACGCGGCGACCGCGACGCGGCAAGCCGCGACCGCCGCGCGTCGCGCTCCGGACTCTCCCCGATCACGAATCCGGGTCCGGTGACGTCCGGGAGCGGAGAGGCGTTCCCCCGGATCCGAATCGGCCCTTCGCGGAACGTGCGGTCGACCGCTCACCCCTGGCGAGATTCCGGACCGTGCCTCGGATGAAAGCGAAGTGTTGGGGCCCGCCGGGCCCCGTTGTGTGG
>CAYRXS010000453.1:0-3566 GCA_964428225.1 uncultured Planctomycetaceae bacterium
CGCGCTCGATCTCGTTGGCCAGGGTCCGGTCCACGATGGTGATCACCATCTCCCGAAAGGCGGGCATCCCCTGGTTCTCGAAGCGGCTGCGCAGCTGCACCAGGTCGGCCGCGGCGAGTTGGAGGATGTCGCTGGCGCCCAGGCGGCGCCGGATCCGACCCTTCATGCGGGCCCGGGCGCGGCGGAGGATCCGGGGGGCCTCTCGCTGAACCAGCTCCCCGAGGGCCCGGTCGTCCCCGCGCGCGAAGCGGGACAGCAGGGCCTCCGAGCGCTCGTCGCCCTCGTCCTCGAGTCTCTCATCCTCGGAAGCGGTCACGGTCCTACGCGGCCAACGGCCGCAGCTGGAGCATTATGGCAGATTCCACCCGCGTCGGGGCTCGCCCGCCCGATCGAGCCCGCCGTGAGGGCGCGCCGCGTTACCATGGAGCCCCATGGAGGGATCGGAGGGAGCTGGGGCCACCCGTGGACTGTCGGCGCGCGAGCGCGACTTCATCCGCTTCCTGCTGGCCGGGGGAGAGGAGGCCGGGGGCCACCCGGGGGCCCCATCCGAGCCGGCCGATGAGCTGCGGGTCCTCCGGCGACACTACCAGGAGCTGCGCCGCGCGGGATCTCCCCCGAGCGCTTCGCTGCGCGCGCGGCTGTCGCGCCTGGGAGAGGAGGGATTGAGCGAGGGTCCGAGCCTGTGGTCGGCCGAGTCGGGCGCGCTGCGAGGAGAGGAGGGGCGCGAGGCCGCGACCGGCGGCCGCTACCGACCCCTCGGCACCCGGGCCGCGAGCCGGGCCTTCGTGGAGGCCTGGGACGACGACCTCGATCGCCCCGTCGCGCTGCGCCTCTCTCCTGGCGGCGTCTCGCCCGAAGCCGTCCTCCGGGAAGCCATGCTCACCTCCCGGCTCGAGCATCCGGGCATGCCGCCGGTGCACGAGTGCGGCCTCGACGCGGGGGGGCGTGCCTTCTTCGCCCTGCGCCGGCCGCGCGGGCGATCCCTGCAGGAGGTCTTCGAGCTCGCCCGCAGCGGGAGCGACGGCTGGAGCGCCGAGCGGGCGCTGGACGCCCTGCGCAAGGCGTGTGGAACGGTCGCCTTCGCCCACGCGAACGGCGTGAGCCACGGAGGCCTGGGCACGGATCGCGTCGTCGTCGGCGACTTCGGAGAGGTCCAGGTCCTGCACTGGCTCCGGGCCGGCGCGGAGCACCCGCCCGATCCCGGAAACCTGCAACCCACCCTCCACCCCGAGCTCGATCTCGACTCCTGCGCCCCGGTGGCCGGGCCGGAAGAGGGGCCGGCGGGCGAGCCCGGGCCGTACGATCCCCGCGAGGACGTGTCGGCCCTGGGCGGGATGCTGCGAGAGCTGCTCGTCGCGACCATGGCCCGGAGCGCGCCCGCGGAGCTCGTCGCCATCTGCGACAAGGCGACCTCGACGAATCCGCTGGAGCGCTATCCGAACGCCGGTGAGCTCGCGGACGAGCTGCGCGCGTACACCGAGGGGAGGGTGGTCCGCGCTCACGGCGCCGGCACATGGCTCGCGCTGCGCAAGTGGATCGCGCGACACCGGTCCGTGGCGGCCGTACTCACCGTCACGCTGGTCATGGCCGCGACCGGGCTCCTGGCCACCCTCACGATCCTGGCCAAGATCGACCGCGAGCAGGAGGTGCTCGTGAGCAGGCAGCTCCTTTCGAACCTCTGCGAGCGGGCCGAGGAGCTCTGGGATCGGGAAGCGCTGCTCCTCGAGAGCTCGAGCGACTGGCTCTCAAATGCCTCGGACCTCGCGGAGAGGCGCTTGCCGCGGTACCAGGAGAGGCTCGATGGACTGCGGCGAGATCTCGAGGGCGTCGATCCGGACCGCTCCTGGAGCCCCCCCGGAGCGAGATTCCGGGCCGCGAACCACTGGAGACACAGCGACTGGGAGGTCGCCCTCCGGCGCAGAGTGGAGCGAGAGGACGGCTGGAGGGCCGCCGGCTTCGAGGAGATCGGGCTCCCGACCCTGCGGGCCAAGCTCCCCTCGCTGGCCGAGGAGAACCGGGATGGAAGCGTCTGGCTCCGCCGGCAGGCAGGCCTCCGGGCCGCGGGGGAGAGCCTGCGCGCACGCCATGCGCTGCTCGAAGAGCTGGTCCGGAAGCTCAAGGCCTTCGCTCAGGAGGGATCGGCGCGGGATCACGAGAATCCCACCGAGCCGAGCGGCGTGCTCGCCGATCTCGCGCGGGAGGTCGAGTACCTGCGCTGGCTGCAGGAGGGCTTCGAGCTCGAGTGGGGAGCCGCCTGGAGGGGCGCGACCGAGTCCATCGCCGACCCGAGTGCCTGCCCCCTCTACCGCGGCCTCCGAATCCGGGCTCAGCCAGGTCTCGCTCCCCTCGGCCGCGATCCTCGCACGGGCCTGTGGGAGTTCGCGGATCTGAGGACCGGAAAGCTGCCCACCTGGCGCCCGGGAGAGGTCCCGGTTCCGCGCGAAGAGGATGCGCTGGTCCTGGTGCTCATCCCCGGCAGCGCGGAGCTGGAGCCCTTCTTCCTCTCCAAGTTCGAGATGACCCAGGCGCAATGGGGTCGCCACGCCCTCCAGCGGAGCTACTTCGATCCCGAGGGCAAGTACCTGCGCCACCTCGGTCTGAGCCGGCTGCACCCCGCCGAGCAGATGAGCTGGGAGAGCGCGACCTGGCTGGTGCACCACCTGAGGCTCGACCTGCCGACGGCCGCGGAGTGGGAGCACGCCGCGCGCGGCGGAGGGGAGCCTGGCGAGCCTCCTGCGGACGGCGAGCCGATCCCATGCGCGGAGCGCGCCCCCGGCACCCTCTTCCCGCACCTCCGGCACCACCGGCCGGTGGGCGAAGGGACCCCCAACGGCTACGGGCTCCATGACCTCTTCGGCAACGTCTCCGAATGGTGCCGGGGACCGAAGCTGGAGGACGAATCGCGCCCCGTTCGTGGAGGGAGCTACAACAGCGGGCGGAGAGAGGCCGATTCGCCCGGCGGACGAGCGATCAAGGCCGCCACGGTCGGCCTGCGGCCCGCCCGGAGGCTCGCCCCATGAGCTCCGCCGGGAGTCGACGGAGCGAGGGGACCGGAGCGGCCCTGAGCGAGGCCGAGGAGGTCTATTGCCGCTACCTGCTGGAGCACGACGGCGACCCGGACGAGGGCTTCGACGCACTGTGCCGGGCTCGCCCCGAGCTGGCGGCGGAGCTGGCCGAGGCGAGGAGGCGGTGGAGCGCGATGCCCTTCGACGAGGAGCCGCCCTGGATCTCCCTCGACTTTGCCCAGCACCTCCTCGACAAGTACGTGGACGAGAGCGACCCCGATGGACGCTTCCGCCGGACGCGACCGGCATCCTCCGCGCTCGCCCGTTGGGCCCCCGAGGTGGATCGCTACGCCTGCCTGGGCGAGGTCGCCCGCGGCGGCATGGGCGTGGTCCTGCGAGCCCGGGATCGCAGCCTGGACCGGGAGCTGGCGCTCAAGGTGGCCCTCGACTTCCTGCCTCCCGCCAGCGACGCCCCGAGCCCGGGGAGTCGATCCTCCCTGGGTCGATTCGTGGAGGAGGCGCGCATCACCGGGCAGCTCGACCACCCCGGGATCGTGCCGG